>SVJB01000007.1 GCA_015069185.1 Oscillospiraceae bacterium
CTGAGTCTTTGCCCCTTTTTTGATATCACCTTGGGGCTTAGGTGGTACTATTTTGTTTTTTTGAAATATATTAAAAAATATGTGTTTTTTTAATCACTCCTTACTTGACATATCACCGCTGGACTTTCTTTCGGATCAGAATTTCTTTTCCGTCAGTTATAATCTCCACGGGAATTACTGATTGTATACCCGATTTTGTTAAGTCTCTGTCTAAGGACAAGTAGCGCGTTTGCATCCTGTGCTCCAACAGAACTCTTGTTATTATACAATATATATTTGCTCTTTGCTATATCCGGGGATAAATTTGGCATAACAACATTGGCACCTGCTAGTATGCCCTGCTCGCAACCATCAGGCATGAGGGAAGCCAGCGCCGTAGTAGACGGCAGCAGCACTCTGGGCTCCATTAATCTGATTATAGATAGAAGCTTCAGTGTCATCTGTACACTGCCTGCACTGTAGTGAGCAAAGGGTGTGTCTTTGTGTGGAATAAAAGGACCGATACCAACCATATGAGGCTTAAAATCCCCGATAAACATCAAATCCTCTACAAGGTTGTCCACCGTTTGATAAGGCGAGCCCACCATCAAACCGCAGCCTACCTGATAACCGATTTCCTTTAAGTCATACAAACACTTTATTCTATTCTCATGAGACAGATTCTCAGGGTGAAGCTTACTGTAGTGAATAGGATTTGCTGTCTCATGACGAAGTAAATATCTATTGGCACCGCTGTCAAACAGACTCTGATACATACTGCGGGGCAACTCTCCAAAAGAAAGCGTGATGGCACAATCCGGAAATTCTTTTCGTATAGCAGATACGATATCACATAATATTTCTTCTGTGAAAAGCTTGTCCTCACCACCCTGTAAAACAAAAGTTCTGAAGCCCAGCTCATAACCGTGTTCGCAACATAACAGTATATCATCTTTAGTCAGTCGATATCTCTCTACATTCTTATTCCCGGCACGGATACCGCAATAGTAGCAATTATTCTTACAATAATTGGTAAATTCTATAAGACCGCGGATATATATTTCGTTTCCAAATATTTCCAACGCTTGTCTGCGGGCAGCTTCCTGCAGCGCCGAGTCATATACAGGATTGACAAGCAACTCCTTATACTCCGCAGCGCTGAGACGATGTTCCTTTTGAAGTTTTAATACAATATCATCATACATTTGAGTAAATCGTCTTTGCTGTAATACCTTCTATTCTGCCCAACTTACCGGACAGTGCATTTATTATATCTTGTCTGGCATCAATTGCAATGCTGATAATGTTAACATTACGTTCTCTGTATGGAATACCCATTCGTCCAATAATATATTGGGCATAATCATGTAAGGTGGTGTTGAGTACATCCACCTTGTCGTAATTCTCAACAATAATGCCTATCAATGCAATACGTGTTCCGTCTTCCTGCATCTTAACTCTCCATGTAAATATTTTTCTTTAGTAGCCTGGCCGCCGCGAATATGCCGCTCTGCCTTATTAACATCCAATACCTTACGCACCTCATCAGCCAACGCCGGGTTAAATTGTTTTAACCGTTGAGACACATCCTTATGTACTGTGGATTTACTTATTTCAAATTTCTTTGCGGCTTGCCTCACAGTGCAGCCGGTATCCAGTATGTACTGCGCCACCTCATATACTCTGTCTTCGATATAGTCATGGCTTAAGCTACTTGCATACATATATTTTACCCCTTTGCGGTAAGCGTCACAGTAAAATATATGTATTTTCACAATTATTTATTCTTTATAATTTACTTTTATATTCATCAAACAACATGTGGTACTTAAGTACATTCGATTCCTCAGATGGAAGCAACTCGTAATATGTATCTTTCGTTGAGAAGACAACCGCACGTCTACCATGCATTGCCAGATCCTGTATGTTTGTAATATCTATCACCGTGTTGCCGCAACGAATCTCCGTAGCAGATAATTCAATTGGACCCTCATCAATCAATGTTTCTACATGATTTGTAACAGTAAGCAATTTACCTCCTTGTGATGTATAGGATACATTGTTATCTGCATCTCGGGCAACCTCCTGCTGTTGCCATTGAGCCAGCTCCTTTACAGTAGTAAAGGGGCCACCCTCTAACATACAATATTCAGTATATTTGAAGTTGAAGCCACACTTGCTACATCTTACCGTATCATTCTGAGAATGCATAGAATCCATAGCTCCACATTCAGGGCATTTAAAAAGAAGGTTTTCCATTTTGTATGCAAGATTCTTACCCTTATATTTCCTTGGCTCTGCAAGTTGTTTCTCATACGCGTCCTCATACAGATCTCTTGCAATAATTTCATTTATCTCGTCAACACTCATAGCATCAATCTGTTCTTTTGTATATGTATTTACCGGCGCACCATATATTGGTCCTCTTCTTAAATTTCCCTGACTCCAGTTAGGGCTTACAAAATATCCACCTTGTATTTTATATGTAATAAGTCCACATTTTGCTTTCTTAACGACCTTGCCAGTAGATGGACTAATCTTTTGTGTGACACCATCCCAAGAGCGCGCGCCCTCTGCAAACATACAAACGCTACTGCCTTTTTTTAGTTGTTTTAGCATCTCAATTACGGTAGATGCAGCAGTGGTTCCCTTGTATCTTATAATAGGAGAGAAAGCATGCTTAATAAATTTATATGCACGCGGCCATCTTGCGATATGTTCGCTGGCAACGAAGAACATAGGTTTGGGAAAACTGACACCTACAAAGAGCGGATCCCAGTCTGTATTATGGTTAGCAAGTACCATAAATGGTTCTTTTGTTTTCTGTATTTTCTTGAATCTATATCCGAATTTGAAAAATAAAAAAATTATTACCAATGGTCTTAAAGTATACCAATAAAATTTATGTTTTTTTGTCATATTTTGCCACTTTTCTATCAAATTTACACTGTTTTCTTCCTTGTGTATAATACGACTTCCGGCAGGATATGTCAAGAAATCACGGGAGACATCATCCTTTAGTGTTTTTTCGCAATTATTAATTTATCACTAACCGGGTCTCCCGTTATTATTTTTTCTTTGAAATTCCAAGATTTACTTTATATTAATGTAATCTTGTAGTCGAATAGAATTTTATAAAAGGTATAAATAGGTACGAAATGATTATTATTCGCATGGCAAATAAATAAAGTTAATAAATTTATTATTTTTGACAACTACTGTTTTCTCTTAACAATCGCCTCTGTAACATCAGTGAGCACCAACTCGCCATGCTGGTTATATGCGCGTATTGTCAATTCTACAATACCATTTCTCAAATTTCTTGGCATAAGGCCTGTCACAATCCCTTCGCTTGACAGAATATCCCCGGCAAACACCGGCTTGTGCCATTCAATTTTTGTAGATTTGCCGGCGATTAACTCCTCACCAAACAAATCTACCTCCAGATATTTTGCCCAAACAGACATAAAAGACATTACTCCGGGAGCAATCAGTTGTCCAAATATAGTTGTCTTTGCATATTCTTCGTCTGTATGCAGCGGAATGTTATCATATCTCCTGGCAAATTCTATCATTTCTTGCTTATCAATAATCGCTGAATCTATTTTCACAGTGTAGTTTAGTTCAAATTCATCAAAATACATATTTACACTCCTTCGGTATACTTTGTTTTTCTCATATATAATACTACAACCCCCGGTGAAAAACCAAAGAAAACTTTATGTTGACATTATATACTATGTGTAGTATAGTATTGTGCATAAGGAGGTATTTGTATGGATATACAATTAAAACGTGGCCTTCTGGATGTTTGTGTTCTGGCTGCCATTAAAAATGAAGATTCGTATGGGTATCAGATTATCAAAGATGTCAGCCCGTATGTGGAGATTTCAGAGTCAACACTATACCCTATTCTGAGACGATTAGAAGCTTCTAACTTATTGACAGTACGTACTGCCGAACATAACGGTAGGTTGAGAAAATATTACCGCATTACTCAGAGCGGGTTAGAGAGAATAGAAGCATTCAAAGAAGAGTGGAAAGAAATAATGTCCATTTATAGCTTTGTTACAAAGGAGGATTTGTGTCATGAATAAAGATATGTTTTTGTCCGCATTACGTACATGTCTGTCAGGTCTGCCTCAAAAAGATATTGATCTGTCTTTAGATTATTATAGCGAGATTATAGATGATCGCATAGAAGACGGTCTTAGTGAAGAAGAGGCGGTCAAGGCAATGGGCGGCATGGATGAAATAGTATCGCAAATACTATCAGAAACATCACTATCTAAACTAGTTAAGGAAAAAGTACGACCAAAGCGTCGCCTTAAAGCATGGGAAATTGTTTTGTTAATATTAGGATCCCCTGTTTGGTTCCCACTGGCTATAGCAGCCTTTGTTGTTTTCCTGGCAGTTTACATTGTTTTGTGGGCTGTTATTGTAGTTCTGTACGCATGCGTTCTTGGTTTTGCAGCCGGGTCAGTAGGTGGTATGGCTTGCTCAATAATAATGTTTGCCACACACCGTACTGTTGGCGGCATCTTTATTTTCGGCGCATCCCTGGTGTGCGGAGGTCTGGCTATATTAATGTTTATGGGCTCTGGCAAGGCGACAAAAGGCATTATTTGGCTCAGTAAGAAATTCTTGCTGGCAATAAAAGGTTGTTTTATAAGAAAGGAGGAGTCAAAATGAAGCGATCTACGAAAATTGCCCTTTTCACCGCTATTACTTTTATTATTTTAGGATGCTTATTCTCCGCTGCCGCATTATTCGCGATAGAATTTGATTTTACAAAGCTTGACACTTCAGATTTTGTTACAAACACCTATACTGTCGAAGAAGGTTTTACAAATATCTCTGTTGATATTGATACCTGCGATGTGGAGTTTGTATTATCACCTGACAATACCTGCAAGGTCGTTTGTGATGAGACCAAGAAGCTTTCATATGAGATCCTTGTTAAGAACGACACATTGAGTATCTCATTGATTGATGGACGTGATTGGTTTGATTTTATCGGATTTAGTTTTGATTCAACTGAAATGTTCGTTTACCTGCCTGCTGTAGTATACAATAGCTTGTCTATCGACAGCAGCACAGGCGACATATCTGTTCCCAAAGACTTTTCCTTTGAGTCAGTGAAGATTACATGCTCTACTTCAGATATTGATTTTCGCGGAAAAGTAAACAACGATCTGTCTATCAAGACAGATACAGGCGATATTAAAATAATAGATTCTGATGCCAGTACTATTAATGTCTCCGTAAGTACGGGCGATGTGGATATCAAGGATGTTACCTGTGAAAATATTACAGTAAAATCTTCTACAGGGGATGTTACACTTACAGAAAGTGATGCCAACATGATTAACATTAAATCTTCTACCGGAGATGTTTGGTGCTCTCTCTTATCAGGAAAGGTTTTCACTGTTAAGACCTCTACCGGAGATCGCTCTGTGCCCGCAGACACTATGGGCCAAGGTACTTGTCATATAACAACATCCACCGGTGATATAAAAGTCATTGTAAAGTAATTATCCTCAGCAATTTATCATCTTGCGTTTCTCACGCCAATCAGGCATATATAGGTCAAGCATTTCTTTGAAGTCTTTTCCGTGGCCGGGAATCTTAAGATGAATAAGTTCATGTAGTACAACATATTCAATAAACTCTATGGGTTGACGGGCAAGTTGGAGGCTAAGCCAGATCTTGCCCGTTTGTGTATTGCACGTACCCCAGCGTGTCTTCATATCTCTGATTTGCCATGACGAACAGCATAGGCCTGTAACCCGTTCCCATTTTGGCAGGATTATCTCTATTAGTTCCCTGAGTGTGTCACGATCAGATTCATTTGCCATGTTGCGAGACATGGCTGCGATTTTTTCTTGTTGTTTCTTAATCCATGTCATTTTTTCCTTAATAAAGGAAATAACCATTTCTTCCGGCACCTTTACCGGAGCAGATATATGTACGCGGCCATCAGGCGCTTTGACGCCTAAGCGAAGTGTCTTTATTTTCTTTCGTTCCAGCAAAACAGGCACACCGCAAACTGTAATCTGTTTCTCTGCCACTTTCTTATTCTGCATATATCAACTCCGGGGACCCTGTTACAGTGTTTCTTATAATCAATTTGCCGTTTTTAATTGCAAAGACATTCCAATAACCTTCTGTGCCCTGATCTGTTGGTACATTGAATTGTGCAATCAGTTTGTTGCCCTGTTCTATCTTGACTTTACATTCCGACGTAGACATGTTACCTTCACCATCATAATGATGAACATAGTAATAATAAGTGCCAAGGCCTGTTTCTTTTATTGTTATATGTTCAGGTCCATAGCTCGTTGTATCATCGTAATCCAGCTCGGCAACAACTTCTCCATCTTGTTTGTGTATTGTGTTCCGGAAATATATGTGAAAATTAGCACTATGATCAGGTATGCCTATAAGATGTGAATCCATATCAACAGGGTTAGCACCCCATGTTAAGGTAATCAGGAAGTCAGAACCGGTAATAGTAGGAGTTATGGTACCATTCTGGTTTCCTGTCTCTCCCGGCTGAACAATAATATTAAAATATGATATTTCACATCCGTCTTTCGAGGCAACGATTGTATAGTTGCCAAGCGGCAGGATTATAGAGTATACACCATCTGCGCCGCTAACCGTAGTTTTCACGACCGTGTCAGAATTACTTGTGTTGTTCCAACCCCTTTTCACAGAGAGCTGCACCCCTGATATGCCTTCGCCTGTTAATGAGTTTATTATCGTGCCACTGGCGGTACCTGTCTGGCTCTCACTGCCAAGTACAAGCAGGAAAGTTTCCATGTATGTATTGTTATTGCTGGTAACAGTAGCATTTGCGACGAAATCCACATATCCACTGGCCGCAATTTTAATCAGATACTCACCGGCCGGTAACTCTATCCTGTAATTACCAGTACTGTCGGATTTGGCAGTTGTATATAGCTTACCCGATTTGTACACATTGATAGTAGCGCCCACTATTTCCGTAACGCGGTCAGACGCCTTGCAAACCTTTCCGGAGAGGCTTCCGTAAGAATCTAACAATCTAAGCTCCGTGTCACCCAATATCTTCATCTCGGCAGCACCCGGCAACTCCATTCCTGCCAGAAAATATAAAAGCTTCTCCCACCAGCTATGATTCGTTGAGTCTACCTTACCATTATCTTCCTTAGCCTCAGCCAATGCTTTCTTGGCAGTCTTTGTCTTACCTGTATTGCCATCAAGTTGAGACATCGTTGTGAAAATATCCTCACACATTTTCCTGTCATACGTAACAGAGACAGAATTCTTATACGCAAATATTGTAGCAACACCGCAATCAATAAGTGCCTGTGCCAATACATTGTCATCAGCTCCGTGACATACGCCCAAATAGAAAACAGTTCTGTTAAATGAATTTGGTTCATAATATGTAGTGAAGAAGTGCGATGTAATGCCAAGATTGCCACCGCTTAATGTTATAATTTCCGCCTTAATGCCAATCATATCCGAATAATATAAGTGACTATTGTCGTTACTCTCGCCTGTGCCTATAAATGAATGTGTTTCGGCAGAATATCCTCCGTGTCCGTCCCAGATTATGAGCTTATATTGATCCAATGTCTTCAAAAATGAAATTGAAACATCCTCGTTGTCAACATTTGTGCCAAATGTGTATCCATTTACATTGGATGCCACAGTCTTAGCTGCTTTGTCTACCGCGCTACCGGTAAGTTCACGCGCATAAGGTTGCACGGAAACAATTTGTTTGTTTGAATAATTTTGAGCCAGATTCTGTAGGAAAACATCATTATTACTTGCCACATTTTGCGTACCGGCGCTACCTTCTTTCATATCCTCCGGAGGCTCAAAAGTATATACATATGTCAGCGCAAGCAAGCGGACAACTATGTAGTTGTTCTCTTGATGATATTCGATAACATCACCATTTTCTACCAGACTCTTAATGTAATCTTCTACTTTTCTGAATATAGCCAGCGCATTCTGAGCCGTCTCATCTGAAGACCCTGCAATAACAAATTCTCTCTCAATCGCCTCGATGCGTTCATCCATTATATTTGCCAATTGGTGGCATTTGACAACATCATCATAACAAATAAAGCACAGAGTAACATTCTCACTTTGCTGTACATCATTTTTGACATAGTAATTGCGCCGGAGCGTGACATCTGAAAATACAATATCCGTCATTTTATATGTATATATACCATCATTGGGCTGTGTATCCCCTAAAGCTCCGTCATCATTTAGTGTGCCTACAATTTCATCATTTTCATTATATAAATTTATACTTCCGTTATTACTGTTATCCTCAACGGTAAAAAGAACAGTTATTTCTTCTCCACAAAGAAAATACAGCTCATCTGCAATAAAATTATCTAATCTTTTCTTGTCGGGATTATCAATGTTTGCTATTACCACGGCTATGATTATAACTATCACAGATGCTATTATCGGTATAATAAACGCCAGGGGCGATTTTCTTTTCTTGTAAACAGGCTTGATAGCAGGTGCCTGTTGAGGAGTCGGCGGTGGTGGCGGGGTTTGTGGCTGTACAGGCGGTTGCGGGGTTTGCGGCTCTACCGGCGGTGGCGGGGTTTGCGGCTCTACCGGCGGTTGCGGGGTTTGGTGTCCCAATGCAACACGCTTGCCACAATGTTCACAGAAATGTGCATTGCTTCTTAATTTTGCTCCACAATATACACAGAAATTAGCCATATAAATCTCTCCACAAAAGAATTACTCCAAGCTATTATAGGCTAATTTTGAAATGTAAACAATAGCTTAAAACTGTTATTGATGTTTTTGTTTCGTGTTTATGTGTTCTTGTCATTCTTTGATAGTATTATAGCATATTTTTAGATAACATCAAGTTAACGAGGGTAAATTTGCTTATTTTATGATTTTACCCCCGTTAACAATAAAATAAACGAAATACATGTAGTATCCTGTATGCGAAAAATTTATTTTATTTATTAATAGTGTTTACTATCTTTATTGACCTACAAAATCTTTACGTTGTCTTCTATTATATATTTGATATCTGCGTTTATATGCTTTATAATATAATCCTACGGAGCATAGCACTGCACATAATGTTTTCCGTGAGAAGAAATAGTCAAAGAAGGCGCAAGCCGGATACAGTGAGATAAACGAGATTAATATTCAAGATTTATAAGGAGATAGATTATGGTTAAGCATGTTATTTTATGGACCTTAAAAAGTGATTACACAGAGGAAGAAAAAGAGACTATCAAAGCAAATATAAAAAAAGGACTTGAGGGCCTCCTTGGTAAGGTTCCCGGCCTTATTGAGATCAAAGTCTATACCAACGGACTTGCCAGCTCTAATGTTGATCTAATGTTAGATTCTACTTTGGTAGATGAAGACGCACTAAAAGCTTACGCAGTTCACCCTGACCATGTAGAGGTAGCAAACACACTGGTTCGTCCATACACAGCAGTACGTAGCTGCTTAGACTATATTATTTAATATAAGGAGGATATGAAATGGGTTATACCAGAGCAAATTGGCATAGCGGCCTTACTTATCAGCAAACCTGTCACGAATGCAAGCAAATAATACAGTATACTGATTATAATCTGGATTTTCGTCCATGGTTCCCGGACGGCTTCGTATATTGTCCTAGATGCAAGTCACCGCTGCGTCACAACGAAATGTATGCTATAAATATTCCACAGCCCTCTCCTGTAGTCACAGCGAGTCCTAACAATGGAACACCAGCTGCATTCTGCTCTATGTGCGGAAAGAAGTTTAGCGATAACGATCGTTTTTGTTCCGGTTGCGGAGCAAAGCGCTAATCCAAAGCTCTAACGCAAAGCACCAATAGCTGAATAATATTAATAAACACTATTTGTAAAATGCGACCGGATTTATTTCCGGTCGCATTCTGTTTTATATATTTCCTGACAAAACATGCACAACGTACTTCTCTATCATTTTCACAGGATGATAGCTAAGCTTAGAGCGGCGCAAATTAAGATCGCCCGCGTCATCTTCCCGATTGATATAAGGAACATCTTGAGCAAACCGCTTGGCCATCTCGCTGACCAGTACCTGATGAGCGCCGGGATACGAGCTGTCACATTTCTCAAAATGTTCATAGAGCGTATCTCCTATCTTCTCTGCCAGGCAAACACCGATAATTTTTTCATCTACAATCAGCGCTCCACCGAGAAAATTATATATACCATAATTATTAAAATATTCCGGTATCTTACCATATTCTGCCACTGCCGTATCCGCCGTTTTAGGATTATCGCGCACATATTGTGCGCAGAAATCATGGGCAGGTTGGATAAAATCTTCTGTTATTTCCACAAACCTGTAATCAGGATACAACAATTTAAATTTATTCACATGATTGCGTTCCCCATGGTATTTCTTTCCTTTGAAAAACATCAGATCCTGTGAGTTATAAACGTAATCAAATGCATTTTCATCTGCAAAATATGTAATTGCAGAGCCATATTTTTCACAGATATTTGTAATTTCTGAGGCAGTCACAGTAACGAGAATAAATTCGGAATCGCCCATTAGATGATGCATGCTACGTAGCATATCGATCCCTTTGAGAAAGTCCTCGGATCTGCCACTAAGAGGTATGGGAGATGCATATACACAACCCTCATTAACAGAATTATATTGAATAAAGAGAATATCTTCCTCTACACAATATCTCACCCCATAAAACTCGCGCCAGCCAAAGAAGCAACCTACTGTATTATCACAGACACCATTTATATAGCTATTAACGTATTTTCTGACTGTGTCAACCATATTCAGGCTAAGAACATGAAAATCTTCCTGTCTCATTGGCCGCTCTCCCTGCTGATATCACGTACTCCATCGTTAGAACGGGCCCACACATCTCTCTTGACAGCCCCAAAAATATTGCGACGAATATCATGATTGTCATTTTCTAACATTTTAATAGTATCTTTAATTTGAGAACGTTTGCTTGTCTTATCCATAGGACACAGATTAGTGACAACGGGAATTGCATCTCCTTGTTCCCGTACAAAAGCTTTAATCTCACCTTCTGTAACATATATAAACGGACGTATTACACTGACACGGCTACGACTGAGCCATGTATTCGGAGAGAAACAGTAAAATCGTCCTTCGTACGACAGGCTAAGCATTGCAGTCTCGATAACATCATCCTTATGATGAGCAAGTGCAACAACATTGCATCCCAGACGTGCGGCATGGTCATTCAAAGCGCCGCGACGCAGATTTGCGCATAGTGCACAGGGATTTGACTCCTTGCGTATATCAAACACAACCTCTGCAATAGAAGACTCTACAAAAGTAAAATGAACACCAAGAGAGTCGCAATATTTCTGCAGCGCCTCGCGTGTTTCTTCCTTATTCGCAAAACCGAGGCTGATATGTACAGCCTCGAGTTCAAATTTCTTAGGGTAAAAACGTTTCAAATACGCAAGTACAGCAAGCATCGCAGAGCTGTCTTTTCCTCCGGAAAGGCCAACGCAAACGCGATCACCGTCTTGTATCATATCGTAGTCCTGCACGCTTCTACGCGTCAAGCTTAAAAGTTTCTTCAATTTATCAGTCAGCTCCAAACGGACTGCCTCCACTCAATCAAAATTAATTTTTTCTTGTATAACGTATAGCGGTCTTCCCTTAACTTCTTCGTAAATACGACCGATATAACTACCAAGGATTCCCAGAATCATAAGAATAATTCCGTTGAAAAACAGGGATATTGCCACAATAGAGGTCCATCCCATAACTGTAGATAATACACCGCACAGCTTGAGAATCACGAGAACAATACCGTAAATCAGGCTGGCAATTGATATACCAACACCAAGATATGTGGCAAGTTTCAGTGGCTTTAATGAGAAAGACATGATAGCGTCTCCCGCAAACTTAAGCATTTTCTTAAGAGGATACTTAGTAGTGCCTGCAAATCTCTTTTCACGAACAAACTCAACCGGCGCACTCTTAAAACCAAGCCAGCTAATAATACCGCGAACGTAGCGATTCTTCTCTGAAATACTATTTTTAAGCGCGTCACAAACTTTACGGTCAATCAATCTGAAATCACCTGTATCAACAGGAATCTCAGTATCTGTCATTTTATTAAGAGTACGGTAGAAAACCTTAGCAGTAAACTTCTTAAAGAACGAATCACCTTCACGTTTGAGGCGCTTTCCATATACAACATCGTATCCCTCACGCCACTTTGCCATCATCTGAGGAATAACCTCCGGCGGATCCTGAAGGTCTGCATCTATAACAACCACAGCATCGCCACATGAATTATCCATGCCGGCAGATATAGCTACCTGATGTCCAAAATTACGGGCAAAATCAATCAACTTAACATTCTTATCCTTATAGCAGATAGCACTTGCCAGATCGCGTGTCTTATCACGGCTACCATCATTTACAAAAATAAGCTCGTATGTTTCACCCGTGCCGTCCATAACAGACTTAAGTCTCTTATAAGTTTCCATAATAACTTCTTCTTCATTGTACATTGGTACAACAACTGATACAATACACATAGTTATCTCTCCTTTTCTTAAAAGTCCCAAGAACCAAACCAACGAAGTACGTTGTCAATATACGTTTCCTTTACAGTCATACCGGTAAGAGCCGGATAGAACATGATAAACAGTATTGCCACAATTATCATATATCCCAATACAACATACTTAGATATAACCTTATCTTCACGTAACACCTTTATTACATATACAATCATAAACATCAGGAATGGAATTGCTGTGAAATAATGGTATATGAAGCACACTCTTGTAACTAAAATCCACGGGAACAACTGCAAAGCATACGCAATAAATACCATAATCATGCCCTTTTCACGACGCTTGAAGGCAAAATACAGGCAAGGTATTATGCATATAAGTCCCAGCCACCAGATTGCAGGATTGCCCATCGATACGATCGTCGCGTCCATTCCACTGGCAAGGCCTGCGCCTGAGCCGGAGTAATACCAGATAGGTCTGTAATCAATCAGCCAGGTGTACCAAGGAGAACCAAAGCTGTGAGTTGCATCTAGTCCGGAATGGTAATTATACATGGCTTTCTGGTTGTCAAGCATAATCTGCCACAGCGACATATCCGGTTTTGATGCCATGTAAGGAAGATATGATAACAGGTAAATCGCGCCCGGTATTATAATAAAGAACACAACACAGGCAAGGCATGTCGGCAAGAAATTCTTAAGCAGATAATCCTCAATAGTACCTTTTCCCTTAACCCGGCCTGATACATAATTATTGATTTCCAACGCTTTTGCCATAAAGAACAATATTGCAAGTCCGGCCCCGGCATACAAGCACGTCCATTTTGACGCAGCACCCAAACCAAACATAATACCGCACAGGAAAAGTGGTATAAACGATTTCCACAACGGCTTGTTATATGATTTCTCAGTAAAGTAATCATACATAAAGTAATACATTGCGATAACAAAGAAGCATGAGTATGAGTCAATAGTAGCAAGACGAGTCTGCGCCAGACGCATAAAGTCAAACATTATCAGGAACGCCGCCAGGAATGCATATCTGCGCTCTTTGAAAACTTTAAGGCCAAAGAGATACATAAGCGGCACCATCATCACACCAAATAAAGTTCCCATGAATCTCCAACCGAATGGATTCATGCCAAATATTCTGATGCCAATAGATATAAATGTTTTACCAAGCGGCGGATGTGTCCATTCGTAAATTGACAATCCGTTTATATGCTCATATGCCGTGCGTGGGAAGTAAATCTCATCAAAATAGGTACCGTTCTCAAATGTACGATACATTTGTACATCTTTCTGTTCATCAAAGAGCTTACCGGGATTGCTGTCAGGGTTAACTGTCTTATCATAACTCTCTGATACAACAGTAACGGCAACCTTTTCATACTCTCCGTTTTGATTTCTCTTAAAAAATCCCATTTCATTAAGACTGGTACCACTGCCACTGGCTTGTATAGTAACCCTCTTTGCCGTGAAAGTCTTGTCTATAAATTTCCACTCATAGAATGTTACATCCTTAATCTGGCCTACAGTTTTATTTATAGGCGTCACGGTACCATCCTCGGCTACCGAAGCACCTTCATAAGTTATTGTAAATGTGCCCGAACCTGGGATGCCGGCACTGTAAGCAACTCGTGATATCTCTGTCTCCTCCGGGAATTCAACAGTAACAGACTCCCCTGTCTGAGCCGGCGTCCAATCAGAACTTGCAGCAGACATATCGCCCAGATTAGCAAATGACATTACCGCTGTAATCAATGTCATTACAATCAGGATAATACAATCCTTCTTACCTAATCTGGGTTTCGTTTCCCCCAGGCGTCTCTTATTCTTGTTATTTTCTTCGTCAGACTTAATAGCCAGGAAAATAATATATACAACAAGACCGATGAGTAGCACGGTGAAAATAATTTTCATTAAGCGAGCTTCGGAAGCTTTTTCCGGATCTTCTGCCTCTGATTTATGTGCGTCAAAGCAATCAGCACCACTGGGAACTTTAGATACTTTTGTGATAGTTACATTATCAACACTGACCGTGCCCTGAGACTCTGCACTGAAGCCACCAAGACAAATACAAAATTCCATGGAAGTTTGTTTTCCTGTAGCCATATATGTTGTTACAGTTTTCCAAGCTCCCGAGGTATCATACATAGATGCTGAGTGCGCAGAATGACCTTTAGTTGAGATATTTACTCCGGCACCTTTCAGCCCATCCTCACGATTTGTATCAACATTTTCATACTTAACATCAAAAGTAACTTTATAATAGGAATTACCTTTAACTTTCAGAGTCTGTACAAGTCGCACGTCATTTTTTGAGCTACTCGATATAACTGCGTACTTATTTCCGTTTTCCGATGCAATCTGTACTGTGCTGCAGTTGTTTCCCACCGATTTCTGGTAGTCATAAACACTCCAGTTTGCAATGGAAGCACCTTCTCCATTCTCAAAGTCACCGTTTTTCAGTTCTGTTTTCACAGCGCCAATACAGCCGGTGGATAATATGCCTGTGATAATACACAGCAGTACAAGTACTGTGATAATCACTATGTGCTTCATGTGTTTCCTCATTTTACGCGCCTTCCTTCATCTATAATAGACTCTTTCCAGATTTTGCTTTTTTCATTATCAGTTTTGATAACATTAAATACCATCAGAACAGTTATCGCTGTTAATGCGATACATGTCAATACATTGCCCCAGGCCATCAGAAGTCTCTCAGGATTCAGATAGTTCCAATAATAATATGCCATTGCTTCATAGTCTGTTTCACGCAGCTCCCCGCCTACAGTAAGGCCGGTCATAACTTCTAATACAGTGAAGAAATTAGATAGAGTAGTGACTCCGAACAAAGCAAGCAATAGCTTGTTGTTTGACAGAATAACAGCAAACAAAAGCAGTATTATAACCGGGAAGAAATATCTTTCATGCATTCTGGGTCCAAATGTTACAACATTATACAGAAGTGTTGCAGAGATAAGCCATACAAGATACGGTTTTTTCTTAGTATCTGCAAACATATACAATACCCAGGCAAGTATGGCAGCCTCGACAATTGCCAACATACCCAGATGATTCCATGTGATGCCAAGATTGCCTATAGGTAATACAACCTGGCTGTCAGATACCCAGTTCTTGCCAAGAATATAGAACGCATTAAACGCGTTTACACTGGCATACTCATATCCGTCTACTGTGCCAATGTACAAATCATATATCCATACAAATATATTTGGCTCCATTTTGATACCAAACGGTAACATAATCGCAAGGAATACAGCAGAGAAAGCTGCAATACTTTTCACAATAAGCATTATTCTCCTTGATATCTTCATACTGCTGCGCGAACTGACAAGTATCTTAAACAGCGCGTATCCTATAATAGGGATCATCATAATACCCTGAGGCTTCAGCGCTACGGCAAAGGCCAACGCAATGGAAGCCGGAATGTAACGGTTCTGCGATATCCAGTAAATAGCGCCTACTATAAACATGCTGAGAAGCGTATCAACCTGTCCCCATGCGGTGGAGTCAAGTATTACGATGGGATTGAACAACCAAAGCGATACTGCTATTAATGTCCAATTCTTATTGGCGTTGCGCAGATTCTTGCACCATGCATATATAACAAATGCTATCGCGCAATCTGCAAGCATTGACGGAAGTTTTATGAGCACTGTGCATATCGCAGAGGCTGTGCCCACTTTGAAAATACTGCAAAACTTACCAACAAACCAAAGCCAATACATAAGCAGCGGCGGATAGTCAAGATTGATAGATTCTGCATGTTTATATAGTTCTGTCGGGCCGTATTCCGCAACCTTCACGCCCCAATATTTAAATAAGTTAACGTCTATATCACATTGCGGCAAGGTTACTGAACCTATCAGTCGAACAATAAATCCTATCAGAATAAGAATAATAACACTCCATATTATATTGGTATTACTCTCTTGCGGTCTTATCAACACGCCTTTATCTCTATTGCGGGCATACATCATACAAATAACAAACACTGCTATCGTTATAACCATAATAATGAATCCAGCAGATAAAGTGTCATCATGTTTTTCGTTTTTAAATCTATCCCTTTGTTGTTCCTGCTTAATCGCAGACATGGTGTCTTCCATAGAATATGCAATAACACCTTTTGGAAGCTCTGACAGTTGCTCTACACATAGGTCATCAAACCATACCTTGCCTGTGTTGATACCACTGTAGAAGCCAAGTCTCAGGCAAAGATCAAAGCTTGTCTGCTCTTTACCCGTTTGTCCAAAGAATTCCAGCAAAGTCCAGTCCTGATTGCCGGTGTAGGTATAGCTACGATAGCTTGTATTCAGCACAGATATGTTGGCACCAATCGTACCATCCTCTTCACTGACATTTTCCGTTTTAATCCAGACTGACACTCTATAGTAAGTGTTCTTACGTGCATCATCAACTTTGAGCACATATCTGGCATCGTTTTGTGAAATATTCTGAATAGACAGGCATCGGCTATCGTCCATGCCACCCGCTTCTTCATACGTGAAAACGGTCACACCGCCTCTTGCGTCATATGCATCAGTCACAAGCCCGCCCTGAGTCTGGTTAAAGTCACATTCATATATAACCTTATCCTCTGCCGGAGTATTATCCTTGTCCGATTTTTTAAACAAGCAGCCGGTAAGAACGCCTGCGATGGCAGCAATGATACAGATACATGCTGCTATCATAACCATTCGCTTGTTGTTCTTAAAAAACTTCCTCATGCCTTTACTAACCTTTCTACCACTGCACCGGGCTCAATCTCTACCTCTTTGTTGTACAGCAATTCATCAATAACACATCCGCTTCGTATAATAGCGCTATCGCAATACAGCTGTCCTATATAACACGCAGACAAATCCGCTTCTATACAATCAATAAAATCTGAAGTTAGCGTATATTTTTTCTTACCTTCAAATTTGAGTTCTTCGTTTTCAGGTCTACGTACCACAAGGATATCTGTTACAACGTTCCTTATCTCCGATTGTTTGCTGGATACGATATGGATCTCCGTACTTTTCACCGAAGATGTTGATCTTATTTTGCCAAAGACTTTTAAAACATCCGACTTAATCTTCGCAGTGGTATCCAGCATCGCATCTTTATTCAAATTTATTCTACCGCTGCGGATAACATCGTAGGCTGTTATCTCTCCACTTGATAAAATAGACTCTGTATAAACCTTATCGTAAAACCAAATAGTGCCACCTCTTATCTTGATATGCTGTGTCATCACATCGCTCTTGGCACGACATTCTCCGGTAATGGTCAGCTTGTCACAGGTAAGCCAAGAGCCAAACTGTGCCTGACCGGTTATCTCTACAACATTAGCATCTACATTTCTGGTGAAAAGTATCTGTCCCGTTACATTAAGATTACCGATATCAACTGCCTCATTTATGGTTTCTCTGCCATCTAAGACAATTCCGTCAAACTTACCGGTCAATTAAAAACAGCCTCCAACTCTGCTACCTTTGCAGCAAATACGTCAAGAGCACTTTGGATTACAGCAGAATCCGTCAGATCCACGCCCGCTCTTTTAAGAATATTAAGAGGATAATCACTACCACCACTCTTTAAGAAGTCAAGATATTTCTCAGTAGCACCGCCAGGCTCGTTATTTATATCCTTTAAGATGCCGGCGCTAAGTGCTGTAGCTGCGCTGAATCCTGTTGCATACTGATATACATAGAATGAATTATAAAAGTGTGGTATACGTGCCCACTCAAGTTGAATGTCTTTGTCAACAGAGCAGCCTTTTCCGTAATACTTCTTATTAAGCTTGTAATAAATATCACACATAGCTTCGCAAGTAAGCGGCTCGCCGGCCTGATCCTTGGCGTGAGCCTTCTTCTCAAACTCCGCAAACATTGTTTGTCTGTAAACTGTAGCGCGGAACTCTTCCAGATAATGGTTGAGAAGATATGCTTCCTTCACAGTATCTCCTGCTTTACGGGCTTCATCCAGCATGTATGTCATGAGTAGGTTTTCATTTACAGTAGAGGCAACCTCTGCCACAAATATTTTATACGAAGCATACTGATATGGTTGATTTGAGTTGCTGTAGAATGAATGCATTGCATGACCCAACTCATGAGCCAGAGTAAACACATCATTTATCTCTCCTTGCCAGTTAAGAAGTACATATGGGTGTGAATCGTAGCAGCCCCATGAATACGCGCCACTGGTCTTACCTCTGTTTTCATAGACATCGATCCAGCCATCTGTAAAGGCCTTCTTCATATCCTCCACATACTGCTGCCCCATAGGCTCTACTGCCTTGATAACAATCTCTTTTGCTTCTTCAAAGGTGTATTTTACTTTTGGCATCTCAACAATCGGCACATACAAATCGTACATACGCAGACGTTTCACGCCCAGAACTTTCTTACGGAGCTGCAAATATCTTGTGAGCGTATCCAGATTTGCATGCATTGTACTGATAAGGTTATTATATACCTTCACTGAAATATCATCTGTACTAAGCTCTGCCTCCAGCGCACTCTTGTACTTACGTACCTTAGCGCTGAAATTGTCTGCCTTTACATTGCCACAATAAAGCTGTGCGATTGTATTCTTAAATGAACCATAAGTTTTATACAGCGCTGTGAAAGCATCTTTTCTGACTCTTCTGTCTTTAGATTCAAGGAATCCTGAATATCTGCCGTGAGTCAGTTCTATTTTCTTTCCTAATTCATCTTTTATTGCAGGGAATCTTAAGTCTGCATTATTGAGCATTGTAAATGCATTATGTCCTGTCTGGAGCGCTTCACTTGCCAGTGCCAGTAACTTTTCTTCGTTTGCAGACAGAATATGCTCTTTGAGCTTAAGCATCTGACTTAAAATAAATTCATATTCTTTGAGTTCCGGTGTTTTCTCCATAAAAAACTGAAGTTTGCCATCTTCCATAGCCAGCACTTCAGGCTCAAAGAAAGATACAGTACTCACTAATTTGTAGTAAAGGCTTGCTGCCTGTGCGAACATGTTCTGATACACAGCATTTGCATTGTCCTCATCGCGGCGCATCCTTGTGTACACGTAAAGTCTCTCTGTCTGGCGACTAGCTTCTGACTGTTTCTCAAGATATTCATACAAAATACGACCTGATTTTATATGAAGACGACCCTCATATTTCTTGAGCTCTGTAATCAGGCTGTCTGCCTGTGCCATAGCCTCTGTACACACATCGTCATTTGTAAAAATATCTTCTAATTTCCATTTATATGCAGCGTCAATTTCGCTCCTTAACTGTAGTTCTTCCATTTCAAACCCTCCTATGTGATAACATTGGGATATTAGCACAAAAAGAGGGTTTTTTCAACACGAATTGACACATTTTCACGAAAATCGGAAAATTTATTCATTGTCTAAAATCCATGCTAATAAATCATCATATTTCATTACACCGGAGGCAACAGCAATACCTACTCGTGCCACATCATCTACATCAGGGTGGATTCGTATTCCATTAACCTCAAGAAATGTTAGCAGCACATACATTCCTATTCGTTTATTTCCATCAACAAAAGCATGATTTGATATTAATGCATATCCAAGGCGAGCGCCTTTTTCCTCCTTTGTAGGATATAACTCTTTGCCATCAAAAGTTTGAAACGCAGATTCAAGCGCGCTCTCAAGGAGTGCGATATCACGTATATTAGGATCTCCACCCGTTTCTTCAGTTATTAATTTATGCAGCAAAAGCACTTTTTCTTGACTAAATTTTATCATTTCGCAAGTTCCTCAAAAGCGCGGTGATATTGACGAAGAATTCTCGCAGCAACAAAATCAATTTTTTCATCATCAGACATATCAATATTTGAATCTTCTTCAAGATTAACAATCTTGTATTTTGGCTTATTGTTTTTGAAAATATATATTTCACCTTTCTGGTCAACCATGCGTGCCACTCGTGAAAAGTTCTGATTTGCTTCTGAAATTGATATAATCTTACTTGTGTTAATATCCATGTTAGCACCTCCTATTGTGCTATTAATATTATACACATATTTTAGGATATTTCTATACTAAAATATTTTTTCTTATTTATTCGATACAAACATCATATCTCATCTACAATATACTCTATTCAAACTTCTATAGCGTCCTCTGTCTATAGAGTCCAACTGTTCTTTCGTTATTCTATATGCCCAGTTGCCCTGTGCCTCACCCGGTGTGTTGAGTCTGGTATCACAGCCATAACCAAGTAAATCCTGTATTGGCATCATAACCAGTCCCGCATGGCTGGCAAACATAGTTCTGATAATGCTCTCACATCCACTTTGCCAATTATCACGATGCCCGCAGTATTCAAGCATACGTGCGCGGGTGGCGTCATCTAATTCCCAAAGATAACCAAGTAGAGTGTTATTATCATGCGTACCTGTATAAGCGACACAATTATTCGGATAATTATGTGGCAAGTGCGAACTGTCACCATCAGATAAGAATCCAAACTGGAAAACCCTCATACCCGGAAGGCCACTATCCCGCACAAGTTCATAAACCTCAGGTGTGATGTCTCCCAAATCCTCTGCTATAATCTGTGTATCTCCGGCGGCTGCCTTCAAAGCCTTCACAAGCGACATTCCTGGTCCCTTGATCCACGCTCCTGCCTTAGCGCTTGCGCTGTCTGCCGGTATAGACCAATAGGACTCAAAACCTCTGAAATGGTCAATTCTCACAGCGTCAAACATACTTGCCATATGTCTCATTCTATCCTGCCACCAACCATAGTCATCTCTTTCCATTTCTTTCCAATTATAGAGAGGATTTCCCCATAGCTGACCTTCCGCACAAAAATAGTCCGGAGACACTCCTGCTACGTGGGTCGGTTTGCCGTGACTATCCAGCAGGAACTGCTGCCGCGCACTCCATACATCACTACTGTCCTCTGCCACATATATAGGAATATCACCGATAATTTTAATTCCTTTGCTGTTTGCGTATGATCTTATCTGCGCCCACTGAGTATGAAATGTATATTGTATAAAGCGCCAGGTGAAAAGAATATCCTCATCCACCTTATCTTCGGTCCACTCCTGCCATGGCAAGTCATGGTTTGCTGCCTTCAGGGCCATAAAGCGGCAAAAAGTATCAATATATTTTGAATCTGTAACGAATTTTTCAACGATATTTCTATCTTCAACCCGCATAGCCGCCTTATATAAAAGAGCAAAGCGCTGCGCTTTAAGTCTGTCAAATTCACACAGATAAGGAGACTGCTGCCTTGCGCAACTAAGCTCCTCGTCTGTGATAAGACCTTCTTCATACAATGAATTTAAATCAACGAAGAATAAATTCCCACTAAAGGATGAATATGATTTGTATGGAGAGTTATGTTCATCTGCCATACAAAAAGGCAGGACCTGCCAATACGAGAATCCGCAGTCCTGCAAGAAATCTATAAAATATTTTGCTTCAATGCCAAAGCTACCTATGGAATAGTCACCAAACAAAGAAGATATGTGCATCAGTACGCCACTTTTTCGTTCCATGTCATCACCATCTTTCATAAAACTAAATCACGAAAATACCCTTTATCGTAACACTGAAACTGCATCACCAATTGTCTTCTCAAGAGCTTCACGACCGTATTTGTCAACTTCAGCCTTATTTTTTTCTCCGTGAGTAAGACAACCTGCGCCGCCGATACATCCTCCTACACAAGCCATACCTTCAATAAAATTACCATCAAGTATGCCTTTGTTCAACTTAAGTAATGCCATGCGACAAGCTTCAATACCATCACAAACAACAGGCTTAATCTCAAAATCAATGTTTTGTTCCTTCATTGCCTGTGTTGTTGCATCAGTAAGTCCACCTGAGCGAGCAAAGATACGGCCAAAATAAGAGGCATTATCCAGTACTCCTTCTTCAAGCGAGGCAATGTCAATATCACGGCTGTCAAACAACGCCTGCAGTTCCTCAAAAGTCATCACGTTATCTACATACGGTTTTACTTCCTCAAGCTGTGCTTCTGCTTTCTTAGCCGTACATGGTCCCACAAAAATAACCTTTGCATTCGGTGTTGTATCTTTAATATATTTTGCCATTACAGCCATAGGCGACATGTTGTGTGAGATATGCTCAACCAGAGACGGGAAAGCAGATTTAATATACTGTACAAATGCCGGACAACAAGAACTGGTCAACAAACCTTTCTCTGACAATTCACGTGCCTCTTCCATCGCAACCATATCTGCACCAAGTGCTGCTTCTATCACATCCTGGAATCCCAGTTGCTTCATACCTGTAACAACCTGTCCTAACCTTGCATAAGAAAACTGACTGGAAATAGATGGCGCTACAATTGCATATACCTTATAGCCACCTTGTTTATTGCGATTACTTTTTTTCAATATCTCAATGGCATCTACCATGTATGATTTATCCATAATAGCGCCAAAAGGACATTGATATACACAGGCTCCGCACTGAATACATTTTGAATTGTCAATAGCTGCGGCTTTCTGCTCATTCATGTATATCGCCTTAACTTTACAGGCATTCTGGCACGGACGCTTGCGACTGACGATTGCAGTATACGGGCATACCTTAGCACATGCACCGCATTCCTTGCATTTAGTTTTATCAATATGCGCCACATGATTATGATCAAAAGAAATCGCACCAAATTTACAGGCATCCACGCACCGATGGGCAAGACAGCCACGGCAAGCGTTAGTGACCTCATATCCGCCTACAGGACATTCATCGCAGGCAATATCAATAACTTCGATCACATTAGGATTACTTATATCCCCGCCCATGGCAAGCTTAACCCGCTCGCCTAGAATTGCTCTTTCTTTGTAAACACAGCAACGCATAGTAGATTCTTTCCCCGGAACAATAGTCTTTGGAATATCTAAGATATTCTCCAGCAAAACATCATCCCACGCCAGACGTGCCACCTCGCATAACACCTTGTGTTTCAGATACTGTACGTTTGTGTCAAACTTTCTCATAGAACCTCCTTAGAAGTTAACATTCTTAATAACACTTTTGAGAGCCTCTGCTGACTTATAGAGCTTTTCCATCTCTTCATCAGATAATTTCTGTGTAACTATTGATCTAACACCGTCAGAGCCTACCAGGGTAAGAGAGCTGAGGCAAACATCATTTAACCCATATTCACCCTCATGCAGAGAAGAAACTGTCATCAGACTTTCTGTATTACCGCTAATTGTTTTTACAATTTGCATACTGGATGTTGCAATACCATATACGGTGCAGCCTTTTCGTGAAATAATTTTACCGCCTGATTTTCTTACGTAATTTTCTACATCTTCACGCTTATATTCAGTAGGCAAGGTATATGCATTGGCAATTGATTCAGGGAATTCAGTCAGCGGTACACCGGCAATGGTTGCTGTAGACCATGCAACAAAAGAACTGTCACCATGTTCGCCCAGAACATTGGCGTGAACCTGCTTCTTATTAACATTGTATATCTCTGCAAGACGTGTACGAAGTCTGATAGTATCCAATACTGTACCTGTACCAAATACCTTATTCTTAGGCAGACCTGTGTATTTCAAAAATGCATATGTTAATATATCTACAGGATTAGCAACTAATATGTATGTAGCATCCGGAGCATACTTTACAATTTCAGAAGAAATACTTTTAATAATGCCAACATTATTCTGTACAAGCTCCAATCTTGTCTGACCCGGTTTACGTCCCATACCGGATGTAATAATTACAACTTGTGATCCCACTGCATCTCTATAATCACCTGCATATATATCACAGTTGCCTAAGAAAGGAGTTGCTTGCTTTATATCAAGAGCCTCTCCTAATGCTTTTGTTGTATTTATATCAATCAATACCACCTCTGTTGCTGCTTCACATGCCAGCAAAGAATATGCTGTTGTAGATCCTACTGCTCCTGCGCCAATAATTGTTACTTTCATTTTCATTTCTCCTCTTTGTCATATTTAAAAATAGCTTACTTTTATACGTTTTCCCATTTTTTTCAAGCAAGCGGAAAGCTCTTCAACAAGATTCATCTTGATATTAAAATTAATTGGCAAATCCGGATTCTGGTGGGCCGGATTAACCGCCCTGCCAACATAAAAATTAATATCTGTAGCTTCTTCAAACAACAATCTGCTAATCATAGATGCGCCGTCTTTATTAAAGCTCCATTCTTCATACAATTCATTTTCACCAAGATAATCATTGGCATATTGTATGACCTTATTCATTGTGATAACACCCTCTGTCACAAGATCAACACCTTCTAATGTGGCAATCGGTGGGACATCACTACGCTCAAAGCTAAGACTTGCCCTAATAGGTTTGCCCAGATATTTTGCAGCAATAGATGATGTAGTACCACCGCAGATAATATGTTTACCTTCCTTTGAAAAGAAAAGAGACATCATACGGTTGGCATCGTCGCGATTAGATGGCGGGCCAAACAGAATATTCATAGGTTCTCGTTTACGGATTCTCACAACACATGCCGTAGTGTCGTCACCGGGCTCATGACCATATAGCATGTCGCACTCATCTACTAACATCGTAGACATATTCTTTGCTGTATATCCTCCGGCAACAACTGCCTGCATATAGTCAGCTATCTCCTCTCTCCTCCAGCCAAAATTATATCTACCACCCATACCGGCATGAGGACAACCATCACTCATAGCCACAAACACATCATTTTCCTGCAATCTGATGGTAGATTTATATATTTTCTTTCCTCCGATATTCATCTCTGTCATAGGATAACTATATTGTTGATAATTCCTTATAACAATTACATGTGGATTATCATACTGAATAATCTCTGCCACTTCATTGTTCAGAAGATGAATTATCGTAAAGGTTGAATATGCTACTCCGCGCACAGAACAAACAGGTAAAGTCGCTGCGATTGTTGACACACACTCCTCAATAGGTAACCCTGCTGCCATCATCGTTGAGATAATCTTAGCGGTAAGCGTAGATAGTATACTGGCCTTAACACCGGAGCCAAGGCCATCGGCAAGCACAATAACAGTTGAATTTTCGCTTTCCTCTACGATATCAACGTGATCTCCACAAAGCTCTTCGCCCACATGATTGATACTCTTATATCCGATATCTGCACATAAATCATTCATCGCCAATAGACTCCTTTAATTTTGTCAAAGCGATCTTAGTCTCTGCTGCAGTCTCTCCAAGTAATGACGCAATTTCCTGAACAATCCTCATCTGTTTCTCAACCACACTGTCTGCAACATCCAAAGTATGTTGGTTGATTCTTGCCTTCTTCTCACGCTCTGCCTCATCATCTGTAATATCTTTCATAATGCCAACAAGCATGTGTGATTCGTGATCATATACAACAGTCTGTTCTACATATCTCTTGTATTCTGCAAGATATGTTCTTTGATTACGAACTGATCTACCGCTGTCCTTAACCTGTACAAAGATCGCAGGATCAAGAATACGAATTACAGGTTCTCCTAAAACGTCTGATTCGTCACGTATATTCATTATCTTACGGGCCGCTGTATTTACCTGCTGTACCTCAAGATTTTCATTAAGAACAATAAGGCCATTTGGTGTATTCTTAACAATAGTATCAGAGAAACTCTCTGCTTTATCCTTCAGGAACGGCAAGCACATAGAGCTCTCTGCTTTACCCTGGATAATAGCAATTGCTTTCTCACGGCATGAATTATATCCGCAAGAGCCGCAGTTAAGCTCGTCAGAGGGCTTGAATTTACCCATTTGTCTGAGAGCTGCCATAATTTCAGTCTCACTGGGTTGCGGCAGCTTGTGATGGATCATTGAAAAATGTTTCTTAAGCGCCATAGGATCCGGCTGTGTTACTTCAAAATCCTTTTCACCGGCAAAGTTTACAATTGTCATATAGTCCTTTATAGGCGAGGTGTTGTGGTATTTTTCCATAACAGGGCCACCAATACAGCTGCCTACACAAGCAGACATCTCA
Source organism: Oscillospiraceae bacterium (assembly GCA_015069185.1). Lineage (GTDB taxonomy): Bacteria > Bacillota > Clostridia > UBA1212 > UBA1255 > SIG424. Next base: position 26,526 of record SVJB01000007.1, read on the forward strand.
ATGAAACATTTATGTATCTTGCCACCTTCAATATCTTTAAGCGCTGCAATACAGTTATCAACACCATCAAGCGCCAGATATGTATATCCAGGCATGTTTTGTTGCATTGTTTTCAGCACACCACCTGTAGTAGGGAAGAATCTTGCCTTACTCTCTGGCTTCGCATCAACCTTGCGTTCTAACTCAACATGCTCTGCTTTGAGCCAATTAGTAAGTTCCTCAAAAGTAAGTACCGCATCAACAACGCCTTCATAGTAATCTGCTTCATCTTTCTTAGCAACACAAGGACCAATAAATACAGTCTTGGCATTTGGTATACGTCTCTTAATATCAACACAATGAGCCTGCATAGGAGACATTACATCTGCCAGATATTCAAGTGTAGCAGGAAAATATTTCTGGATCAGTAAATTAATCGAATGACAGCAGGAAGAAATAATAATGTCTCTCTGCTCATCACGTAGCATACGTTCGTATTCATTCTTTACAATAGTAGCACCCATCGCTGTTTCCTCTACATCATAAAATCCCAGCTGTTTGAGCGCTTTGCGCATAGCCTCTATACCAACATCTTCATAATTTGCAATAAAAGACGGAGCAAGACTGACAATAACAGGATCTCCGCTCTGCAGCAAAACACGAACCTTCTCTGTGCTATCTACAATTTCTTTTGCATTTTGAGGACATACTACAAAGCAATGGCCACATAAAATACATTCATTACCTATAATATGTGCCTGGTTTCCGGAAAAACGAATTGCCTTTACGGGACAGTGACGGATGCATTTATAACAATTCTTGCAATTTGATTTTTTTAAAGTAAGACAATCGGCCACAATTGTCACTTCCTTTCATGTTCAATAACATCAAGTATATTATTTTTGAAAAACTCTCTGAAGTTTTCTCTTGTCACGCCAACATGGACATCATCATTAACCTGGATGGTGACGCCGACACGATTGCACTTTCCTATACAAAAGCTGCCGCAAAGCACTACTTCATCTTCTATTTTATACTCTTTTAGAGCTTCCTGTAATAACGACACAATATCCTGCGATCCCTTCAGGTGGCAGGATGAACCAACACAAACTTGAATAAATAACATATCATTACACCCTTGCAATAATTTCTTTGTTGAAAAACTCGTCTACACTGTCCGGTGTCACTGAATGGAATGTGTCACCTACTGTAACACATACTCCCTGTTGACAGTTTCCCATACAGAATGTGCCGCCCAGCTCAACCTTATCACCGATCTTGTTTTCTGCAATCAATGACTGTAGCTGTTCTACTACCTGTCTGGATCCCTTAATATGACAGGAACTTCCAATACAAACTGTAATCTTAAGCATAATGTTTACCTCTTTACCCTCGTAATTATATTTTGAAACAGGCCTACGCCTTATGTAATTATTTAATTCGGTGATTATTTATTTCTCACCGTATTTACCCATTTAATCAGAAATTCCCGTTCTCTTTCATTGCACTTAACTAAATCAGCAGCAGCTACAATAGGAATCCATTTCTGAAAATCTTTCTTGTTTGTATTACTCTTCGTACAAATCATATCCAAATATGTATCTGCTCCTGTCATGTCTTCATCTAACATAAACAAAAAATACGAGCGAATAACATCTGCCGATGTATTACCTTGTGTGGCACGAGACCAATCCAGAATATATGGAACTTCATTATTATCTATAATTATATTAGACGGATTGAAATCTCCATGACATATTCTACTATCCTTTGGCATGTTGTCAAGGCACGAGCAAAGAGCATAGCGCATTGTGGCATCAATTTCCGTTTGAGCAATTTGCCGACTCATTTTTTCTCTGAGTTTGTCCAGACATGGTGCTGTTTTAGAATGTATATTCATCTGGAGATCTGTGAAAAAACTAATGTACTCTTCTTTTTTCTCCGGACATTCTTCCATGTATTGTGCCAGAGTCTTGCCTTTGATAAACTCAGAAACAATTGCCCACTTACCATCCAACATGGTAACCTCAATTATTTTAGGAACATTAATACCTGTTTCCTCTATCAGAGATTGGTTAAAAGCCTCCTTGAGCACCTTCGCTTTTGAGTATTCAGCATTAAACACTTTGATACATCTGTCACCATCTCGATACACTGTTTTATTATTTCTTACGGCAATTACTCTATCTAGTTTCATTTATTGTCTCCTTATAATAATTATCTGAATCTTTCAGCCATGTAAGCCAAATGGCCGGGTTCTCTTGTTGCAAGAGAACCCGGCTCTCGATTACATACAGGATATAATTATTATACCAAGCTTTTTCTTATTTTTAAAACAGAAAGTATTCAATAAACGAAACTTTTTATTGTCTACAAGTCAGTTGTTATCAGAAATCAACATCTGTATCGTAATAACAACACTTAAGAAGCTTTTCCATTTCTTCTACTGAAATAGCTCTTGGGTTAGAACCTGTGCAGGCATCTGCCACTGCGTTCTTAGCAATCTCAGGAAGTCTCTCAAGGAAAATATTTTCAGGAATGAAACCATTTTCACAGGGCAGACTGTCAAGACCATAATGCTTGATACACTGAGGAATGTTGAGTGCATCATTCATATTGCGCAAATATGCAATAAGGTTTGCAACCTTCTCTTCATCATTAGCGCCACCAAGACCCATATAGTCAGCGATCACACCATAACGCTTCTTTGCTGTCTCGTTCTTTGCGTTGAAAGCAATAACCTTAGGCAGGTACATAGCATTGGCTGCACCATGAATGATGTGTGAGCCAAGATCTTCAAATACAGCACCTGTTTTGTGTGCCATTGAGTGAACGATACCAAGCAGAGCATTTGAGAATGCCATACCTGCAAGGCACTGAGCATTGTGCATAGAAGCGCGCTTGCTCATATCGCCGTTATATGATTCAACTAAATCTTCCTGAATCATTTTGATTGCAAATATAGCAAGAGGATCTGTAAACTCACAGTTAGCAGTAGATACGTATGCTTCAATTGCGTGAGTCATAGCGTCCATACCTGTGTGAGCTGTTAATTTCTTGGGCATTGTCTCTGCAAGCTCAGGATCAACGATAGCAACATCGGGAGTGATCTCAAAGTCAGCCAGAGGATACTTGATACCCTTTTTATAGTCTGTAATAACGGAGAACGCTGTCACTTCAGTAGCTGTACCTGATGTTGACGGGATTGCGCAGAAGCGAGCCTTCTTACGAAGCTCCGGAATACCAAATACTACGCACATTTCTTCAAATGTTATCTCAGGATACTCATATTTAATCCACATTGCCTTTGCTGCATCAATAGGTGAACCACCACCGATTGCTACAATCCAGTCAGGCTGGAACTTTGCCATAGCCTCTGCACCCTTCATAACTGTGTCAACAGACGGGTCAGGCTCAATACCTTCAAATAATTCAACTTCCATACCTGCTTCCTTAAGGTATGAAACAACTTTATCAAGGAAACCAAAGCGCTTCATAGAACCGCCTCCGACGCAAACCATTGCGCGTGTTCCTTTAAGTGTCTTCAGAGCTTCAAGAGCTCCCTTGCCATGATAAAGATCGCGTGGTAATGTAAAACGTGCCATAATTTTTCTCCTTTATGTTAAATTAATTTTTCACGTATATTATTATACCCTAACTTCCATATCAGTCGGAATTATTAAAATGTTATATCAGTATTATCAATATAGATATAAGTAAAGAGCATGCTTATTATGCAAAGTTTCTTTCTGCTTATTTTATATATTTTCTCCTGGATTCACATAATTTGGTAATAAATTGCTTGTCCAGCTCTGACAATTTATATCCTTCCCGGTATATCAGCACATCTTTGTATATTTTCTTATTATCAATACATTTCCTCTGTACAAGGCCATATCGGTCCAGAATTTTCTCCGAAGCCGGGGATACCCACATAAATGTCTCCGGATTCTCTGACAGTAAATCAAACTGACTTGCCCTCTCGAAAACGAAAATACGGCGCTCAATATTATCTGGCAACTCGTCCTTAACAATCTTTGCCAGCGGCAGTGACGGTACATAAGGGTCTGCATGAGCAATCTCTATGTATGGAGTCAGATCCTCAAATGAAATCTCTTCCATTGCCGCCAACGGATTATCTTTGCTCATAATCAGAATATATGAAAACTCCGTAATCATCTCATACGCAAGGCCTTTTTCCTCCAACATAGCCTTGAAATATTTATCATAATTCTCTGCGTATCGTATTATTCCCAGTTTGTAGTCATTATCAAGCACATGGTTTATCGTTCTTTGAGAATTCGTTTCCTTATAAATTATTTCTGCCGGATCTTCACTAATACACTTTGAGAACTCTGCAAAAGCATTTGATATGTAGCAAGCCCTGGGTACTGAAATAGAAAACTTTTGTTTCTTGGGCGTTCCTCGCTTATACAGCATCTCCACTTCGTCTATTTGCTTAAGTATACTCTGTGCATAACTGATGAATTCCTCTCCCTCAGGTGTCAACACCATACCTTTGGCACTTCTGGTGAAAATAGTAATGCCAAGATCTGCTTCCAGCTCCTTGATAGATCGGCTTATATTCGGTTGTGCGATAACTAAAGTCTCTGCTGCCTTGTTGAGCGATCCAAGTCTGGCAACCTCAACAGCGTATTTCATATGCAGTATATTCATAATGTTATCACCCTCCTTATAGAATCCCTCTTAGAGCACCACAATATCATAAAGGAACAAAGAAATCAAGGTGAGCGGACTTCATCGATTCCAATTGCAACATCACTCCCATAATGCTATAATAAAAGGTGGCGTTTTGCGCCCAAAAATTATCGGAGCGATTTTAACAAATGACAAAGAAAGATGATATAAATTACAAAAAACACAGCAGCAAAAGCAGCGTGAAAAAAGATACGCCAAAGAAGAAAAAGAAAGGCGAGAAATATCTCCACCTCTTCATTATTTTAGTATTGGCTGTGGTTGCCGCGCTGGTAATAATTAATGAATACAATTACAGAGGCGTAGAGAAGTCTGTGCGTCTGGAGCTGGGTGATGCTGTTCCGGAAGCCGGCATTTTCGCAAAGAATGATAAAGATAAATCAAATATTCAATATGTAACCGATGTTTCTTCCCTTGTTTTCACCGAAGAAGGTACATATCCTGTTACAATTAAGATAGGCAAGAGAGAGCTGGAGGTCAAGTTCAAGGTTCGTGATACCTTGGCGCCTACAGCTGATGTAAGAGACATGACTATCGGTACTAAAGCTAAGATTACTCCTGACCAGTTGGTTGAGAATATTCAGGACGCAGGGCTGGTATCTGTTTCATGGAAGAAAGCACCGGATTTCGGCGTGATAGGCGATTATAAAATCACACTCACACTCAAGGATATGTCCGGAAACAAAACAAGGTTATATACTACTCTCAAGATACGTGATGTGTACGACGAGCTTACGATAGAGGCAAACACAGAGGGAAATGTTCCTGATGCCAAAGATTTCTTTCTGAAAGATATCCGGGAGGCAGATTATATTGGCGATTTATCAAATGTAGATACTCATCTGCCGGGCATATATCCTATAAAACTTAAAGCAGATGGAGCCAACTATTCATCAAAGATCAAAGTCATCGACACCACCGCACCTGTTGTTACAGTTGCGCGCAAAGTCCTGCTTAAAGGATCAACTCCTGACGCTATGAGTTTTGTTGAATCTTATGATGAAATAACAGGATCTGTAACAGCAGCATTTGACATTGCTCCGGATACATCTAAAATCGGCGAAGGCACCGGCAAGATTATTGTATCAGATTCCTCCGGCAATAAAACAGAAGCTACAATTTCATACATCGTTGCAGAGTTTGAGTCTGTATCCATAGAAGCCGATGAGCTACCTATTAAGCCTGAAAGCATCATTAAGAACTATGAGCTATATAGCGATGTTACGTTGACAAGCGGAGATTTATCTCCTGAAACACTTGGTACAACAGAGCTTATTTTCACAGTTGACGGGGCAGAATTAACTGTGTACGTGACTGTGGTAGATACCAAGGTGCCTCAGGCAGAGCCAAACCATGTAAAAAGCTTCGCTTGTTATCCGTTGGAGGCTGATTTATTTGTAAAAAACATCGTTGACGGCTCTTCAGTTACATGCACCTTCCAGGTGAAGCCTGACTGGACCAAGGTAGGCACACAAGATGTTGTGATTCTCCTTACAGACAGCGCCGGCAACAAGGCCACTGTTAATTCTAAAATCACCATGGAAAAAGATACACAGCCCCCTGTGATTACAGGTCTTATGGAAAGATTTACATACCTGAATGAAGCTGTTAGTTATCTTAAAGAGATTCGCGCCACAGACAATTTTGATAAGAACGTGTCAATTACCGTAGATTCAGAAGTAAATATACGTCAAACAGGTTCGTATAAGGTAACATTTATTGCGACAGACATGGCTGGTAATACTACACGGGCATCTACAACTTTTACAGTTATAGAAGCAACAATTACAGACGAAGAGATTAAGGAACTGGCCGATAAGGTTCTCTACGGAGACGCTACTACCCCCGGCATTATAAACGACAGCATGACAACAGCCGAGAAAGCCCGCGCTATTTTTGATTGGTGCTACAAGAAAATCACATACGTAGGTGATACTAACCATTCAGACTGGCGCCTTGCCGCAAAGAAAGGTTTTGAGAAGAAGAGCGGAGATTGCTATACATTCTATGCTGTATCTCGTGCGCTGCTGGAACAGCTTGACAACGTGGAGCTGCTTGAGATCAGACGTTACAACGCAAGCACCAACCACTACTGGTTGCTTGTTAATATCATGGGTACAGGCTGGTATCACTTTGATACATGTAATTTAGGTCCGTGGATTGATACTGTAAACCAAACAGGTCCCAGATATCTGTGCTTTATGGAAATTGATTCTAATTTGACAAAATATTCCAAGAGATACTGGAGATACAAGGCTGACTTGTATCCCCCGGTTGCGACTACCGAATTTGTGGATCCGGAGAAATAAGAGGTAAATATCATGATTAATGTTTTAGAATATCTTGAAAACAGTGCTGCAAAGTATCCGGATAAGGTTGCCTTCACAGGCACTGATACAAGTGTGACTTTTGGTCAGATGCTTGTAAACAGCCGTATTATTGGTAGCCGGTTGATAGAAGCAGGAGCAAACAAAGAGCCTGTCGTTATCCTTATGCACCGCTCACCTGAGATGATAGTATCATTCTTCGGCGTTATCGCTGCCGGCTGTTACTATGTGCCAATCGACGAACAAATGCCGGCACACCGCACTGAGCTTATTATGGACCAGCTTCACGCCCGTTATGTAATTACAGACGACGTTAACAACCCTGCCATACCGGAAGACGCTACTGTATTATGCTATAATGACATTGTGTCAAACACGGGTGAAAATGCGATTTGCCTTGATGCCCTTGCCACAAGGCGGGCCCACGCTATCGATAAAGATCCTATTTATATAGTGTTTACTTCCGGCTCCACAGGCGTACCCAAGGGAGTTGTCACTAACCATCGCTGCGTCATTGATTACGTAGAGCAGCTCACAAAGATAATCGGAGCCGGACATGACTCTGTTTTTGGCATGCAGTCGCCTCTTTATGTAGACGCTTGTCTTAAAGAAATATATTCAACACTGAAGTTTGGCGCCACCACACATATTGTACCCACAGTGCTTTTCACACAGCCTGTAAAGCTTGTAGAGTTTCTTAACGAGCATCAGGTAAATACTGTTTGTTGGGTCGTGCCGGCGCTTACATTTATTTCCGGACTCAAAACTTTTAAGACAATTGTGCCTGAATATTTGAAGACAGTTGCGTTTGGCAGTGAAGTTTTCCCGCCTAAGCAGCTTAAAGTGTGGCGCGAGACTTTGCCTGAGGCACGATTTATTAATCTATATGGCCCTACAGAGGCAACCGGTATGTGTTGCCATTACGAGGTAACAGATAAAACGGATCCGGAGAGGCCCGTACCTATTGGCAAGCCATTCCCTAATAAGGAAATTTTTCTGCTTAACGATGATGGCAAGCAAGTACCGGACGGAGAGGTTGGCGAGATTTGCATACGTGGTATCTCTCTGGCTCCCGGGTACTTTAACAATCCTGAGGTTACAAACAAGGCCTTCGTACAGAATCCTCTTAACACACTCTATCCGGACATAATCTATAAAACAGGAGACTTGGGACGATACAACCAAGACGGAGATCTGGAATTCGTTTCACGAAAAGATTTTCAGATAAAGCATATGGGCTACCGTATTGAGCTTGGCGAGATTGAGATGCTTACATGCAAAGTAGAGGGCGTAGAGAATGTATGTTGCCTGTATGATAGTGAAAAAAAGAAAATTTCCATGTTCTACATGGGAACAATAGATAAAGGACAGTTGGTGTCATTACTTAAAGAAAAATTACCTCGATACATGATACCAAATACTGTAATTCAATTGGAGTTAATGCCACTTACTGCGGGTGGCAAAACAGACAGAAACGCCTTAAAGCAAATGCTGTAATTTTATATAAAGGACGGTTATTTATGGACGATTTGATGAATATTCTTCAGGAACTTCATCCGGATGTAGATTTTGACACAGAAACAAGTCTCATCGACGATAAGATTCTTGACTCATTTGATATTGTTACTCTGATTGCTGAGATTTCAGATACTTATGATGTTGCCATTCCGGCGCAGGACATTGTACCTGAGAACTTTAACTCAGCACAGGCGTTATATGCATTAATACAAAGACTTGAAGAAGAGGACGATTAATGTTTTTTACATCTCTTAACTTTTTGGTATTTTTAGGTATTCTCATACCACTGTATTTTCTTGTACCAAAGAAGATACAGTGGATTGTGTTGCTTATTGCAAATGCAGTTTTTTATGTGTTTGCAGGTACCTCAGGTCTTATTTTCATATCAATAACAATCGTAACTACCTATATCGCCACGATGATTATCGACCATCTATATGGTGTGCAGGAAAATTATCTTAAAGAAAACAAGGCCCTATTAAGTAAAGAAGATAAAAAATCTTATAAAAATAAAATGATGGTACGCCGTAGGATTGTAGCAGTTTCCTGCGCAGTTATCAGCTTTGGCATTATTGCTGTTATGAAGTACTCAGGCCTTTTTCTCAGAGGAACTGAATTTGCAAAGTCACTATCATTGATACTGCCTCTTGGTATTTCATATTACACATTCCAGACAATGGGCTACCTGATCGATGTATACAGAGGAACATATAAGCCGGAGAAAAATATTTTTAAGCTTGCTCTGTTCACTTCATTTTTCCCATTACTATTGCAAGGACCGATTACCAGATTCGGAGACATCGGAAAGAGCCTATATGAGCCGCACTCATTTGACATGCACAATTTTGTGTATGGCTTAGAGCGTATTTTATGGGGATATTTTAAGAAAGTAGTAATTGCTGACCGCATTTTAATCGCGGTAAAAACAATTATTGGCGCACCTGATACATATGACGGCGCTTATGTGCTATGCGGTATGGTGTTTTACGCTATACAGCTATACTGCGACTTTACAGGTGGTATTGACATAACAATCGGAATCGCCCAGATTTTGGGAATTAAGCTGCCTGAAAACTTTATCAGACCTTTCTTCTCAAAGAATATTGCAGAATACTGGCGCAGATGGCATATTTCTTTGGGAGTATGGTTCAGAGAATATTTATTCTATCCTATTTCCGTATCAAAGCCTCTGCTTAAGCTGTCAAAATTCACACGTAATAAATCGGAAACGGCATAGGCATGAGAATTCCGGTGTATGTTGCCACTATCGCTGTATGGTTTATAACAGGTTTGTGGCACGGAAGCGCATGGAACTTTATTGTATGGGGACTACTTAATGCTCTGATAATTATTGTATCCGAAGAGTTATCTCCTTTATACGCCAAATTCCACGGTCATTTCCCTGGACTAAAGCATAAATGGGGATACAGATTGTTTGAGATCGGACGAATGTTCTTTATAATGTGTTCTCTTCGTGTGCTGGACTGCTATAGAAGTGTAGGCACATCATTTAAAATGTACTCTACCCTTTTCACCAAGTTTAATTATAATATTCTCTTTGACGGATCTCTCCTCAAGCTGGGGCTTAACCTGTATGACTATATCGTTATCTTTGTCGGTGTTGTTTTACTTGTTGTCTTCAGCCTGGTACAGCGCAAAGGCAGTGTCAGAGATATGATAGCCCGCAAGCCGATAGGCGTACAAATGGCAATATTTGCCACGCTCTTATTTGCCATACTTATCTTTGGTGCGTACGGCATTGGATTTGACGCGTCACAATTTATATACACACAATTCTGACACTAAGGAGGTAAACATTTGTGAAAAAGCACAGCAAATTAAAAATAATATTAAGTTTAACAATTACAACATGTTTGTTCCTTGTTGTCTGCTATCTGGCACAATGTGTTTTAATGCCTAAATATATAGGAATACGCAAAGAGGGTGCTCTGATTGGCGAATACTATGATGAGGTAAAGAATCACGATGTAATAATTATCGGCGACTGTGAAGTTTATGAAAACATTTCACCCATTACATTATGGGAAGAATACGGTATCACCTCGTATATACGAGGAAGTTCCCAGATGCTGGTATGGCATTCTTACTATATTCTGGAAGAAACGCTTAAATACGAAAAGCCTGATGTGGTTATTTTCAACGTGCTTGCCATGAAGTACAACGAACCACAGAGCGAAGCGTATAACAGAATGTGTTTAGACGGCATGAAAATGTCTTCTTCCAAAATTAACGCCATTAAGGCTTCTATGACAGAGGAAGAAAATATGATTTCATATTTCGTGCCGCTGCTTCGTTTCCACTCCCGTTGGAACGAGCTGACGCGTGATGATTTTAAATATATGTTTGACATTCCCAAAGTATCTCACAATGGCTATTTGATGCGCTGTGATGTGAAGCCATTGGATACTTTACCTAATATGGGATACCCGAAAAATGATGATTTCGGGGCAACAGCTTATGAATATCTTGATAAAATCACAGCTTTGTGCAAGGAAAACGACATAGAATTACTGCTGATTAAATCCCCTAGTGTTTTTCCTCATTGGTACGACGAATGGGATCAACAAATGATTGACTATGCCAAAGAAAATGGGTTACAATATGTGAACACAATTAAGCTGCAAGAGACTATCGGCATTGACATGAAAACAGATACTTACGATGCCGGTCAGCACCTTAATCTCTATGGCGCCGAGAAATTCTCAAAGTGGCTTGGTCAGTATTTGCAAGACACCTACAACGTAGCAGACCATTCCGATGATGCAAAGATCAGTAAGATATACGAAGAAAAGGTCAAGGCATATTATGAGGAAAAGGCCCAGCAAGAGGCAGAGATTGCAGAGTTTGGCTACCTGAAAATTTACGAGGAATTTTTGAAGGAGAATAAAGATGAATAAATCATTGAATAAAATTTTATTGATAGGACTACTTGTTGTTGCCCTTTGCGGTATTTTGTTGTTAAGCAGTTGCGGAGATGACAACGGTGTCATAATTGATCCTAACGCCACACAGAACCCCGACAGTTCTTCTCTTAAATTTAAATCCGGAGACCTTGAGATTTATATTTATCAGGAAATTGCTCAAGTAAAGGCTACTCTTGGCGAGCCTGTCAGCTATTATGAGAGCGCCAGCTGTGGGTACACCGGCATGGATATGTTCTATCAGTATAAAGGTTTTGAGTTGACAGTAAATACTATTGACGGCAAAGATGTTGTTACTGCCATCTTTATTGCTGACGATACCGTTACAATACCGGAAGGTTTGAAAATCGGAGACAGTGAAGATAAAATCCAGTCCTTACTCGGTAGCAGCTACGAAAAAGACGGCAGAGCATATAACTTCAAGGCCGGAAGTACATTATTACAGATTTTAGTAAAAGACGGAGCGGTTATATCAATTGAATACAAGCCTGCAAACTAACAACAAGAAAGTCCTTGGTATTATCGGCGGTATGGGGCCTTTGTCTACCGCTGAACTTTTCCATACCATTGTCAGCTTTACAGAAGCCCGGCAGGATGCTGACCACATTCACATCCTTATTGATAACGATCCTTCGGTGCCGGATCGCACCCGGGCCATTCTCGGTAGTAGCATGGAGCCAGCTACTCATATCGCACAAAACATACATAAACTAGCAGCGCAAGGGGCCCAGGTCTTTATAATATGTTGTAATACATCTCACTTTTTTTATGACAGTATTGTAGCATCTACCGGTGAAAATATAATTAGTATGCCGGAGGTTACTGCCCACCATGCAGCAAGTAAGGGGTACAAGCATGTATGTGTGCTGGCAACAGACGGCACAGTACGCAGCGGTGTATACGAAAGAGCGTTGGCGCAGGTAGGGATAGAGACAGTTTCTCTATCAGACGAAAATCAAAAGCAGATAATGGATATAATTTATAACGACATTAAGGCCGGCAGAGAAACATCGGAAAATGACTTTTGCCGCCTACTATCAAATATAAAAAGCAATAACAATGTAGACGGTTTCTTACTGGGGTGCACAGAATTGTCTGTTGCAGTAAAGAATATGTCGTCTTCTGTAAAAGATTTATTTAGGTTTATAGATCCTCTTATTATCAGTGCTGCAGAATGCGTCACAGCATGTGGTGGGCAGCTGACAGACGAGGCACGAAACATACTGAAAGAGTGATGTAAATGATTGGTATTCTTTTCTTATTGGTTTACTTATGTATCGGTTTATTTCTTGCGAATATTTTCATGCAAGATTCCAGACCGTTTACCAGAGTCTGGGCCGGAGCTACCACTGGTCTTATTTTGCTGATGTGCTCCCATGTACCCTTTTCTTTTTTAATGGGGTTTAATATTGGCTCTCATTTATTAGGACTGATTCTTTCCGGAGTGCTTGTGTTCATATCATGGTATGCAAAGAGTCGTACATTAACACGAGCCGGTAATCTAAACAGAAAAACAGGTTTAGAGCTTCTCTTAGGCAAGTGGCGTGTCCCGGCACTTAAAGGTGAATATATTTGCTTGGCGTTTATACTTCCTCTCACCCTTTATATTGGCATCTGCCTATATAATCACACATTAAACGAAGTGGAGCCCGGTGTTTATTATACGGGACAATGCACTTATGGAGACATGAATTTTCACCTTGGTATTATTACCTCAATTGCAGAGCAAGGTACTTTCCCACCGGATTACAGTATTTTTCCAGGTCAGCAACTTGACTATTACTTCTTCTGCGACTCTATCTCATCATCGCTGTATATTTTTGGAACATCCCTTCGCACCGCGTATATCTTGCCAATGTTGGTAGCATCATTCCTTGTATTTACAGGGTTCTGGCAGCTGGCTTTCTTGGTTTTAAAGCGTGCATCAAAAGCAGCTATTGCCTGGGTATTGTTTTTCTTCAACGGCGGATTTGGTCTTTTCTATTTCCTTGATGGGCTTGGCGGCGATGACAAGTCAAACTTTACAAGAATTTTCACAGAATTCTATCAGACGCCAACAAACTACAGGGACGGCAATGTTTCCGGCACAGCTAATATCCAATGGACCAATACAGTTGTAGATATGATGATTCCTCAAAGGGCCACCCTCTTTGGCTGGATGGCAGTATTTCTCGTCCTTTTCTTGCTGTATAAAGCAGTATTTCTGGAGGAAAAGACGCTTTTCCTCCCTGCCGGTGTACTGGCAGGGTGCCTACCAATGATACAGACATACGCATACTTCACCGTAGGTATCACTGCAGTTTGCTGGATTATTTATTCCGTTGTACGTACAAAATTCAACAAAGCAACGATTATCTCATGGTTAAAATTTGGTTTGCCGGCGCTTGTGTTATCTGTGCCGCAGCTGGCAATATGGATATTTGGAGCTACAGACGGCGAAGGATTTATACGTTTTGATTTTAATGCATATAACGAAACAGATAATTGGCTCTGGTTCTGGGTAAAAAATGTAGGCATAGTGTTCATCCTGTTGGTGCCCGCTATTATACACGCGCCAAAGAAGCTTAAACTATTTTACTCTGCAGGCCTGGCCATATTTATTCTTACTGAATTTATTGTTTTCCAGACTTTGGTTTATGATAATAATAAGCTTTATCTCATGTGGTATGCCTTCTCAGTAATTATCGTAGCTAATTTTATGGTAGAGTGTTACGATAAGCTTCGTGAGTTACGTGCCGCGAGAGTATTTATTGCAGTGTTTGTTATGATTATTGCCACCGCTTCTGCTTTCTTTACAATGGGCCGCGAGATTTACTCCGGCTTTGATAAGAATGCATATGTCCTATATGATGGTTCTCAGGTGGCTGCATCTGAATATATACTTGAAAACACAGAGCCTGATTCGTTATTCTTGTCAAATTACGATCATAATAACGCAATTTCCTCCTTAACAGGTCGTAATATTTTCGTTGGTGCCGGCACTTTCCTGTACTCACACGACGTAGATTACGGAGAGAGACAGCAAATTGTCCGCAAATGTTTCACAAATCAAGAAGCTTTTGAACAATATAAGGCACAATATGGCTTTGATTATGTATATGTCTCACAATCAGAGAGAAATACTTTCTCCGGTATTATTATAGAGTACTTCAAAGCAAACTACCCTTGCGTATACGACAGCAATAATGTAATGATCTTTGATGTACGCAACTAACCGCGTACTAAAATAGGTCTTACCATACGTTTATTTGCTTCATTAAAATAAAACAATCTATAACCATTGTATTTTTTATCTTTATACCGCCGGTGGGCACTTACCCATCGGCCAAATTCGTTGTGTCCATATTCTTTATCCGCCGGAATGCCAATAATACAAAATTCCCCTTCAGGAGCAGTGTATTTCCCAACTAACAAATGTTCATATCCTGCAAGTGCTCTCATAGCCATCTTTATAAACATCTGTCCATGGATCAGATTCTTCTCTAGCAACTGTTTTATATCCGTAATTACATTCCATGAATATGCTGTATTTGTAGTATCAAAGGGATCAAAGGATGTTCCAATTTCCGGGGAGGCAGTCTTTTCCTTTTTTCTTTCTATAATCAAACAACTACACATAGTTTGTTCTTTATATCGCAGATTAATACGTATTGACACATTACTATTCATAGCCTTTGAGATAAAATTGTCGATGCTTTCTCTATTAATATTAAAATACGTAAAAACACCTGACTCATTTGGATTGATCCTGCGTATAACTATACATTCTTCGTTAATATCCTGTGAAAAGGATTCTGTGCAAAGTACAATCCTGTCACACCTACAAGCCACCTTACATTTTACGCTGTATTCTCTTCCGTTTTTCGAATCATATGGAGAGAAAGATATGTATCCTAACTGTACATCTCCTGTACTCATTAACTTATAGTACACATCTGTTTTTATTCCATTATTTTCCATAATAAAACCGCCATAAAAACCAAGCATATGCTTAATTTTATGGCGGCATTTCGTTTTATATAACTTAAAATTAATTATTTGAATCTATAAAGAGAATTCGCATAGAAGGTTTTATCTCCGCAAATAAAGGAACCGTCTGCTTCTAGTGTTTGCCATACATTCATAGTATCATCCGTAGTGTTATTATATACATGAATGTCGGTTGCCGGATTACCTCCACCTGCAACGATAAATGCTTTTTGTCCTGTAGTAGGATTTACAGCAACATCAACAACCATCAGCGCAGCACCTGTGCCGGCTGTCGAACAGAATACATCTCCTATTTTCAAATCGCCGGTTGATACACTCTTCATTTGCAATCTCAAAGAAGCAACATTGCTATAAGTCATAACATTCTGCAAATAATATCTGAAAGAACCAGGAGAATCACCCAACTCTACATCTTTATGTCCACAAGTCGCACCATTCTCACCGTGATCTGTACACCATGATAATTTGTTTTCAGAAATAAGCGTTTTATTTAATCTGCCGCCATCAATCCAAGTCTGATATTCACACATGAACGCCGGTGTGGTACATAACTCAAATGCAATTGCTGCAATATCACCTTTGCCACGTAAATATTCTGAACGAAGTCTGATAATTGATCCTGCAGCACCCTGAAGATTTCCTGTATTAATAAGCTCTATATTAAATACACCTGCAATAGACGCTCCGGGGGCTTCTATCATAGCTTTTGTTTCTGTATCATGCATCAGCGGTCTTGTTCCATATGCTTTGAGTCCAAAATTCCTTAAATATTCCTCAAAGCTTCCTTCCTCAACAGCAACTCTCTCAAAACCCTCTGGCGCAGTAAATCTGGTGCTCACTGTGTTGTTCTGTACAAGTACCTCGTCCGGTCGTTTTGTCGGTGCCGGAGTTGGCGTCACTCTTTCCGTTGGAGGAACAAGCTCCGTAGCACTGGGGGCCGGCGTGTTTGTAGCAGACATCGTAGGCTGCTTTATAACATTGTCATCATCCTTAGTAAGAGCTGCTTTAAAATCATCAAAGAAAATAATAACAAATACTAAAGATGCAATAATCAAACATAATGAAATAACTATAAGAATAAAGCCGGTATTACTTTTCTTACTATAATTATCCTTCATTATACTCTCCTCCTTCGTCATCTTCTATATTTTCATCCTCAGCCAACACCTCATCAATGTCCTCTCCGTATATATCTTCGAGGCTATCGCTAGGTGGAGTCCAATCCGGAATGATACCATCATCGGCGTCTGCCACATTCTCACCGGCATTGTCCTCGCTTGGTGCTGCTTCCCCTGCCGGTCTTGATTTATCTGCCTTATAGTTGTCTATCATGTACTTCTTAAGAGCAGGATACGTATAGAAAGTATTTACAAAACTCATGAATCCCATACCAATAATTAAGTATACAAACAGAGTTACTATGATTGAAAATATGCCGTCAATAAAGATAAGCGGTACTGCAATAGCTACTATATTGAATATCAGCATACCAAGATTTGGTAACCACCTGATAAAAGCAAGGAGCATAGCGTTCTTATAAAGCTGTTTGAGTGTCAACTTAAATGTTACAATCATAGGATAAATGTACATCATCATTATGAGGAACAGCACCGTAAGACAAATAAGGATGAGCGTAGAGAAGAACTGCATCCAGCCCGGAAAATATTGTTCCAAAGGAGCCCCAGGAGTAGTAATAGCCAATACGAATGACATATCAATCATTATGAGGAAACCTAAGAATCCATTTATCAAAGAGGCTTTTATTGCCAGGTTTGCGTTGCTGCGAGTCTTTGTCATGAAGTCATACCAAATGAAACATGGTTCTCTCTTCACAAAAGATTTTATTATATACATAAATCCGGCTTTGCACGGTCCCATAGCATATACAGGAATTATGGTGAAAAATAAAGTAACAAATATAAGCCCCATGGTATATAGCTGAGCGGCCTCAGGACTTGAAGATATAATCTCCCCTACTGTTTTCTCCGATGTAGATGTCAGCGTGAAATACATTGATACAGCCAACACATAGCTAAAGGCAGCAAGTGCCATAGGTATCAGATTGGCAACAAAATACATCAGGTTAACTGCCATCATTTTGTACTTTTTCAACCAGAATATTTCCCAGAATCTGAAGAACGCTCTCTTCTCAGGTGCGCCCTTTTCTATACCCTTTCCTTCATCTAAATAAAGGAGCTTTCTAAATAACTTCACTTCTTATACACCTCTTGCTACGTTATACGTGCGCTATTATTTACCAATATTTGCCAACTCTTCTAATTCCTTTTCCAAATCAATACGCGGGAACAGTACTGCGCCCTTTGTTACTTGTGTGCCCTTTGGATACTTGCCCCACTCATAACTACTCTCCCAGCCTACAATATCATCACCGGAAACACCAAGCTGTTCCTGAATCTTAGCAGGAGTAGATGGCATACAAGGTTCAATAAGCACAGAAACGATACGTATACCTTCCAGCAATGTATACATTACTGCTGCAAGACGTTTTCTTGTATCCTCATCATCGATATTCTTTGCCAGAATCCATGGGGTTGTCTCGTCAATATATTTGTTAAGGCGAGCTACACATTTCCAGATCTCAGCAAGTGCTGTGGGGAATTCAAGTTTATCATAGTTTGCTTCAACTTTCTTTGCTAAGTCAGCAAACATTTTTTGTATTTCAAAATCTACACCCTCATGTGTCCACTCATCAGGCATTATACCGCCGAAATATTTAATCTGCATAGAAACTGTACGTGATACCAAATTGCCCAGATCATTTGCCAGGTCAGAATTTATTCTATTAATGAGAGCTTCATTTGTGAAAGTACCATCAGCGCCAAAAGGAACTTCTCTTAACAGAAAATAACGTATAGCATCTGTGCCGTATTTGCCAACCAGGATCGCAGGATCTACTACATTACCACGTGATTTACCCATTTTCTGTCCATCAATCAAGAGCCAGCCATGTCCGTAAACTTGCTCCGGCAAAGGTAAATTCAAAGCCATAAGTATGATCGGCCAGATAATTGTATGGAAACGAACGATTTCCTTACCAACTAGGTGTAGTTGTGCCGGCCAATATTTTTTAAAGTCTGCATCTCCATTCTCTTCGTCCGAGCCATATCCCATAGCCGTAATATAGTTTGAGAGGGCATCAAGCCACACATATACTACGTGTCCCGGATCAAAAGTAACAGGAATACCCCAGTCAAAAGAAGATCTTGATACACAAAGATCCTCTAATCCGGGTCTCAGGAAGTTATTCAACATCTCGTTCTTACGTGATACAGGCTGAATAAACTCATCATGTGTCTCAATATATTCAATCAACCTATCCTGATATTTTGACAATTTAAGGAAATAGCTTTCTTCCTTTGTCAGCTCTACACTTCTGCCACAATCCGGACACTTTCCATCTTTAAGCTGAGTCTCTGTCCAGAAGGATTCACAAGGAGTACAATACCATCCCTCATACTCGCTCTTATAAATATCTCCCTGATCATACAGTTGCTTAAAAATCTTCTGAACAGCCTTTACATGATAATCGTCTGTAGTTCTGATAAACTTATCGTTTGTGATATCCATAAGCTTCCAGAGTTCATGAATACCCTCAACTATTTCATCAACGTATTCCTGAGGTGTGACACCCTTTTCTGCTGCTTTACGTTGAATCTTCTGGCCATGTTCATCCGTGCCTGTCAGGAACATAACATCATAGCCTTTGAGGCGTCTGTATCTTGCTGCGCTATCCGCAGCAACAGTTGTATATGAATGTCCGATATGAAGATTGCCGCTTGGGTAATAAATCGGTGTGGTTATATAATATGTTTTCTTATTTTCCATCATTAGTCCTCCTATTTAAAATTTACTTCTCTTACATAAGAAAATATCTTAAATCATCTAGTATCTTCTCTGCACGCTCATCGGTATCTGTCAGCGCAGGGTACTTCTCTAAAAGTTCCTTAAACAGTCTTGCCGATTTCTTTGCGTGCTTATAGTTGCTCATATCATCATTTGTTTTATGATTCTCAAGTAGCCCTGTGAAAATAGTACAAATTCCTCGGAACATCTGTTCTTTTGTATATTTGCCGAATACTTCTGTTCCATCCAGCATGGCTTGCATAACGTCAGTCATTTTTCCTTTTGTCGCGCAAACATTTGCCAGATATGAAAGGCCGATTGTATTTTCACAGCCATGTGCCACAGTATAATAACGGGCATTCTCATCCGTATAATCTATCTCGTATGCAACAGCAATCTTACCCCAGCCACTTAAGTTCTCTGATAAATAAATCAAATTCTCATTGCCCGCCGGTCCGGGCATCAATAAATGCAAAGCGCCGGCACAATAGAGAGAAAACTCCTCATGTCTGCCAAGTACCTTGAGCACTGTAATATCCTCTTCTTTGGCACAATATCCTAAAAGAGCAATACCAAATTTTACTATCTCCCTTTTGTCAGACTCTGTTGCCATACGTAGCGCTTCTTCACGCATCAGGCTTGTGTCAGGCTTGTATCTGGTAAGAAGAATTGATATTACGGGATCTGAAATAGAAATTGCAGAATACTTCCTGATTGCCTGGTAAGCCTTCAGGCTGTTCTTCTCAGAAGGATCCTCAATTTGTTTACGTATAATACGTGCCACCTTATAATTTACCAGAACATGTTGCTTGATACCGTAGTTATCACGAAGAACTACTCCCTCATACGCGCCGGGAGTCCATACCTCGCCTTCTCCAAGACTCATATCGCTATGATCAGGAAGATTAACATCAGCATAAGGCTCATTATTGTTGTATTTCTGCAAAAGGAATTGGTAAATGCTCATTATTTATCTCTCAATACTGCTCCAAACTTATACTCTAATCCTGAAAGGATTTTCTTCATGCATCTATTAACATCATCGTCTGTAAGAGTCTTTGTTTCATCACGGAATGAAAGTGAATATGCAAGACTCTTCTTGTCGCTTTCAATTCTATCTCCCATATAGCAGTCAAAGAGTCTGCAGCTCTCTAAGGCTTTGCTGCCTCTCTCTCTTATCATCTGCTCTACATGTCCTGCAGGTACATTTCTATCAATTAAAACTGCTATATCTCTTGTTACTGCCGGATATTTAGGAAGTTCTTTGCTCTTCGGTATATCAATAGCATTCTTAAATAAGTCTGCTGTTCTGATGATAGCAACATAAGTTTCCTCTGGGCATTCAAAGTTAGCTGCAACTTGCGGATGTATCTGTCCTAATATACCTGCTTTCTTGCCACCGATAATAAGCTCTGCTGTGCGACCGGGATGCATCATTGGATCGTCAGTTACAGGCTCGAATGAATATTTTGCTATTCTGAGCTTCGCAAGAAGAGCCTCTACATTGCTCTTGAGTGCGAAGAAGTCTCCTGCTCCATAGAATCCAAAAGTAATTAATTCTCTATGTTCAGGAAGCTCTTTCGGATAATCCGGAGTCTTAATATACACATATGAAATCTCAAATGCTTTAGCTTCTTCAACTCTATGAGCGTGGTTATGTGCCATTGTTTCTAAAATCGAAGGCATCATTGTTGTTCTCATTACGCTGTAGTCCTCTCCAAGAGGATTAGAAATAATAACTGCGTCTCTAAGCGGGCTGTCTGCAGGCAGGCACAGTTTATCAAAATATGATGGACTGCCAAAGGAGAATGTAAGCATTTCATTGTATCCCATACCTGTCATAGCCATTCTTATGTTATCGCGGAGCTTCTGCTCTCTTGTCTTGCCACCGATTGTATTTTCACAGCTAGCAAGTAAGCTTGATTTAATATTGTTATAACCATAGAATCTTGCAACTTCTTCTGCAATATCTGCCTGACAGATAAGGTCTTCACGGAAGCTGGGCGGGATAACATATCCTTCATCAAAGTTAACTTCACATTCAAGATTTGTAAGTATTTCTTCCATCTTCTGGCGAGTAGCGTCAATACCAATAAATGTATTAATTGCATCTACCGAGCATGGAACTTTACGTTTTGCCTTAGGGGTTGAGTAAATATCAACAGCACCTGTGCAAACCTTACCTGCACCCAGTTCGTTTACTAAGCTTACAGCTCTGCAAATAGCTTCATAACATGTAACTGTATCAAGACCTTTCTCAAAGCGTGAAGAAGATTCTGTTCTGAGACCTACGCTCTTTGCGCCGCGTCTGATTGTAACAGCGTCAAAGATAGCTGCTTCGAATACAATCTCTGTAGTGTCATCCTTAATCTCTGAGTTAAGGCCTCCCATAATACCGGCAAGACCGATTGCTTTCTCGCTGTCAGCAATTACCAACATGTTTGAATTGAGAGTACGGTCCTGCTCATCAAGAGTAGTAAGTATCTCGCCATCTTCTGCGCGTCTTACGACAATCTTGCTACCTGCTATATCACGTCTGTCAAAAGCATGCATCGGCTGGCCGTATTCAAGCATTACATAGTTGGTAATATCTACAATGTTGTTAATAGGACGTACGCCTGCAGCTGCTAATTCATCGCGCATCCACTTAGGAGATGGCTCAATCTTAACATCCTTAACAAGCCAAGCACAGTAACGTGGACAAAGGTCCGGAGCCTGAATGTCAACAGTAATCTCATCTGAAGTCTTTATATCTGATGCCTCTACAACATTTACAATTGGCTTACTGAATTTACCACCCATTGTAATTGCAGTCTCTCTTGATAAACCAAGAATACTAAAGCAGTCTGCTCTGTTTGATGTAATCTCAAATTCTATAACAGTATCATCTGCGCCAAGTACGTTTATAATATTCTTGCCGATGAACTTATCAAGCTCTTCTTTGCTCATTCCTTTGAACATGTCTACATCTTCAAGGATCATTACGCCGTCATTGTTGCTGTTATAGTCATTGCAGTCAAGACCAATTTCTTCAAACGAACACATCATACCATTTGAGGCAACACCACGGAGTTTACCACTTGTGATCTTGCGACCTTCTGCGATAATCGCACCGTTAAGTGCTACCGGGATATGTGCGTTCTCTCTTATATTAGGTGCTCCTGTTACGATTTGAACCGGCTCACCTGTGCCCATATCAAGCTGACAAACGTGTAAGTGGTCTGAATTTTCATGGTCCTTAACTTCAAAACAGTAACCTACAAGTACATTTTGAATATCTGCTCCCTTGGACACTATAGCCTCTACCTTGCTACCACTCATTGTCAGTTCACTACCAAGATTATGGATCTCTTCCGGACTGTCTGCCTTAACATCTGTATATTTTAATAACCATTTAATGGGTGCTATCATTTTATATAACTTCCTTTCCGTAAATCCTTGATTAGAATTGTGACAAGAATCTCATGTCACCTTCAAAAAGATGTCTCATGTCTGTAATACCAAATCTTGCCATTGCTGTTCTCTCTACACCAATACCAAAAGCAAAACCGCTGTATACTTCAGGGTCAATATTACATCTTCTGAGAACATCAGGATGTACCATACCGCATCCGAGAACTTCTATCCAGCCCTCGCCCTTGCACATCTTGCAGCCTTTACCTCCGCAAGTCCAGCAAGATACATCAACTTCCGCGCTTGGTTCTGTGAAAGGAAAATGGTGAGGTCTCAAACGAATCTTTGTATTTTCACCAAACATGTGCTTAGCAAATACCTCTAATGTACCCTTAAGGTCTCCCATTGTCACTCCCTTATCCACAACAAGGCCCTCAATCTGGTGGAAAATAGGTGAATGGGTTGCGTCTACGTTATCTGCTCTATACACTTTGCCGGGGCAAATAATCTTAATAGGCGGCTTTGTATTCTCCATAACACGAACCTGCACGCTTGAGGTCTGTGATCTTAAAAGCATGTTATCTATAATGTAAAATGTATCTTGTGTATCTCTCGCAGGATGACTGTCAGGAATATTAAGAGCCTCGAAGTTATAGTAATCAAACTCAACCTCAGGACCGTCTGCAACTGTATATCCCATACCGATGAAAAGATCCTTCATCTCATCTGCTACAACATTGATAGGATGAAGCGTACCCTGACGTTGAAAACCGGAAGGCATTGTAACGTCGATTGCCTGAGAAGCAAGTTTCTTTTGTGTTTCGATAGCTTTGATCTCACTTGTCTTCGATGCAATCTGTTCTTCAATATGATTTCTTACCACATTGGCAAGCTGACCAATAACTGGTCTTTCTTCTGCACTTAATGCACCCATGCCACGAAGCACTGATGTAAGCTCGCCCTTTTTACCTAAGTAAGCAACTCTTAATGCATCAATTGAATTGATCGAATCAGCCTCTTTTATTTTATCATCAAACTGTTGTTGAATTTGTTCTAATTTCTCTTTCATTACAACCATAACCTCCGAATAATGTACATGAAAAGTCAACCTACATAATACCCCATAATGTGTGGTTTTGTCAATAAAAAAGGGGCTTTTTCAACATAAAGAAAGCCCCTGCAAATGTCAGTAATCGTTTTATTTTTTACCGGTTATATCATGCGCACTATTTTTCATAAATAGTAGGTACATCATTAACATATCTCCAATAACCCCATTTAATTCCTTTTCTTGCTTCTATCTCAATTATTTCTGCTTCTGTCTCGGCATATAAATATACAGTTATTGGTTTGTTACATATATCATATAAGCTGTTATATAATTCCTCTGCGTCTTTATCCCCTTTATAGATAATATGTGCGAATCGATTACACTTATCAAATGCACTGAAATTTATCGAAATGGGCTCCGATATCATAATTGACGAAATTGCAGTATTACAAAATGCCTGCTTTTCAATTCTTGTTACACCTTTAGACAGATCTACTGTTTTGAGTTGTATACAATCCTCGAACGCACCTTCACCAATAGTTTTTAAACTTTCCGGCAATGTCACAGATTTAAGATATATGCACTCTTTAAATGCATATTTATCTATACTCTCTACACCATTGGGAATAACAAGGTCTGTGATGTTATCATTTTCTTTAAACGCATTTACTCCAATATGCTTAATTCCCGTAGGAATTTTTGTGGCATTAACCGCCAGAACCAATGTGTCTTCTTTTATCAAGCAATTATCTTTAACTGAATATTTTTTATTCTCAAAGTCAACAGTTATTGTTTCTAATGTATCCAAAGGCAAAGCATCAATAGCCACACTTGTCACAGAAGCAGGAATATGTATTGTTTTTATTTTGCATCCTTCAAAGCAAGACGAACCTAAAGTTACCAGAGAATCATTCAGTGTAATATTTTCTAAAGAGGAACATCCTGCAAAAGCACTTGACTTCAGTTTTATAATATTTTTACCAAGAGTAACTTTTTTTAGCGAGCTGCAATTCTCAAAAGCTGTTATTCCAATCTCTTCTACGCTATCCCCAATTACTACTTCTTCTAAGTTAGAGCATCCTCTAAATGCACTGGAATCAATTATTTCAACATCCCCTTCAATAACAACTTTCTTTATTTGTGTATTATCCGCAAAAGCGCAGAAATCAATCGATATAACCTTTTTTCCGTCGCGAGTTCTCGGAATAACAAGCACTTCATCCTTACAGGTTCCGATTCCCGATATTGAAACATAATTGCCATCTTTTCTGAATTCTAATCCTGTACTCTGACGTAGCGGAGCTTCGGTAGGCGCCACGGTAGGAGCCAGTGTCGCTGTCGGGGCTATCGTCGGAGAAGCAGTATCTGCGGTATTGTCACATGCTATAGTCACACACAGAATCATTATGATTATCAGTCCACATAAAAATCCTTTTATAATTCTCATTTATTGCTCACTCCTTTCGTCGTCACCCTATGTTATCATAAATGATAGGTTTTCCATCAATATATCGCCAGAAGAACAACTCTGAATACTCAGATGTATCGGTTTGTCTTATTTCTTCTTCTGAGTCTGCATATACGCACAAATATAAGTCGCGTGTACTGATTTCGCTGGTCAGTGATACATAATTCCACTCAGACATCTTACCTTCATAATAAACATGCGTTAAATTATGGCACTCATAAAATGCTTGTTTCTGTAAAGATGTAGCTTTTGGTACTATAATATTTGTTAAATTGTCACATGCTGTAAACGCCCATGTTTCAATTAAGGCAAGGCTTTGTGGCAGTGAAATATTTTTTAGATTTTCACAGCCGCCAAACGAAAATTTCCCCAGAGATATAATTCCTTCCGGAATGATAAAATCTTCTAAGTTTGTATTCTGGTAAAAAGCACCATCTCCTATGATTACAGTACCTTCCGGGAGATTACCGTTTTTGTTGCTGAGCATGAGGGTATCACCTAACATCAAGCAATTGTCCTTAACTTGATATAATCTGTTTGCAGGATCAATTGTTATTTGCTCTAAAGCATTTGTACAAATTGTTGATTCTGCCAGTAATTTAAAAGAAGCCGGAAAATATATGCTCTTAATATTACAACTTGCAAAACATCCGGCTAATAATTTTTCTACTGATTTGCCTAAAACCACATTCTCTAAAGAAGTACATCCCATAAACGCAGCTTCTTCTATAACAGTTACTCTATCCGGAATCTTAATTTCTTTTAAACCGGTACAAAAGCTGAAAGCTTCTCTTTCAATTGTGGTTAAGTTCTCACTAAATATGATTTCTTCTAATCCGCTACAATTTTTAAACGCCGTTTGCTCAATAACTTTTATACTATGCTGCATTATTACTTTTTTGATGTCTTGATTCCCGTCAAAAGCAGAGGATGCTATTCCTGTAACAGGAGCGCCATTGTATTCAACAGGAATAATAACGGTGGTATCTGTACATGTGCCAATGGCCGAAACATAATAACCATCCGTATGTTGCTTTGTAAACTTGAGACCTTCACTGGCTACAAGCGGGGTTGCTGTAGGAGCAATCGTTGGTGTTAAAATTGTAGTGGCTGTGGGCTCTGTCTCAGGAGGTGAAGTAGGCTTACCAGCGGAATCTTTATCACAAGATGTAATAAGTAGTGTTAATAAAAATAGTAAACAAAATACAAATGGTTTTGCTCTCTTCATGTCTCTAGCCTCGTTTCAATATGTTTTCTTTAGTATATATGAACATATATATAACGTCAAGATAAACTTAACTTCACGATAAGTATATGTGCAAGTCCTTTACTTTCCACTTCTTACCCTTTATAATCAATGTCATATTTTAAAAGGGAGACGATGAACATGGATACGCCCAAAAAGTATTTCACACTGAGTATTGACGACGGAGTCACTCAGGATCTGAAAATTATTGAGATTCTAAAAAAATATAACATGTATGGTTGTACTTTTAATATAAACACAGGCTTATGCGGCGCTAATTGGAAATGGGTTGGCGATCATATAGGACGTCCGGACGTAACACACCTGCGTTTCACAGAAGAAGAGCTCAGGGGTGGTATATACAATGGTTTTGATGTTGTGGTACATACACTCACACATCCCTCTCTTTCTATGTTTGATAACGACCCAAATAGTATAAGGAAAGAAATTTGCGAAGATGCAGAAAACATCCTGTCTATTACTGGTAAAAAGCCTATCGGAATGGCATGGCCCGGCGGAGATACTGAATACACAGAGAAAACTATCCGGTTGGTGTTAGAGCACACTGACATTCGTTACGCCCGCGCAACTACTCCCACAAATAATTTTAACTTTCCGGATTATTTTATGAAATGGATGCCTACTTGTTCTTTTTCTGATAACAACTGCCTTGACTTAGCAGAACAGTTTATCAGTGCAGAGTGCAATGATAATATGCTATTTTATGTATGGGGACACGGATATGAGCTTGATATTTATCATTCATATGACAAATTCGAGAAGCTTGTCAAACTTATGACAAATTCAAAAGATATTATTTATGTGACAAACACTGAATTCTATCATCTTTTTAAAGATGTCATTCCTTCCTGGAAAGACTAAAAAACAGAGAGAAGTGATTTTATGCCCCCACCGTTTAAAAGGCATCGCGATGATAAGGTAAATGACCAATACAGAGTGGCAAAGCCTAAAAATATAAAAGAAG
Source organism: Oscillospiraceae bacterium (assembly GCA_015069185.1). Lineage (GTDB taxonomy): Bacteria > Bacillota > Clostridia > UBA1212 > UBA1255 > SIG424. The sequence goes on from SVJB01000007.1 coordinate 54,005, forward strand.
TACCTAAATACATAAAAACAATTATTGTAAATTTCTTCCAACAACTTTTTTATACATTTAAGCTGGTATGGGATGCAAATAAGTTTGTGTTGTTTGTTATGCTTTTTATGGCAATTTTCAACGGTATTATTCCCGTAGTAGGATCACTTATCGGCAAAGAAATTCTGAATAAACTGGCCCAGGCATATGCAGGAAAGCTTACTACGTTTACCGTTATCACTGCATTGTTAATTGTTCAATTTGCATATATGTTCGTTAACAACATAATAAGTCGTGTTTATAATGTTATTATGAGAATTTCCGGACAGCTTGTTTCTAATCATATTAAGATGTCCATAATGCACAAGGCGAAGACAATCGATGTGGCAAGCTATGACAGTCCTGATTTTTATGCGAAAATGGAAAATGCCAGTCGTGAGGCCGGTTCTCGTCCGATTGAGATGATGCGTGCCACTTTCTCAATTGTCAGCACAATTATAAGCGCAGTAAGCTATATTATTATTTTAGTTGCCATCAGTCCCGTAGCGCCGCTACTCATCATCGCTATTTCCATTCCCTCTACAATTATTAACTTTATCTACAGACGTAAGCATGTAGATTATATGTTCCGCAGATCCAAAGACCGCAGACAAATGGAATATTATTCTCAAACACTTGTAAATAAAGATTTAGTTAAGGAGGTACGAATTTTTGACCTCTCGGATGAATTATGCAACAGATACCAGACTGTCTTCAAACGATATTTTGCCGGCTTGAAAAAATTGATTTTAAGCGAATCTGCCTGGACATTGGGTGCATCTTTGCTTACTACTGCAGTAAACTGCGCATTATTTATTTTTCTGGCTCGCGGTGTGTATGAAGGCGCATACGAAATCGGTAATTATTCACTGTATACCGGTGCGCTTACTTCAATTGCAGCTTGCGTGTCTTCCTTGATATCAACCACAGCTGACATCTACGAAGGTACGTTGTTTATAAATAATGTTCGTACTTTTATGAACGAAAAGCCTTCTATCGTCCCTACTCTTAATCCGCCAAGAAATGTTAATCGCCATACAGGTCATAAGATTCAATTTGAGAATGTTTCTTTCCGTTATCCCGGAACAGATAGAGATGTTTTGAAGAATATTAATCTGGAAATTACTCCCGGAGATACAGTGGTCATTGTCGGCCTTAATGGTGCCGGCAAGACAACATTAATAAAACTGCTTACCCGCTTATATGATCCCACCGAAGGTCGTATATTGCTTGATGGATATGATCTCAAGGAGTACGATCTAAAGCAGTTATACGGTATCTTTGGCATTATTTTCCAGGATTTCGGTAAATATGCTGTTAATGTAGGTGAGAATATCGCCTTCGGTCAAATTGATAAAGAAATAAATCCGAAAGCAATCAAAGAGGCTGCCCAGCAAAGTGATGCCGACGATTTTATTAATGAACTGCCTGATAAATACGAAACACCACTTATGAGATTTTTTGAAGACAACGGAATAGAATTATCTATAGGTCAGTGGCAGAAAGTGGCTATTGCAAGAGCTTTCTATCGAGATTCTGATATTCTTGTATTAGATGAGCCTACTGCCTCTTTGGATCCTATGGCAGAGCAGGAAATATTCAAACAATTTGAAGAACTAAGAAAAGATAAGACTACTTTCTTTGTATCACACCGTCTATCCAGCGCCACTACGGCAGATAAAATCCTTGTAATCGAGCACGGTCAAATTCTGGAAGTTGGCACTCACAGCGAGCTTATGAATAAGAAAGGTCGCTATCATGAATTATTTTCTACACAAGCAAAACGCTACGTAACGGATCTTGATAACGGCCCCGGTGAGAAGATGCCACCGCCACAACACAGAGAAGGCCCGCCGATACCGAGGGGTACGGGCAGGCCTCCATTGGATGTATGAAAAGAGTGATTAAATATTTGTCATTCTCTTTTTAGAAACCCCATATGCTGTAACAACAGCTACTGCTACTAAAACTAATATTACATAGTTCATATCTCCTGTAGGCGGGTTTGGTATTGGATTCTCATTCTCGCCGGGTTGATCTCCGCCAGCCGGTGGTGTTATTTCACTTTGTGTCGGTCCAAAATACTGTATTTCATATAATGTTATTGCTGGATATCTGCCTTCAGCGATAGACAAACAATTAAACTTAATCTTTGTTGTTGTGTATACTTGATCCAGTTTAACTGCTCCGTTTATTTTCTCTCCGGTATGCACTGTTACATACTCACCATTCTGGAATACCTGAATATTGTAGCTCTCAACATTAGCCCAAACAGTACATTCAATAATGTTAAAAGATGACAGAGATACCTCTTGATCAAAAGTAACTTCTACCCAAGAATTAACATCGTTTGCAACAGCGGCCCAACGGGATTCACAATTTGGCAAAGATCCCACAACTCCATCAAAAGCAGCAGAAGCTGCATATGGTTCACCCTCGAAAGTAGAGGCTGTTGCTGTAAAGTTGTGTTCTTTTGTTAAAAGGGTTCTTTCCTCTGCATAACCAAAAACAACCATTTCATATATTGTTGTGCCAAAGACTCCATTGCTATGCGCATTAACAAACAAGCGAATATCTGTCGTATCTACGGGCTCTGATAGTGTAATTTTCTCATTAATTATTTCTGTACCTTCATATACTGTAGCCCACGCTCCGTCAATAAGTGCCTGGATCTCAAAATCTAAAGCGCTACCCCAATCCTTGCATTCATCAATTTGAAATGCTGTAACAGTCACTTTGTCAATAAATGTAACCTGCAACCACTCATCATCAGTATTGGCCGGTGTCGCCCATCTTGAATCAAGGCTAGAAACTCCGTCAAATGCCTTTGATGCATCATATGCCGGATCTGCAGAACCTGCAGTAAAGTAGTTACCATTCAACCTTGTCAGATTGATCTCTTCTCCTGTTTCAGCAGCGGATACAATACCAACGCTTAAAAGTAACATCACTGTTGCAATTAAAATACTAATAAATTTTTTCATAATCTTCATCCTCTCCTTTTATATTTTATGAATAAATCTCTATTTCCCAAAATGTTGCGGAACTACCTGTAGACGCATCTATAACCATTCGAAGGGCAGTTGCGTTTACAGTTTCATTTAAACTAATATACGAGCCGTTAACGATATCTTCTCCTTCGTGGCATACGATCCACTGACCATTAACCTCGGCTTCAATAACATAAGATGTAACATATCCCCATGTTTTTTCTTCTTGAATAATCAATCCGGAAACACTTGTTGCCTCTCCGAATGTAACTGTAATGTCCTGTCCACTCAAATTCGGACCTACTTCTGAACTCCATCTTGTTGTCATATCTCCATCAAACGCATGTTGAGCTGCATAATCATCACTGTAATTCGTTGTTGCGGAATATGTCCAATCGCCAGTTAATTTTGTGGAATTTTCCGGGATCTTATTTTTATCAAATAACGATAAAGCCGGCTGTCTTACCTCTGTGCCTTCCGGAACTTCAACAAATAAACCCTCAAGTGTGATTTCTTTGAAGTTTGCAGTAGCACCTGTCACTGTATGCACTAATATTTTAATTGCATATGTTGCTTTTGTATTCTGCTCAAACTCATAGTACTCGTCTTCCTCTATTGTTATCTCTTCTAAAACGGTTATCCACTCTTGTGTTTCTTCGTCATAATACTGTACTTCCCATTCAATTATAGTCCCCCAATCAACATTTTCTAAAATAGAAAGGCCATCTAAAATAACAGGATAACCAAATTGAATAAGTAATGCATCCGGTTCAAACGGAATTTTGACGGTGGTTCCCCAATATGTATCAGGATCATTATCAAAAGCTTTTTCTGCCCCGTATCCGTCAATATGCGTCAATGTCTCAAAGAACACATTTTCATTGTTCGCAACAACATCCACAAAAGTCAGACCTTCATCCGGATCTGGTGTCGGCTCAGGTGTAGCTGTTGCTGTTGCCGGTACTTTTGTTGCTATAATGTCACTATTTTTTGTCGGCGCGGGACTCTGTACAGTATTCGGAGTCGAACCTCCCTGAGGATTTTCCCCTTCTCCACAACCGAACAAAGCAAGCCCAAATACGACAATTAATAAAATAAGTCCTATTATTTTTCTTTTCATAACTCGTTCTTTCCTTTCTTCTTTTTAGCTTTTATTCCTACTGTTACTCCCATCGTCAGTAAACAGATCGTTGCGATTGTACTTCCTATAATCAATCCTACTTTGCTTTTTCTGTTGTTATTGTTGTTTGCACTGTTATGAGGTTGTTTATTTGCCTCTTTCCACTCTTCTGGCCAATCAGGCAATTCTTCTACAGAATTACCGTATTTCAAAGCTATTTTTTGTTTTTCTTCTGTTGGCTTGAATGAAACCCATGCCCATGCACTATCTCCTGATTCAACAAGTTCACAAGAAGTAGGTGCGCCATTTATCTGAGCAGTAGCAACCTGCGTCTCTAACGGAAGAGGACCAAATCGAACCTTGACATCTTCAAACCCAGAGGTCTCCTTTAATGTTACTTGTGCGGTCTGTATACCATCTTTGGGATATGTCACAAGCAAATCTACTGTTCCCGCAGCATTTGGAATCTCAAAGTTCTGAATATCAAGTTCCCAATTTTCCGGAAGTCTGGGCATGAGTTTGAGTGTATTATTGCGTACAGCAGATACACCGATTGCTAATGAATAACACTTCATTGCATCTGATACTTGATAAAGGTTTCCTAAATCACCTTGTCTTGATACAATACCTTTTTCTATATTTACACTAACCATTTCCGGTATCATATATGGTTCCGGAAGCCCTGGCATGTATGCTAATTTACTTAAATTATTCATCAATTTTGTAGCGTCACTCATTTGATCCATAATAAGTGCACTCTGTGTCATCATGGAATGGTCATATCCCACACCTGCAAAAGCGCCCCAATAATCATAATTACTAACAGATGTAATATCCTTCTCATATGAAATTCTTGATCTGGATAGCCAATTCTGGTCCATATCCATTGTGTCATATCCATAATAATCAGCCATCATTACAGTTACCGGATCATGACGGAATCCAAATGTAGTTGGCGTCCATCCTGTTTTATCGCTTCCTAACCTATCTGTAATTGCTTCGTATAATGCCTCTGCACAAGCTTTCCACTCCTGAGCTTCTTCAGTCTTTCCATATGCTTCTGCTATTTGCGCATAACCAAGCATACCAAAATAACATGGTACGTTGCAGTATAATGTATATGCCATCATGCCCGCTTCTGATTCTGCATACAAAAGACCTCTTCGCGCAAAAGAAATATCCGGATTTTCAAAACTCCATGTAATCCATTTTGCTGCTTCTTTAATATATATCCAGTTGTCTTCAATCCACTTAAGATCTTTTCCGGATTCAAGCCATAATTGATAATTTGCCATCATGGTTAGTCCGTGACCATCTGTTTCTTGGTTTCCTAAATTCTGGTAGTCATCTCCAAACAGCTCTTTTGTATATCTTGTTGGCCAACCACCCGGTGCTAAAACAGTCGAATAAATCATAGGTTGATTTACTATTACTGTATAATGACCCGGAATATCTTTTCCTAGTATTTTTAAATTGTTTTCAGGAAAATACATCATCCATCTATTCGAGAAAGATGTTGCTCTTTGTGCTGTCTCCACCTGTCCAAATGAGATTAGAGACATTAGCCCTCTAGCAGTTCTGGTATACATTGCGTTATAAAAGCTGCCCGCATTCTCCATATATGCTCCAAAACTTTGTCTCCACGCAGGTGCATCTTTATAGGATTCATGCATCAACCCATCTTCAGCTGTACGGTCAACCATACTTTTCAAATTAGTATATAAAATTCCTGTTGCAGCATTGGCAAGCGGCGTACCTGAAAAATACACATAACTGCCTTCATGATTGTCCGGATAATAAAATTCAGGAATATCAAGATATTCTTCTTCTTTTGTCATCAAACCATCAATAATACTATCAAGTGCCTTTGCTACACTATCCGGATATGGATCTAGACTATCAATAGTATGAGAATCAAAAAATTTATCACTTGTATTTACTGTTATTTTGCCACCTGACAACACCCCTGTATTATCATTTGTCAAATAGATTCCGTCAAAAACAGGATTTCCATTCTTTTCTTTGTTGTCTTCTAAAATAATAGACTTAATCTCTTTGTCTTGCAATTTTACTTTAAATACGCACTTATCTTCTCCTTCATAAGCACCTTTTAGATGCAAAACTGATTTAAGAGCTGTTTGGAGTCCAGTATTTGCATTCTCACCTTTGAATGGGAGAGAGGAGTGACTCCAGATATTGTAATACCACATCGTATATCCAAAGGTAAGAGGAATAATATCTTCACTACCATCTTTGTATGTAATAATAATCTCACCCATTTTCTCCCCGATAAATCTAACATCAGCATTGTCAGCTGTGCCCCAAGCCGGAGAACCATCATCTATTGAGTGATATCCGCCTACAACATACATATATTTATATTTTGTTGCTTCCGTTGTTCTAAACGGGAAGGAACTCCAGTTGCTGTCATTTGTTGCTGCCCACACATTGTTTTTAAGTCCAATACAACAAACAATTACAAGTAATAAAACTAAACTGATAATCATTATTTGTTCTCTCATGGTGTTCTCCTTTCAAACATATAAAATATATGATTATTCACGTTTTTCCTGCTCTCAACGTAATCGATATAGCTATTGATTTAATCATTTTAAAAAAAGTTTAATTTTATATCAATTGTTTTTGTTCCTAAATATTTTTTATTTTATAAAATAAAAATGAAACAAAAGCCATCTTCTGTTTCATTTCAAGTTCTATATATGCAAAAGACGCGCGTACCGTTGATACACGCGTCTTATTTGTTATGTGAAAATAAAGATCAAACTGCTCTTGTTACTTTGCCGGATCTTAGACAGGAAGTACATACATGAGCATAGCGAGGAGTCCCGTTAACAACGATTTTTACCTTCCTGACATTCGGTTTCCAATTTCTCTTTGCACGTCTACTTACCTGTGAACGAGTAATGCTGATGTGGCGACCAAACATCATATCTTTTGAACAAAATTCACATCTTGCCATTTAAACACACCTCCTTGAGTTCTAATAAACAGCAACGGCTATTGTATCATACGTTATTACAAAGTGCAAATATTTTTTTCACCGATTTTATATAAATTTCAGAAAGATAAATAGTAACCATTATATCAACCAAATTGGGACTATGAGGTTATCTCTGTCAAAGGCGGAAAGACAGTCGCTCATGCAGAGCACGGCAGCTGTGCCAAGCACCAGTGGCGATTTATCGATAATATTAAAAGTCTTTGTGATTCTTTTATCGGGGTTAGCCGTTTTCTTGATTTCCAACGGACACAATTTACCATCTCCTTCAATGATAACATCAATCTCTCTTGCATCGCGGTCACGATAATAATTGAGATAAGGTTCTTTACCTGCATTTTGATAACTTTTCATAATTTCGGATACAGTAAAGTTTTCAAGTAACGCGCCACTCATTGCGCCGCTTTCTGCGACTTCGGGCGAAGACCATTTTGTAAGATAGCAGATGAGACCTGTATCATAAAAATATAATTTTGGCGTTTTAATCGTGCGTTTTAGGACATTGTTGGAATATGGATGCAGAAGAAAGATAATTCCCAATGTTTCAAGTATCTGAAGCCATGCCTTTGCCGTAACCTGATCGATATCTGCATCTTCCGCCATGGCTTTGTAGTTAACAAGCTGTGATGCACGAGCGGCAACCGAGGTGATAAATCTTGTAAACTTTAAAACATCAATTGCTCCAGAGAGCTCGCGAACGTCACGCTCGATGTAGGTGGCTAAATAAGAGGAATAGTACATATTTCTGTCGGTGTACGCTCCGCTTGCGAGACCGGGCATACAGCCGTTCCATATGCGCTCATACATTTGGGGAGTGGTAAGCACTTGGATGTGTTTGCTATCCTCGACAAGTGCATCAAAATCAGTGGTAAAGGGATGAGGTGCTGCACCAATAATTTCTCTTTGAGATAAAGGAGACATATGCAGAAGCGCAACACGACCTGCCAGTGATTCCTGAACACCTTTCATCAGACTGAAAACTTGCGAACCTGTCAACCAAAAATCGCCAGGGTTATGATGTGTGTCTACATGAATTTTTATATATGTGAACAGCTCCGGTGCATACTGAACCTCATCGATAATAATCGGCGGCTTGTGAAGCTGCAAGAACATTTTAGGATCGTTTTTTGCCATTTCTCTTACAGTTAAATCGTCAAGAGAAATGTATCCTCGGCCGATATTTTCTTTTTCGGCAAGTTTTTTAAGCATCGTAGATTTACCAGACTGACGCGGACCGGTAAGCAAAATTGCCGACCAAGTTTTTGAAAGTTCTGTTATATGCCGTTCCATATGTCGATTAATATATCTCATAATACACCTCATCAGAGTATAATTTCTCGTCTGCATTATATATTATTATATGTTTAAAAGCAATAAAAATCTCGGCTAAAATATGTAAGCTTCACATTTCAGCCGAGATTTTCCGAAAAGACGCATTAAACGAGAAAAAGAATATAGTTGATTCTATTTGAAAAATTCGTTAATTATAGCTATCTTTTCGACACGTCGTTGACCATATACTATAATAAACTGTCAACATGTTTTACGATTATTATAGATTCTCTTTCTTAGTTCCTCTACAAAATATACATAATCCTTGTATGATATCTCAGGATTTATGAGGTGATCCAAAGCCGGATAGTATCCCGGTTTGCCAAGAAGTGGCTCGATTCTATCTAATTCTCTGTCAATTGCTTCTTTGCCTTTTGCAATTTCCATTTTATCTATACCGCCCATCAGTGACATATTAGGAAATCGCTTACGTAACTCTACTACATCGTTGCCTGCTGCAACTTCAAACGGCATCATCATGTTAATACCCGCCTCTGCAAACAAGGGTATCAGGTCATCACAAATACCGTCTGTATCAACAGCAATTACCGCAATATTATGTTTCTTGGCAAAATCACATATTTTTTTATAGTTTGGCAACATAAACTCTCGTACCATATCAGGAGATATAATCGATCCGGATTTGCCTGACATATCTTCCCAAATATGAATAATATCCACATCAATATATTGTACAATCTTTTCATATAATTTTAACCAGAAATCTGTTATGTAATCCATCATTTCATGTATGAGCTCCGGCTCATCATAAAACATATAACACAGTTCTTCTACTCCTATCATATCTCTTAATGTGCCAAACAAACCATAAGGATATGCGCCAATCTGAACAGGAGCATCCATCTCTTTCACAGCCTTTACATAATCATAAAAGAAAGGTGTGAAACGCTCCTCTATATCCGGATTAAGTCTCTCGTCTCTAATTTTCTCCCAGTCCTCACGGCACGTAACAGCCGGTTTTAATATTTTAGGTATAGCGCTTTTTCCTTTCATACCTTGTAATATAGAGCCATGCATATCCTGATATATAATATGTCTATCTGTTTCTTCTAACACTTTATATTCAAAAGCCGGATAATAAAACATATATACCGGACCACTTATAATTTGTATCCCTTGATCAAAGCCAAATTCGGCAGCACACCATGCTCCGGGGTCTTCAATGCCATCTTCCTGTTTCCATCTCTCAATAGTCTCTCCCCATGGGCCGAAATAAAACATAAATGGTGTCCTATCAATGTCCTTGCCTATTGCACAATTTCTGAATCTTTCTTTGTTTGTCATTATATTCATTCCTTCCCTTTTTGTTTTTAACAAAAATTCTTTTGCTGCCTGCGCCGCCGAAGCAGCATCTTTTGTATAACAATCTGCTCCGATCTCGTCTGCAAACTCCTGAGTCACCGGTGCGCCTCCTACCATAATATATACCTGTTCCCGCAGCCCGGCTTCCGTCAGGGCATCAATAATTTCCTTCTGTCCTATCCTTGTTGTTGTAAGCAGCGCCGACGCACAAACAAGTTGAGCATCATGCTTCTTAACGGCAGATACAACCTCCTGCGGATCTACATCCACTCCCAAGTCAATACATCTTATATTCTGGGCTTCCAGCATGATTTTCACAAGATTTTTACCTATATCATGCATATCTCCTTTGACTGTACATATAACAGCAGTGCCAATAGGTGTGCTTAATTCTGTGAAAACTGACGTTTTCAGTTGTTGAATTCCTTTGTTCATCGCTCTTGCTGCTACTAAAACCTCGGGAACAAACACTTTATTTTCACGAAATCTAGCTCCGATAATATTCATACCTGCAATGAGACCTTCATTAATAATAGTCTCCGGTTGCAAACCTACATCCAAAGCAGCCTCTATCGAAGAAATAATCTCATTTGTTTTTCCTCTTTGAAGGTTTTCAGATATGGTTAGTAAAATGTCATTCTGTACTTTTTTTCTGTTGTTTGCGGTAAGTAATTGTTCTCTGTATCTTTGTGGTGTCACACCGTAAATCTTCTTAAATTGCCTATAAAAAGTGGGAATATCTTTATATCCGCATTGCTCTGCAATGTTTTCATTAGACATCTGTGTATTCTGCATTAGATATATCGCTCTTTTGAAGCGGCTATTTCTCACATAATCTGAGAAATGTTCACCCATTATATTATAAAACTTACGACTTAATGATGCTTTGCTTATATATAATTCATCAGCTGTTTTTTGCATTGAGAAGGCAGGATCATTGTAATTATTATTGATATATTGTATGACACGTGAAACAATTTGCTCTTCCTCTGACATCTCCATATACGACACTGTTTCATTGTTTTCAGCCAATCTCTTGGCATAAATAAGTAACATCATCATTTTAGATATTACTATTGTTTTCCATTCGCTTTTTTTCTTAACTTGTTCGTCCTGGATATCATTATAGAAATCTTCTATTATTTTTTGCTGTTTTAAGTCAAGTTTAATATTTACTGCGAAATTATTACTGGAAAATAAATTGAATAAGAATCTTCTATTTCCAATTTCTGCTAATTCACCTATAAGTATATCATTAATATCAAATATTATATTTGACACCGTTACTGATTGGTCTTTATCCTTGGCAAACCATCCGTGCGGCACAGCAATATTCAGGATACTAAGACTACCCTTCTTACATGAGTATATTTTGTTCCAAATACGATGCAAGCCTGCACCCTCTGTAACATAACAGATTTCTATATATCTGTGCTGAGATAAATCAAACAACGAGACTTCGTCAGAATATACCTTGTCATATCTAATGGTACCCAAAGAAACTAAATCTTTGACTTCTTTCTTTTCTTTATCTGTGTTTCGGATATTATCTGTCTCGTGTCTCACATTTAACTAGCTTTCATTTTTCATTGTTTATCAGTTAGATTTTAGTATATACGAGATTGGTGTACAATTGCTTTTGTTTTTTCTTGTGCAGGTTTTCTTTTTGTTTTTGGAACAAAACCACATCTGAAGCTTATTGTTTTCCTTCAAAATACTGTTCTATTCCGTTTAACATGCCTTGGACCAGCTTATCCTGATATTTTTCTGTACCGAGCAATGCGTCCTCTGCTGCATTAGACATATATCCAACCTCAACAATAGTAACCGGTACAGTACACCAGTTAATACCACTCATTGTATCTGTTTCCCACACATGAATCTTCTGAGCTCCGGTGGCCGCTACTAATTCATCAAGCATTGCAACAGAAAGTGCTTTGCTATCTTCATATATTTCAGAATTATATGGATTATTTTTCTTAGGACAAACAGTTAATATACCATTTTTTTCTTTATCGGTAGAACCATTTGCATGAATTCTTATGAAAGCATCCGCTCCCGCTTCGTTAGCAACCGCAGCTCGCTCTGCGTTACTTATATCAACATTATGCGTTGTCCTTATCATCAGAACTTTATATCCTTTAGCTTCCAATTGTGTTTGTAACTTGAGAGCTAGTATAAGATTAAGTTCGTATTCTGCTAGTCCTGAGACCTCACCGCTGGTGCCACTTGTTACCTTTGCCTTTGTTTCTGAAGCCCCGGGCCCAATAGGTTCTTTGTCGTAATTTCCTTTTTTCTGATGACCTGCGTCGATAACAACCAACAACGGCTCCGGCGTGGGTGTCGGCGTTGGTGTGGGTGTTGGTGTTGGAGTGGGTGTAGGTGTGGGTGTTGGCGTTGGAGTGGGTGTAGGTGTGGGTGTTGGCGTTGGTGTTGGTTCGTTAGTTGCGCCAGGTGTTGCACAAGTTGTTTCTGTCGGTGTTACAGTAAACTCCGGCTTTGCAGTTTTCATTGTTTCATCACTCTCGCTACAGCCAACAATACTACTAAATAATATAATTAAAAGAAGAAAAAAAATGCATTTTCTGCTTATTTTCCACACAAGATATCACCCATTAATTAATATTTTATAACGTTATAAATTATTTATGATTTTTTGTCAAGCACTGAAATTTATTATTTAACTTTTTTAGGGCAGGTATCACAATTTCCATCACAACTACTAAAGTGACCCAACAACTTTTCACAGCCTTTGCAGAACAAAATATTATTAAATGCTTCCGGTGAGAAGGTGCGCTCTTCTTCAAATTCAATATAATCAATCGCATATTGAAAAACTGTATAAATAATCTGTGTGTTAGTATGCTTTTGCTTCGGGAAAGTGTATTTACGACCTAATATAGTTATTTCTTTTCCCGCATCGGCAGTCTGCCACATATTATTGATGGCAACCCGAATGCTTTTCTCTACATTCTCAATTGTAATGGAAAGTCTCTTTCCAATGTCTATATACAATGCTTTTGGGATTATCTCCTTTATATCCACGGATGAATAATCCACGTCTGGATCCAATGATTCTATAAATAAAACAACTGCTTCTCTGATGTAAAAATATCCTTTATAACTAGGTTTTATACCTAATTCTAATAATATATAATTTATTGCGCGATATAACTTAGGTCTATTCAAGCTTTTCATATATCTATTCCGCAACACGAGATGTATAAAAATTAATTTCCGGAAGTGGAAGCTGTATATCTCCCAGCAAGAATTCAACAGGTACTCTTAATGCATCGGCAAACACAACAAGTTCTATATCAGAAACCATTCTTATACCCAACTCAATACGATTAACGGTAAGCCGATCGAGCATCAGACCTCTCGACTGTAATCTGGCAGCCAATTCATTTTGAGTAATTCTAAGATGGTTCTTACTATATTTACCAAGACGAACATATCGGATTCTCTCTCCACATATATTTTTCTTGCCCCTTGCTTGTTTCAACTACACAACCTCCTGTTTGAGGCTATTATGCAATAAACAAAAAGTCAAAAAGTTCTAATTGTGAACTTTTAACATTGGGGCCTTAAATCATGCTAAGATTTTATTATTTTTTTCTTTTCTTGAATAATCCAATAAATTTTTTTATTAAAGTCGGTTTTTGTCCATATTCTGTATGTGTTAAATACTCACCTCTGGCCGATTCCGGTAACAGACCATTTTCAATTTTATTATTAATTTTGTTTTTCACATAAGTATCATAGAAAAGGATCTTGATTATCGCGGCAAAGACGTCACCAAGAATCAATCCGGGTAAGCCAAATAAGCCACCGCAGATACATAATCCGATAAGAACCAACAAAGGGCTAATACCTATCTGACCTCCAACAATGTTTGGCGTGAGAATTGTATTATCAATAACCTGCATTATAAGTACGCAGATAAGAGCTGTGATTCCCGCAGGTAAACCTTGAGATAAGCTAAGTAATACGACCAATATACCGCCAATCCAAGGCCCGATATATGGAATCATATTTGTTATTCCCAGGATTACAGCGAACAAAATAGCATAATCCAATCCTGCAATCAGGAATATAATATAAGAAACAAACAAAACGATTATTGCCTGTAATAGCTTTCCTGCAAAATACTGTGTAAAGACTACATTGATTTTCTTTGAGTTATGAAAAATCTTCTTGCTTGTATTTTCAGAAAACAGGCCAATTGTAATTGTTTTCAGCGCCTTTATAACATTATCTTTTTCCAGAAGCATATAGAAAGAAACCATGATTCCCATAAACATATTAAATATACCTGAAAATGTTGTCGAGAACAGGGATGTAATAATAGATGTTACTTTGCCGGAATCAATGTAGGACACCAGAGTCTTTTCGATTTTAGTAATGCTATTTGCTATAGCTTGTATCGCAGCCTCCGGTAAATCAAACTTTCCATTGTGCATTACATCATCATACAGAGCCAGAAGCTTATCAAACGCGCCCGGTAAATTCTTGGCAAGAGAAGAAACTGTATCAATCAAGGTGGGTATTAGAGCAAACAAAAGCAAAGCAACTACTGCAATAAGAGTTATGTAAGCAATGGCAATGCTGATAATCCTCTTTGCCTTAATATTTTTCATTTTCCTGAATACGCGATTTTCCCATATTTTCATATAAGCATTCAGGATAAAAGCAATTATAAATCCTACCAACAGATAACCTAATACTGATATTAAAAAAGCTCCACCGGAAGATATAAATTTGCCAAATCCATCAAAATCAAAAATCAATTTTATAAGAAGCAGAAAAACAATAGCAAACAACAGTGCTTTTTTTAATGTAATACCGCTCTTTTTCTTATCCAACTCTATCATTTATATCTCCTTCTTCCATTACAGTAACAGTTATAAGTATAACACACTTCGTGTTTATTTGTTTTATTTTAAAAGAAATCCACCGTCTACAGTAAGGACTTGACCTGTAATAAAACTAGCTTGTTCAGACGCAAGAAAATATACAGCATTAGCAACATCCTCAGGCTGGCCACATTTGGCCAAAGGCGTACAATCTATAATTTCCTGTACTGCATCGCAGCTTAACTGTTTATTCATTCTTGTATCGATAAATCCCGGAGCCACACAATTAACACGAATCCCAGACAATCCTACTTCTCGAGCCAGACTCTTTGTCAACCCTATCATCCCTGCCTTGGCCGCGCTATAGTGCACCTCGCATGAGGCTCCACAAATACCCCACATAGAAGATATATTTATTATCACACCGGATTTGTTATGTATCATTCCTGCCAGCGCTGCTCTGCTACAATAAAAAGCGCCTGTAAGATTTGTATCAATCATACGTTTCCAATCTGTATCAGTGATATCTGTGAAAAGCTTTTGTTCGCCAATACCACTGTTATTTACAAGTACATCTACAGGTCCTACAGCTTCAAACATAGCATTGACCTGTTCGCTATCTGTAATATCTGCCTGGAAAGTAGTTATCGTCACACCTGCTGCCCCATACTTTTCAGATAATTCTTCTTGTAAACGCTTAGCGGCTTCTGCTGATTTATTAAAATTAATGACAACATTAAAACCCTTGCTCGCAAAAGTCTCAACACAACTCTTTCCAATTCCTGTAGCTCCACCTGTAATTAAAACTATCATAACATTCTCCTAACAGTTTTTCTCTCCCTATGTTAAATTAATTGTATTCCTTTTGTCAATAAATTTATGCCAACCAAAGTGAATATCTATCTGCCAGCATAGCAATATATTCTGAATTTGTTGGTTTTCCTTTGTCTGAATTGATTGTATATCCAAAAAATTCTTTTAGTAACTCAGGATTACATCTGAGTAGCGACACTTCGATAGCTGTCCTGATGGCCTTTTCAATATTTGCAGGTTTCTTGCCTTCTTTTCTCCCTATTTCGCTATATACTCTTCTTTGCATATTACTGAGAATCAATGGATTCTCTACCGCCATACAAATTGCATCTCTCAAATATCCATGTCCCTTAAGATGCGCCGGTACGCCCATGTCATGCAACAGCACTGTTATATTTTTCATCAGATACATATTTTCTGTGTATTTGCCACCATTTTCTTCTACATATGTCATGTTTTGTATATTTGCGGTATCACGTACTATATCCAGCATATAATCATAGTCAAGAGCAGGATCCATATAAATAATATTTTTTACTGTATTATTTAAAATGGTCTTTACTTCCCTGCTACATTCAGAGGCTATTACTACAATAGGCTCATATTGCAGATGACTTTTCATTTTCGCAATACATTCAATCATATTTGCTCCGGTCAGATACAGATCAACAATTAAAACATTTGGCTTTTTCTCGCATAATAGAGGTAGCACTAAATCTCCACAACTAGTGGAAGCTACCGTAGTCATATCTCTTCTGTTGCTAATTATTTTTCGTAATGAATCAGTAAATACCATATCTCTATTTGCGATCAATATGGTTAATCTTTTGTATAACAATATACTCAATCCTTTCTAAATTGGCTTCTCTGAGTAGTACTATTTATGTTTTGCGATTTTCAGAGAATGAAAGGATATCATATTTTTTTATTTCATGTCAAAAATAACGTATATTTCCCGGGAAATATGCACATGATATCATCACCTGATAACTCAGGTAATCTTTATTTGGAGGCTTCAATATGGATAAACATGGTAAACAGACAATTTCTTGTGATGTAAAAAGCTGTAAGTATAACGATATGGAGTGCTCATGCTCCCTTTCTGAAATCAGAGTCACTCCTAAACAAAACTGCAGGAGTAAAAATGCAGATGAGAGCGTATGTTCCAGCTATTGTTGCAAAAATTGCTGACCTTAATTTTCGCTGTATGCGTGAAAATAGATAAAACTGATATAAAAATCACAGCCCCGACTTATCAAGAAGTCGAGGCTGTTTTTTATATTGATTCCAGACTTATATTTGCAACTGCATTGAGTTCCAGATCAGCTTGTCTGCCGCGCTTGAGTGCATAATATGCGCTACTTGCTATCATCGCTCCGTTATCTGTACATAAAATCGGTGATGGCATATATATTTTCGCACCGCATTTATTTGCTGCATCTGTTACAGAAGCGCGTAGAGCAGAATTAGCCGCCACACCTCCGGCTATCACAATTTTATTATAGCCTGTAGCCTCGTTTGCTTTCATAAGATTTTCTGTAAGTATTGATACAAGTGCATTCTGGAAAGAAGCACATACATCCTCAACTTTAAATTCCTTAGTGTTGTTGATATAATTAAGCACCGCTGTCTTCACGCCGCTGAAGCTAAAGTCAAGGCTGTTCTCAAAATGCACTCTTGGAAATGAAATTTTATTTGGATCCCCATTCTTAGCTGCTTTGTCTATAGCAGGACCTCCCGGATACCCTAAGCCTATAGCTCGTGATATTTTATCAAAAGCCTCTCCTGCTGCATCATCACGTGTTTGTCCCAGAATCCTGAACTTTCCGTAATCAATGCACTCTACGATGTGACTATGTCCTCCAGACGCAACCAAACATATAAACGGCGGCTCTAAATCCGGCGCCTGTAAGAAATTGGCACTAATATGCCCCTCTAAGTGATGAACAGGGCACAGTGGCACTTTGAGCTTATATGCCAATGCTTTCGCTGCAGATACGCCCACCAATAACGCTCCGATAAGACCCGGTCCAAATGTAACACCAATCTGATCAATATCTTCTAATGTACAACCCGCCTCACAAAGACTGCTATCAATAACCTGAATAACATTCTGTACATGCATACGAGAGGCCAGTTCCGGTACCACGCCTCCAAACTCTTTGTGTGACTCTATCTGAGAAGAAATTACATTCGACAAGATTTCTCTGCCGTTCCTCACAACAGCCACAGAGGTCTCATCACAGCTTGATTCAATTCCTAATGTTAATATGTCCATACTAAAAATGTATCAAAAAATCTGTGGAACACCAATTGATCCAACAAAACAAATACTCCTAAAATAATCAAATAAATCGCAAATATGTATAGTTTTCTCTTTCGGAAAAAGTCCAGCATAAATTTCACAGAAATATAGCCCGATATACCTGCTGATAACATACCTGCAATCAAACATCCCCAGTTAACAGCTTGTGATGTTTCAACAATATCCTTAACTCCCAGGACAACAGACCCTAATATCACAGGAATAGACAGCAAGAAAGAAAACCTTAACGCAGCATCTTTCTTAAGACCTACATATGTTCCCATACTAAATGTGCTGCCCGATCTGGAAATACCCGGCATAATAGCCACTGCCTGAGACGCACCTATAGCAAAAGAATCAAACATATTCATGTTGTCAAGATTCTTCTTTGAACCATTTTTCTTTCTTCTCTCTGCAAAGATAAGTATGATCGCGGTGAAAAGAAAAGCAATACCTAAGAATCCTCCACTTGATGCCATGCTCTCAACATAATCGTCAAAAAAGATCCCAACAAGTGCCGCCGGTATAGTAGCAATGATAAGGAAAAATGTTAGCTTTTGAAAAGGTTTTTTAAGTATTGCACCAATATCTTTTCTAAGCACAATAAACACGGCAACAAGAGTCGCCAGATGCAATGCAATATCAAAGGTAAGACCGAAAGACTCGGTATCAAACCCAAACACCTTTTTACTTAAAATTAAGTGTCCGGAGCTACTTACCGGCAGAAATTCAGTCAACCCTTGTATTAATCCTAGAATTATAGCTTGAATTATTTTCATGTTCCTGTTTTAGTATTAACTCCCGTTATCTCTTCGTTTGTAGTCCTTTTGTTACTCTTAGCAGAACTACTTTTCTTTCCTTTTTTGCTCTTATAAACGAATATAGGAGCAGCACCTGTCTTTATTGTATCAGCAGTAATAATACACTTCTCAATATCAGACTGTGTAGGAATTGAATACATTACATCCAGCATTGCAGACTCAACAATCGCACGTAAACCTCTGGCGCCTGTCTTACGAGCCATAGCTATCTCTGTTACTGCAGTCACTGCATCATCACTGAACTCCAACTCAACGCCATCAATAGCCAGCAACTTCTGATATTGCTTTACCAGTGCATTCTTAGGAGCAGTAAGAATCTCTTTAAGCATATCAGAATTAAGCGCATTCAAAGTAACAATCATTGGTACGCGTCCTATAAATTCAGGAATCAGACCAAACTTCAAAAGATCCTGAGGCTCTACTTGTGATAGCATTTTATCTGCATCCAGATCCTGACTGCTATGAACAGAGCCAGAAAAACCAATAGTATTCTTGCCTGTTCTGCTCTCTATTAGTTTGGGCAATCCATCAAAGGCTCCCGAACAGATAAATAAAATATTTGTTGTATCAATGTTTATAAACTCCTGATGCGGATGCTTTCTGCCTCCTTGCGGGGGAACAGCTGCAACAGTGCCTTCCAGAATCTTTAAAAGTGCTTGCTGCACACCTTCTCCACTTACATCTCTTGTGATAGAAGGATTATCACCGCGTCTGGATATTTTATCTATTTCATCGATAAAAATAATGCCCCGTTCTGCTTTTTCAATATCATAATCACTTGCTTGAATAAGTCTGAGCAGAATATTCTCAACATCTTCACCAACATAGCCGGCTTCTGTAAGAGATGTTGCATCTGCAATTGCAAAAGGTACATTAAGCACTCGCGCCAGTGTCTGAGCCAGATATGTCTTGCCTACGCCTGTCGGACCGATCAATAATACATTGCTCTTTGCAATCTCAACACCTGCGAAGGGATCCGGTTGTGTTTCTTCTGCCTTTGCTTTCCCTTTGCCTTTCTTTATCTGCTTCTTTGCTTTCTTTACATCTTCGATTCTTTTATAGTGGTTATATACCGCCACAGCCAGAGCTTTCTTCGCTTTATCCTGTCCAATAACATATTCGTCCAGAGCGGCCTTGATCTCCTCCGGCTTCAACAGTTTATTTTCTTCTACGGGCTCACCATCTGAAAATTCGTTCTCACTCACGTCTTCCAGCAAGTCATCTTGTAAAATATCACAACACAAGTCTATACATTCATCGCAAATGAATACTCCCGGACCTGCAATGAGTCTCTTTACTTGATCTTCTCTCTTGCCACAAAACGAACAATGAACACAATGGTCATCTTTATTTGCCATTAAAAACCTCCTGAATAACTTAAACTGTAATCAATCAGCTACGTTTCTCAACAACTTTATCAATCAAACCGTATTCCATTGCCTCCTGAGCACTCATGTAATTATCACGGTCTGTATCCATAATAACTCTTTCTAACGGTTGACCTGTTCTCTCACTTAAAATACGATTCAATTTATCCTTGATCTTGAGGATGTGCTCTGCCTGTATCTTGATATCTGAAGCTTGACCCTGAGCTCCTCCCAAAGGCTGGTGAATCATAATCTCGCTGTTAGGAAGAGCAAAGCGCTTACCCTTAGCTCCTGATGCTAACAAAAACGCACCCATACTTGCAGCCATACCAACACAAATTGTTGATACGTCACATTTCACAAATTGCATTGTGTCATAGATTGCCATGCCTGCTGACACAGAGCCTCCGGGGCTATTAATATAAAGCTGAATATCCTTGTCAGGATTCTCAGATTCCAAAAACAGTAACTGTGCTACTACCAAGCTTGCTGTAACATCATTTACTTCATCACTTAATACGATAATTCTATCATTAAGCAATCTGGAGAATATATCATAAGATCTCTCTCCTCTGCTTGTCTGCTCTACTACATAAGGTACTAACGCCATAAAAACCCTCTTTTCTCTTGTATTTATTAAATGCCGTCGTGACAGTATAAGTATACAACAGTTACGGCGGCATAAAATATTAAATCTTAATTGTTAATGGTTTGTTTGCAATTAAACTCTTACAATTGTATTATAGATAGCTTCCTCTGCCTTCTCAAGCTTAATGCCATACTCTAACTGTGCCTGATGGTTTGCAAACATTTCCTTAACTTCTTCTGCTGATTTTCTGTAGTAACCTGCAAGCTTCTCGTACTCTGCGTCCTTATCAGCCTCAGTAACTTCAAAGTTCTCTACCTCAGCGATTTTCTCAATAACAAGATCTCTCTTTACATTGATCTCTGCCTGAGGACGGAGTGACTCTTTGTACTCTTCTACTGTCTTGCCTGAATAATTACAGAAATCTTCAATTGTCATGCCGTACATTTTAAACTGAGATTCTGTTCTGTTAACCAGATTGTTTACTTCTGTATCAATCATACAATCCGGAATCTCAACCGAAGCAGCCTCAATAACTTTACGCAGAGCTTCTTCGTGCATCTGGTTCTTAGCTGCCTGAGCCTTGCTCTCTGCTAATTTATTCTTAATATCCTCTTTATATGCATCCAATGTCTCAAATTCACTAACATCTGATGCAAACTCATCGTTAATCTCAGGAAGTTCAAAATATTTGATACCATTAATAGTTACCTTGAACTCTGCATCCTTGCCCTTGAGCTCTTCTGAATGATAATCTTCTGGGAAAGTAACCTTAACAATAACTTCTTCGTTCAGATTCTTACCAATGAGCTGATCTTCAAATCCAGGAATAAATTGTCCTGAACCAAGCTCTAATGAATGGTTTGTAGCGCTACCGCCTTCAAACTCAACACCATCAACACTACCAACGAAGTCAATTATAACTGTATCGCCGCTTTGTGTAGCTCTGTCGTCAACTGAAATCTCACGAGAGTTCTTCTTAGCTGTTTCCTGTAACTCTGCATTGATATCCTCTTCGGTAACCTCATCAGATACGTTTGTAACTTCAACATTCTTATAGTCGCCCAGTGTAACATCAGGCTTTACGTATACATCTAATGTAAACTTCATGCTTGTCTGTGTCATCTCAGGGACTTTTATATCTACAGGATCTGAAACCGGTTGGAGATTCAATTCTTTTATTGCTGCGTCATATTCTTTATTAATAATATAGTATGAAGCATCATCAAACAGAACCTCAACTCCGTAGAGCTGTTCAATCATCTTACGAGGAGCTTTACCTGCTCTGAAACCATGTACATTAAATTTCTTTTTATTTTTATTAAATGAGTATGCAAGACCTTCTTCAATAACCTCTGCAGAAACGTCAAATGTCAATTTAACGAGGCTTGCCTCCTTCTCCATCTTTACTGCCATTATTCTAACCTCCATTTTTTAGTAATTTTATTACCAAAAAGAATATAAAAAGCCTGCTAAGCAATTACGTTAAGCAAGCCTAAATATACTTGTCTGTATTTTATTACAGACCATATCTCTTATTGAACTTATCAACACGTCCACCGGTGTCTACCAGCTTTTGTTTACCTGTGTAAAAAGGATGGCACTTAGAACATATTTCAACGTTGATTTCCTTCTTTGTTGAGTATGTTGTAAAAGTCTCTCCGCAAGCACACTTTGCTGTAGTCTCCTCAAATTTAGGATGAATACCTTCTTTCATCGATGTCACCTTCTTTCACTAATCTGTCGCGCACGATTATTATCTACTTTGCAACAGTACCCGACATTATAACACAACTCCTTGCAGTTATGCAAGGAGTTTTTTTTGCCGTGAAAAATTTATTCCTTAAATATTACAGACAGCTTCATGTTTGCCTGCAGCAAGAGGAATCATAACACAATTATCCTTCTTAGCATATTGAGACACATCATAAGTTTTATCATCAATAGTAAAGCTTATTGCTTCCTCTGAAACAGGGAGCAAGAGAGTAGCTGTTGTGTTTTCCGGAACAGATACATTATATGTGAAAACTCCGCCATCAACAGACCATGCAGCCTGAATCATACCGGAAGCGGATTCATAATGTCCGCGAACCCATGTGATTCTTTCCTGTCCGGCAGGCATCTCTTCATCTTTTCTTGTATCAGGCTTTGGTTGCAGAATAATATGCTTGAATCCCACCTCAGTCTCATCAGTCTCAATACCTAACATATATTTATACATCCACTCTGCTACAACACCATATGCATAATGGTTAAATGAATTCATTATTATTGGACCAAATCCTTTTTCTTTTGTATATGAATCCCAACGTTCCCAAACTGTTGTGGCACCCTGATATATACTGTAAAGCCATGAGGGATTTTCTGTCTGTAATAACAACGAATATGCCAAATTGCTGTGACCAATCTCACTGAGAGTCTGACACAAAGTAGCTGTGCCTACAAATCCTGTACTGAGTTTGTATCCATTGTCAATGATCTTTTTAGCCAGTGCCTCTTTGGCTTTATCCTGATATTTTTCCGGAAGTAATCCGAATTTAAGAGCAAGCAGGTACGCAGTCTGTGATGTTTGAGTCATGTTTCCTTCACCATCCAGATAAAGTTCACAGAAATGATTACGAAGCTTGTCATATAGCTCCATATACTTTGTGCTGTTCTTCGCATATATATCGTCATCACATTCAGACAAAACGCCAGACATCTTACTGAAAAGCAGTGCATCATAAGCATAATATCCAATACTAATCAAACGTGTGTCTGTAGGCTCATATGCAAGCCAGTCGCCATATGTCTGTACCGGGCCTTCCATATTGGTTGTATCCAGCCACTGCATATATTTCTCCATAGAAAAATAGCTTTCACTAATAATGCTCTTATCTCCATACATCTTATATACAACATACGGAACAATAATACCTGCATCGCTCCACGCAGCACCGCCGTTACATGCAGTTCTATATGTAGGAATAACATCCGGATACATTCCGCTATCATACTGACTATCTCTTACATCCTGGAGCCATTTGCGGAAAAATTCCTTTACTTCTGCATTATATGCACCTGTACAAACAAATACCTGGGTATCTCCCGTCCATCCCAGTGTCTCATCTCTTTGCGGGCAATCTGTAGGGATACTTAAATAGTTACCTCTCTGTCCCCAAAGGATATTGTTGTAGAGCTTATTAATATCTGCGCTGGAGGTCTCGATATGGCCTGTTTCCGGTGTGTCTGAACCAACAGTATCACATTTGAACGAAATGATCTCAATATCTTCATCTGCAGATAAGGCTATATATCGGAATCCAAAGAATGTAAAAGCAGGACGATATGATTCTTGTTCCTCTCCACAAAGAGTGTATTTTACTCTGGCTTTTGCTGTTCTATAGTTAGATGTATACACAGATCCATCAGGGCCGTCATTGCCTCTTGATATAAGACCGCTATCGTTGAGCATCTCTGCGTGTCTCAATGTAATAGTTGTACCTTTCTTGCCTCGCACTGTAAAGTTTGCCCAACCAACCATATTCTGACCGAGATCGTAATTTACAATCTCTCCTTTGCGAAGGACAATATTACCTGCTGCGTCTGGAGTCGACAACGTACGCACAACACATACCCTTCCGAAGTCAGAGCCATTATCTTCTGTGCCGTTATATACAGTAGCCGTCTGTGGCTTCATATCAAGGAAATCACGAACACTTACGCTGGGTCCTACCTTCGGAGATATAACCCCCTTGAATTCTGTGAAAAGGTTGGATGCTGCATCCAGCTTTTCACAGGGATAATCTACCATAGACATAGCAGCATAAGAATCGTAATTTGCATCATATACCTCTCCGTCCCAGATGTCTGCATAGCGGACAGGTCCGTTAAACGTGCCTTTCCAGTCTGTATCTGAATAAATATATTCGCAGTTGCCATCGCCATACTCAACCTTAATGGTGCAGATAACTGCAAGATCATGGTCGCCGTACATATCAAGAGATATCCTGCCTGACCACCAACCAAGAGATACCGGCACTGCTACAGCATTAGCGTCTCCACTTACTACAGCATCTGTAATGTCATACTCATAAAAAAGTACTCTTTTGTTATAATCTGTCCATCCCGGCATGAGCTCATCGTTGCTGATTCTCTTACCATTTACATACAGATTGAAACATCCAAGAGATGTAATATAAATAGTACATCTTGAGATATTCTCTTTTAACTCAAATTTCTTGCAAAACACCGGAATACCGCTGCCGGGCATAATGTCTTGCTTGAGCACTTCCTCTGTCAAAGGATGTTCCCAAACATTGATTTTATCTCTTATTTCTCCGGGTGCTCTTCCCAATGTAATCCATTTTGCATTATCGAAAATCGAATTCATACAATCTCCCCCTAATTTGTAATTTTCGCTATTATACTATTCTACAAAGGGAAATGCTATATCTTTGTCTGTAAAAGTTTTCAAATTTATTTATTTGTCTCTTTCATGCGCATTTCTTTCCATCTTTCTCGTGTTGTAGTTATTGCCCATAAGACAAAGACAGAATCAAATACTAAACCTATTAAAGTAAATCCTATACAACCACCTTTTAAATCTTTAGCCAATTTGTCTTTTGATAAGTATACTGTGTCCTCGGATCGTGCGTCAATAATTAGATATTCAAAATCATCTAATATATAAATTATATCAATAGTATCATTTTCTTTGAATTTAATACTTTCCGGATATTTGAATTTCATTGTATCACTGTAAACATATCTTTTTGAACTCCTACCCGAGGCTGTATAAATATCTTTAACTTTTATTGTAGTTTTTATCCCTTTATCAAAATTTCTTGGATAATTTACCCAAGCAATACCGGCAATAAGTAGCAAAGCACCTATTTCAACAACAATTGAGAACAACAGAGTTTTATAGAATTTTTTTCTTAACATATTATTCCTCCGTGAAAACAATATTCGTAATTAATTCTGTGCTTTTATCCACATTCTGTTTTACAATTCCATCCTTTATTTTGCTTTTTGCCTCAGGTATAATATATTCATCGCTAAAGTCCATCCATTTGCCAAACTTGCCATTGGAAGCATTAGATAGTTTATAGAAATCATCACCAGCTTTTGTAATTTTGCCTATTCTCACTTTTCCATATCAGTCCAAGTTCCCACATCAATCTCAGTCTTCTATCACAATTTCTTTACTAACTATCCTTAATTGATCACCAGAAGAAAATTCAATGAATGATTCTATACAATTGTCTCTAATATTTGGAATTTCATTATTTGTTTTTAACCATCTTTTTTCTAAATCTGGTATTAAAATATAATCTTTCGAAGCAACATTTATAAAATCAAAAACGCACTCGCCACTTCCCCAAGGATCACAAGATGTTATTGTAAATCCCATAACATCATTAAAAATAATTTTATATTTTTCATTTACTCTGTAGTATTGATTTTCTACTATTCTATAATATTTATGAAGATCTAAAATGAGTTTTTTGTTATCCCTATCAAATGTTAGTAGTTCAAAAACATCATCATGTATATATAATTCTTTCGTATTAATAATTTCACAATTTCTTTTGTTAATTACCATTTTATCCTCCAAAATATTTACTATTCCATGGTTCTGGCACAGGAGTATTCGGTTTACAATGATCTCCTGTGTGTTGTCCATTATTTAAGATGTGATAATGGCTTCCGTGCCTTAAATCCTCATTCCATTCAAAAATAGGTATTTGTGTCGTTGGATCTTTCCATTTTATTGTTTTCCCATTATAAGACCCTGCATATTCTTCTCTATATAATCCTTTTGGATTAAAATCATATGGATTTTCAGGATTATTACCACAATAAGCAAACATATTATGACCCAATATTCCTTGTCCGGTAGATATATAAGTATCCGCACTGATAAATCTTCCCAAATACGGATCATAATATCTGCTCTGTAAATAATATAATCTCGTCTCTATATCGTAATAATATCCTCTATAGCGAATCGGATTTCTGTGTCCTATATGTGTTGTATCCGTTATCAATGTACCGCTTGCATCTGTCACGTTAAGAACTTTGCCCCATGTGTCATATGTGTATTTTACCACTATGTTGTAGTTTTCATCAAGTAGGGCTATTACATCTCCTTGGGCATTCAATACATATCGGTAAAATACTCTTGCGGTTGCTGTCTCGTATGTAAAGCCAATTAAACTTCCGTTGGACTAGTCGTAAAAAAGTCGGTAATTTTTTATGGATATGACTTATATTTTACCTACTCACACTTTTCCATACCAGTCCAA
>SVJB01000033.1 GCA_015069185.1 Oscillospiraceae bacterium
CAGTAATCTTCAACGGTTGCATTTACATCCGCCTCATAGTACCAATCATAAGAGCCGTTTTCGTTGACAACAAGCCAAAGGTTCTCGCCGGGTCTGTCGTAGATCTCACTGCCCAAATTGTAGACGGGCATAGTCTTTCCGCAAATATCACATTTGCCCTTCTTCAGGCCTGCGGAGGTTCTGCTGAAGGTATGGGTATGGGGAACCATAGGTATCGTCTCTGTTTGCTTATAGCTGCACACGGAGCAGGTGCGGTATCTGCTGCCCTCTGCGGAGGTGGAGGCCTCTTCCGTCACGATCCAATCGCCAAAACTGTGGGAAGCGTTGCTGTCCTTTTGACCACAGTTACATTCCTTCCAATGAGATGTGGCATTGCTCTTCCAGTCGCCGAAGGTATGGGTATGGGGAACCATAGGTATCGTCTCTGTTTGCTTATAGCTGCACACGGAGCAAGTGCGGGATTTGCTTCCTTCAGCACTCTCCGTCGCCTCTTCCGTCACGATCCAATCGCCAAAACTGTGGGAAGCGTTGCTGTCCTTTTGACCACAGTTACATTCCTTCCAATGAGATGTGGCATTGCTCTTCCAGTCGCCGAAGGTATGGGTATGGGGAACCATAGGTATCGTCTCTGTTTGCTTATAGCTGCACACGGAGCAGGTGCGGGATTTGCTGCCTTCAGCACTCTCCGTCGCCTCTTTCGTCACGGTCCAATCGCCAAAACTGTGGGAAGCGTTGCTGTCCTTTTGACCACAGTTACATTCCTTCCAATGAGATGTGGCATTGCTCTTCCAGCCGCCGAAGGTATGGCTGTGTGGTGTAACCATCGGAATCGTGGCAGTTTCCTGATAGCCGCACTCAACGCAAGTGCGGGATTTGCTGCCCTCTGCGGTGGCAGTGGCCTCTTTCGTTACCATCCAGTCCCCAAAGTTGTGGGAAGCGGCGGTGTCCTTTTGACCGCAGCCACATTCCTTCCAGTGCGAGTCGGAATCACTCTTCCATGTATCAAAGGTGTGCGTATGGGAAAGCGCAGGTATGATTTGGGATTCACTGTAGCCGCAGACAGAGCAAGTGCGGGATTTGCTGCCCTCCGCGGTGGCAGTGGCCTCTTCCGTCACGATCCAATCGCCAAAACTGTGGGGGGCAGTGCTATCCTTTTGTCCGCATCTGCATTCTTTCCAATGAGAATCAGGGGCATACTTCCATTCACCAAACGAATGGTCATGGGGAGCATCTGCCTGCTCGCCCAAATCCACCAACACATACGTACTAAAATGACTAAGCTCTGCAGAAACCACCTTCTTAGCGGAATCTACAGTTGTTTGCTGCAATTCCTTATCCCCACTTTCGGATACATAGTAGAGGACGAGATTGTTGCTATAGCCGTCTGGGATAGGAAACTCAACCTTCACAGGTCCGTTAGGTTGAACTGCAGCATTATTCTTCGCTGCGGTAATCTCAAACACGGCAAACTGAACGGCCTCTTCTTGAACCGCATTTTGTGCACGTTCATAAACCGATCCTGTAGTCAAGACCTCGGCGGCTACCTTAGTACCTTCCTCAAATGCAGAATCAACTTGATAGACAACCACCCCATCGCCAATATCCGTTGGCGCGGAATTGGTAACCGGCGTTTTTTGACAAGCAACCAAACTAACTACCATAATTATAGCAGTTATAAATAGAACACAGCGTTTGAACATATATTACCTCCT
Source organism: Oscillospiraceae bacterium (assembly GCA_015069185.1). Taxonomy (GTDB): domain Bacteria; phylum Bacillota; class Clostridia; order UBA1212; family UBA1255; genus SIG424. The sequence continues at coordinate 1,713 of SVJB01000033.1, forward strand.
GAATTAAACGGAATCGAATAATATAGCTAATTTAGCATAGCACAAAATTCAGTTTCTTTCAATGAGTTTGGCAAACAATGCAAAAAAAAGTAACAGAAAATTGACAATAAAGAATAAAAGTTGTCTAACGGCTTAGTCAAAACCTCCGGCTAAGCCGGAGGCTTGATTAAGCCCTAGAAGGGCATTTTACAGACTATTGCCCCTAAAGGGGCCCCGAATGGTTTGCCGACCGCATTCCTTTCTCGGGCCGCCCCTTAAGGGGCGTTTTCTATGCCTACTTGTTCTCGCGACCCGTAAACGGGTCAACAAATTCCTTTAGGCCTATCTGGTCGGCTATCTTTACGACGACAAGCTGGTCATAACATTCAATTATAAGGAAGCAAGCAAAACCGTGACTCTAAAAGAGGTAAACGGTTCGATTATAGAATGCTCAGGTGCATAAAAGGGCTACAAAATCTTTACGCTGTCCTCCCTGTAGCAAACAATTGAAACACAAACAAAGGTATGGTAGAATAGACAAAAGGTGGTGACAATTTGAAAAAGAAAATCCTTAAAATATCGTTCATTGCGGTTTCCGTCTTTTTAGTCGTTAATATTGTTGTTTTCACTTTAGTTTGGAACGGCATAATCATTTTAAACGGTATATCCAGTTATAAATATGAGATAAAAGGTGTCGATGTTTCATCACATCAGGGAGAGATAGATTGGAATATTCTATCGTCCCAGAATATTTCTTTTGCGTTTATAAAAGCAACAGAAGGAAGTTCTTTTGTAGATAAAAATTTTGCTTATAATTTTCAAGAGGCTCAAAAAACTTCGCTTGCTGTGGGAGCTTATCATTTTTTTAGTTATGACAGTGAAGGAAAAACACAAGCAGAAAATTTCATAAATACGGTTGTTCCATTTGAAGGGATGTTACCGCCCGTCATTGATTTGGAGTTTTACGGTGATAAAGAAAAAAATCCTCCTGACAGAGCAGATGTGGAAAAGCAATTAAAAGAAATGCTTATTTTATTGGAGGAGCATTACAACCAAAAGCCCATTATCTATGCTACAGAAAAATCCTATGAATTGTATTTATCCAATGACTATAAAGAATACGATATTTGGATTAGAAACGTTATTTCAAAACCTGAGTTGTCTGACAATGGAATGTGGACCTTTTGGCAATATACTAATCGTGAAAGGTTCGAAGGATATAACGGAAAAGAAAAATACATTGATGTCAATGTTTTTAATGGTAGTCCCAAGGAATTTTCTGCATATTTAGACAACAACACCTATAAGACTCCTGCTCATGCGAGTTAAAATCCTTAATATTAGTCTCTCAAAATATCTTTTTTTAACTAAATCCACCATTGCGGGTGGGTGAAATATTGCTTCGTAGTACCATGCTCTTGTTTTAAAGCCGAGCTCGTTACTGTGGTTGTAAATTACGTTCTTAAAAGGCAAGGATTGCAAAATAGGTTTGGTTATTCGTAACCTTACTGAATCAAAGGTTTCCGGCGGATTAAGCGGTATTACTTTCCTTCTTTCCGATTTAAATAAACATATAGTTTTCCGTCTGTATTTTTAGGTGCAGGCGGTTTTTCCATACGAAAAACATTAGTAATGGTGAATTTTTGTTAATAAAATGTCATGACTTTTCCTACTAACATAATGTGAAGATTCGCCAATAGAAACGGGGACACCGCATATTCTGCCACCGTTTTCAAAAAAGTCCTTTTCATTGCCATACCTCCAAGTATATAGTATACTTATTTCATACACCAAGCACTTTCTGAGGAGATGATCTTTGTGAAATGTATTAAATTAAGTCACGGTACTATCTTTGTAGAACATGATAATGTCACAGTCCGCATTACCAAGGATGGAAAATGCGAACTGTCCCCTATTATGTTTTCTGTTTTAGAGTGGGATTTGAGAACAGAAAATCCCGACTCTTGGTGGTATTTATATGAATCCGATATTCGCGCAATGGATAACAACGTATATCAACAGGTTGTTAATATTGTTAATGACTTTTATCTCGCCATAGGACAAGAATCGCCAAAGTAATATTCAACAAGCGTAATATAGTTTAGTTCATTTCATCTATCGACACTACTCTGCCCTCTAGACGTGAACGCTCGGCAGCAAAAGCAATCTTGTGATTCTTAACTGAAATATTAATATTTGAGAGTGTCTCATCTTTGCTGCCGCAAAGCACATCGTAAAAAGAATTCATAATTCCCGGATCTCCTCCGCCATGGCCCGATACAATTGAATCACCTATCGCAACATCTGCGATAGATATTGTCTCTGTCTGTTGTGTAATCAAATCATTAAAGATCAAGTCCGGACTATTCATATCACCCACAAGTTCACCCTTAGTGCCCATAATACGTATCTTTCTGCCTCCAAGATTGAAGGCACTCATAGTAAACGAAACAATAATATCATCCTCAAACTCCATATTTACCACCTGATGATCAACCACATCGTTATCGCACATAAAGACGCACTTTCCGTAATTGGTTGTGGCAAGAGCATGGGCTACAGTGGCATCGTCAGGTCTGCTGTGCATCTGCGTTGCGGAGCCCTTGAACCAATTACCGTCTTCCCTCTCGAAATAAAGTTTCTTAGCACTATATACACAAGTATCGAGATGAGGACAACCATCAAAACAATGCTCAGTGGCGCCATCCGGTGCATTTTCACGGGTGAAAAAGCTCAAATGACCAAAGCTCTGAACTCTCCTACATTCTTTGCCGATAAGCCACTGAAGTATATCCAAATCATGGCAGGATTTCTGTAACAGCATGAATGAAGCCCGCTCGGAATTGCTCCAGTTGCCTCTGACAAAGCTATGGCTCTGGTGAACATTGCCAACGCCCTCTGTGTGCTGAATATTCATAACCTTACCTACCTTACCGCCATCAAGCAATGCTTTGAGAGCAAGGAAGAACGGCGTGTAACGTAGCACATGACATACAAGTACATTGACACCTTTGTCAGCTGCAGCTCGCCTAATCTCTTCACATTCACGGATATCATGAGAAACAGGCTTCTCAAGCAAAAGATCATATCCCAAATTAATAGCTTTCATCGCAGGGCCATAATGATCACGATCCATGGTAGCTATAATAGCGCCATCAGCAATCTTGCCAAGAGCAAGCAGTGGCTCCCAACTGTCAAAACACATATTTTCAGGAACATCATGGTTCTTAGCAATATATTCCCTGCGTTCCTTAACCGGTTCAGCAATTGCTATCAGTTTGAATTTACCTATTGATTTGCCGATATTAACATATGTATTACCACGGTTCCCGCCACCAATCAGTATGAGTGTTTTCTTATCCATTACTTACTCCTGTAAACATTTTATTGATATATTTTTTTGTATATAATAAAATAGATTTGGTGAAATGTAAATTATCTTTTATATGGAAGAAGGACAATTTGTATGAAAATTTCTACTGAAATCATCTCATCATCAAGGATCGTAGGGGAAGAAAAAGCTATTGAGTATTTAGCTCGCGCCGGTTTTGACGCATGGGATTTCTCAATATTTGCCATGTGCGGATACAACTGGAGTACCAAAACAATCGTTCCCAGACAACATCCTTTGGCAAGTAATGACTATCTTGCCTTTGCCAGAAAATTAAAACAAGTAGGCTTAGATAACGGAATTATATGCAATCAGTCCCACGCACCATTTCCAGTAAGCTGTCCCGAAATCCGTTCTTATCTAAAGAGATCAATTGAATGTACCGCAGAAGCCGGTGGCAGTATATGTATAATTCATCCTGACAACGATAAAACTCCTGAGGAAAACGCAGAACTATACTTTGAATTGCTTCCGTTTGCCAAAGAATGTAATGTAAAGATTGCAACTGAAAATATGTGGAATTGGGACACTGAAAATGACCATTCTGTTTTTGCCGCGTGCGCGACCCCAGAGAGTTTCTGCGCCCATATTGATGTCGTAAATAGCGATTATCTGGTTGCGTGCCTTGATGTTGGTCACGCTGAGATGAAGGGATCCGGTACAACTGCAGTACAAATGATCAAAGCGCTGGGCACGAGGCTACACGCCCTGCACATACATGACAACGATAAATGGCACGACTCTCACCAAATACCATTTTCTATGAATATTGATTTTGAAGCTATCATAAAAGCATTAAAAGAAATCAACTATAACGGCTATCTTACTCTTGAAGCAGATCAATATCTATCAAAGTATACATGTGAAAATATTCTTGTTGGCGTAAAGGCTTTGGCTGATTCTGCAAAAAAGCTTGCTAAGATGTACGAGGAGAAAGAAAGTTAATAATCATGAAAAGAGAAGTAATTGGAATAAGAGCTAAAGGTTTTGTAGGAGGCATACTAGCAGGACATATACTTCTGAGTGTTTTTGCGCCGCTTTTTTTACTCGCTTTTATTTTTTCAGACTATCATGTAATTTTATTGTTTGGTTTTTTGTCTTTACTTTTCTGTACCGGTTGGACTGGATATTTGTTTGTAAAAAACATAAACAAACCCACTAATATGCTTGAATATGATGATTCCGGGCTTTATTTTGAACACGAAGGTAAAGAAATATTCCTACCTTTTACACAAATAGCTTCTGTAAGAGCATTTAATGAATATAGTAGACATCATACGTACGACTTTGGCTGGCTGATTTTGACCACAACAGATAATGCGGAATACAAAATAGGATGTATGTATGATATACAAAACGTTGCATGTGCTGTTGGGACGTTAACAGCTTTATGATATATTTCATAAATAATTGTATTAATTGATAGTTATATGAAAAGACACCATCTACAATGGTGTCTTTTATCAAATTGGAGCTATACTAAAAAAGCAGACACAAACGCAATTGTGCAAAGAATACGGTGTTTCTTACTTGACTACAGTTCAACACCACCATTGTTAATAATTGCCTTTGCTCCGTTCATATAATCAAATACATTTTTTATCTGTCATGTCAATATATCTTACAGGCATTTGTGAAAAAAGGATGTCCCCGCCGATTAAGCAGGTGCATCCTTAAAAGTTTGTATTAATTATTTTATTAAAAGTAGTACTTTTTTTATATCAGAAATAGAATACATTATGTCATATTCATCTAATAATATGTTTCTAAAATCCTGTATGGTTAGAAATGTAGATCTTTGATCAATAATTTTAATAATTCTTTCTTTCAATGTTTCAAAATATACTTTCTTATTAATTTGATCTAAGATCACATCAACAATACCTAACATAATAACAGTCGTTGCGCAAATAATAAGACCAATTTTCTTATTTTTATAAAATATTATTTCAAAAACAATAGCAACAATGTTTGTTATTGTTGTAATAATCCTATAAAATAAAGTTGATTTTTTTGTCGTATATAAATGTCCTATTTCAGGAAATATTAGATTTAACATAAAATATATACTTTGCGCAATTATTATTAATATGCCGTCCATTTTTCACCTCTATAAATTACCAATAAACGTCGAAAATATAATTGGACCGGTCGCTAAAACGTTAGTTTTTTTTATGTTATCATCATACTAAACACCTCTCTTAAAATCAAGTGGGATTGGGGACAAACCCTGGATCAATTTTGCATTTACTTTGGAGACAGGATACAGCAAGAGGATCTAACATAAGCATAAATATAAGGCCGAATAGCAGAAATTGCCATTCAGCCAATCTTAAGAATAATTGAAAATTTTAAAATCTAAGATTTTTTCATTTCCACTTCACATTTAGAAGTTATTTTTCTCGTCTCCTTAGTATTTTTCAGCGATGATTCCAAATTCCTTCACACCAACTCTAATTCAAACTCAGCACTTAAAATACATGGCGTGCTTTTCTCATCACCTTGTTGAATATAGCACTCGGTGCATAAACGATATTTACCGGCCTGTGATATTTTATAATATTCACTTATATCATACGTTCTGGTTGCATGACTATCTGACACTAACACATACGCGATTTCCGGGAAATCCATTTTATTAGCTTGGCAGCGGATCCATTGACCGTCAGTTTCTTTCTCTATAACAAACCACTCACCGTAAGTAACTAAATGCTCTGTATTGTTGCTCCACTTAATATCTAACTTAAGCCCTTCCTCATAGTGAGCATTTACAATTTCAATCTCCACACCTTCATAATCCGAGCTATTTTCACCGATTGTGACAGAACTTTCCTCAAAATCAACTTCCTTAGATGCAGCACACCCTGCAAATGTACTGATGATTAGTAAAATTGCTATACAAACTAATATTATTTTACCGTATTTCACAAGCCAATACCTCTTTCTGACTACTTTATAATATATTCCTTCCCTATTATTTACCTATCACAGGAATATATATAAAAAAACAAGGAACTATATATGTAATATTATATAGTTAAAAGGGGAAAAATGAAAGATTATTACAAATGGACTGTTGTTAATTTACATTTTAATTCAGTTATACACTTATAGATTACAGTCGATAAAATATTCAAAACTCACTCGACTTTAGAGTATACTTGTGGTATAATATGCATATCTAAATGAAGAGGAGCGATATATACTATGATTAAGAGAGAAAGCTATTTATCACAAATTAGACCGTTCATCGATAAAAATGAGCTGATCAAGGTAATCGTAGGAGTAAGACGTAGCGGAAAATCTATTATGTTGGAGCTTATCAAAGAAGAACTGTCTGACAATAAAGTGCCACAGGAACAAATGATATTTATCAACTTTGAAGATATGAATTATTCAAACCTTACAACTGCGACGGCATTACACGATTATTTGAAGAATAAGATCGAAGCAATAAATGGTCGCGCGTATATCTTCCTTGACGAGATACAGGAAGTAGTAGATTGGGAAAAGTGCGTAAACTCTTTGCGCGTGAACTCTGATGCAGACATATATATTACGGGGTCAAATGCCAAAATGCTTTCGGGTGAATATGCGACACTGTTATCGGGCAGATATGTGGAGTTTACTATATATCCTTTTTCATTTTCAGAATATTGCGAAGCAAGACGGCTTGAGAAAGATAACAAAAATATAAGTGATTATTTTATTGAGTATGTAAAATACGGCGGACTTCCGTTTCTTGCCACAACACCGCTGGACGAGCAAGCAAAAGTACAATACTTGAAGGATATCTATGCTTCCGTCGTGATCAAAGATATAGTAAAGAGAAACAAGCTTCGAGATGTGGATCTGTTGGATCGTATCATAGCGTACGTTGCTGCTAATATCGGTCGTACCTTCTCTGCAAACAGCATCGCGGCGTATTTCAAAAGTGAAAAAAGAACCGTTGCAGTAGATACTGTTATAAATTATCTAAACTCTTGTGAAAAGGCATTTTTATTCCATAAGATTAGCCGTATGGATTTAAAAGGCAAAGAGATATTGCAAATAAACGAAAAATACTATCTTTCCGATCACGGACTAAGACAGGCTACCTATGGTAATAATCAACGGGATATTGAATTAATTCTTGAAAATATCGTTTGTCTTGAATTACTTCGACTTGGTTACAAGGTCACGATAGGTAAAAACGGAACGAAAGAGATCGATTTTGTTTGTGACAAAGATGGTAAACGCATCTACGTTCAAGTATGCTATTATTTATCTTCCGAAAAAACGGAAGAGCGTGAATTTGGAGCATACGAAAATATAAAAGACAATTATCCTAAATACGTTGTTTCAATGGATGAATTTGATATGAGTCGAAACGGTATTATCCATATGAATATTCGAGATTTTCTTTTGAACTTCCAACTTTGAGTATACACACATCGTACCGTCAAAATAACTATTTGCGATTCTGTAGTATCTCTTCCGCATATCGTACAGTTTCCATAGCGTCTTTTGCGTATTTATCTGCTCCGATTTTATCAGCATATTCCTGTGTGAGTACAGCACCGCCCACCACAATCCTGCACCAGGGAGCTTTTTCCTTTAGTTTCTTTATAGTCTCTTCCATAGCCGGCACAGTAGTTGTCATCAATGCGCTAAGACCTGCAAGAGGCGCGTGAAGCTCTACTACCTTCTCCACAACTGTTTCCGGAGGTACATTTTTACCAAGATCTACCACATCAAAGCCGTAATTTTCCAGAAGGAGCTTGACAATATTTTTACCGATATCGTGAATATCGCCGTGAACAGTAGCGATGACGAAAGCACCTTTGCCGGCAGTCTTCTCGCCGCCTGCCATATGTGCCTTGATTACCTCAAAAGCACTCTTAGCCGCTTCGGCGCTCATCAAAAGCTGGGGTAAATACACAGTTTTATTTTCAAAGCCCTCTCCCACAATGTTAAGTGCGGGAATAATCTCATTATTAACTATATCAAGAGGGGCTGCGGTTGTGAGAAGTTCCTTAGTCAGCTCTCCTGCCTTATCCTTAAAGCCTTTTATGACAGCCCTTTGTAGCGCCGAGTCTGACTCTGCTGTACTTTTCTTTTCAATATCCGGCTGAGTCGGAGCGACAGCCGTAGTAGACACAGTAAATGTAGACGCCGCATCAATATATTCACTGCAATTCTTATCCATACCACGTAGTGCTTTATACGCAAAGTAAGTCTTCATCATATCTGCTGAATACGGATTCATAATAGCAGCACTAAGACCGTTTTCCAATGCTAAAGCAAAGAAAATACTGTTTATTGCATCGCGGTTTGGCAGACCAAATGATACATTAGACACTCCCAGCGATGTGTGGCAACCCAGTTGGTGCTTAATAGCGTTAAGAGCCGTCAGCGTAGCAGAAGCGGCTTTATTATCAGCGCTTATAGTCATTGCCAGAGTATCAAAAATAATGTCTTTCTTTGCAATTCCGTAGCTAGCCGCAGTATCAAGAATCTTTTTGGCAATTTGTACCCTGCCCTCTGCTGTTTCAGGAATACCGCCCTCGTCAAGAGTCAGAGCAACAACAAGTCCGCCGTACTTTCGCACCAGAGGAAATACAGCTTCCATACTTTCCCGCTTGCCATTAACAGAATTTACCATGGCTTTACCATTATAGCGGCGCAGAGCTGTCTCCATAGCACTAATATCTGCGGTGTCTATCTGCAGTGGCAAGTTAATAACTGCCTGCAGCTCGCAAACTGCATTCTTGAGCATTTCCTCTTCATCAATTTCAGGCAAGCCCACGTTAACATCAAGAATATGCACACCCTTCTCCTGTTGGCTCACGCCCTCTGACAGTATATAATCCATGTCATTCTCAACAAGCGCCTGCTTAAAACGCTTCTTACCGGTAGGGTTAATACGCTCGCCTATGAGAATAGGCTTATCTCCAAACTTTACTGCATGTGTGTACGATGAAACAACTGTTATATTTTTTTCCTGAACAGGTACAGGGGTAATGCACTGAGTCTTGTCATGTAATGCCTTTATATATTCAGGTGTGGTACCGCAACATCCACCAACAACACGCACGCCGTCCCGCACCAACTGCGCTACGTCCTGTGAAAAGTCATCTGCCTTCACATCAAACACTGTCTTTCCGTTAACAGATTTCGGAAGTCCCGCATTGGGCTTGAGAATAACAGGAACAGAAGCATTTGCCAGCAGTTCGTATGCCACGCTGCGCAGTTGCTTAGGCCCAAGTGAGCAGTTGGCACCTATTGCGTCTGCACCCATGCCTTCTAACATGGCTACCATAGCCGCCGGAGTCGCTCCCGTCATCAACTTGCCGTCTTCTCCGTAGGCATTTGAAACAATTACCGGCAGCTTGCTGTTTTCCTTTGCTGCCAGTAGAGCCGCCTTAGTTTCGTAGCTATCATTCATTGTCTCAATGATAATAAGGTCTACACCATACTTCACACCTTTTCTTATGGTGTTGGCAAATATATTTACAGCCTCCTCAAAGTCAAGGTCTCCCAAAGGCCTCAGCAATTTTCCAGAAGGACCAATATCAAGGGCGATAAATTTCTCACCGATTTGTGTGGTTTGTTGTCTGGCTGCATTTGCATTAGATATAGCCGCCTTTATAATCGCTTCCAGCTCGTCATCTGCAAACTTAAGAGAATTGGCACCAAAAGTATTGGTACAAACAACATTACTGCCTGCATCAAAATAAGCTTTATGTATACTTGTTATCACGTCAGGATGAGATATATTCCATCTTTCCGGATGTTCTCCAGGTAAGAGTCCCTGAGCCTGGAGCAAAGTTCCCATACCTCCGTCAAGATAAACAATATTATTTTTTAAGTATTCACTAAAATTCATTATTGTACGTCACTTCCTAAAATATCAGACAGATTACTTTGAATCTTCCTAGCCACATCCGGCTTGTTCATGGAATATACGTGAACATTTGATATGCCATTGGCATAAAGGTCAATTATCTGATCTGTGGCATATGCAATACCTGCTTGCTTCATAGCATCCGGATTACATCCAAATTTATCTACCAGGCTCTTAAACCGCTGAGGCATAAATGAACCTGACAATTTTATCGCTCTTGCCACCTGATTTGCATTAGTAATAGGCATTATACCAGGAATAACCGGCACTGTAATACCCGCCTGGCGAATTTTATAAAGGAAGTTATATAGTAAATTATTGTCAAAAAACATCTGTGTTGTCAGGAAATCACATCCTGCATCAACTTTTTCTTTTAGGCGCTTAATATCCTCTCTTTGATTACTGCTTTCCGGATGGATCTCAGGATAACAAGCGCCTCCAATACAGAAGTCAGGGTTTGCTTCTTTGAGCTCTAATACAAGGTCAATTGCGTGCTGATAATCCCAGCTACTTCTATCGTCGTTCTCCATTCCGGCAGGAATATCTCCTCTGAGCGCCATCACATTCTCAATACCTGCTGCCTTTATCTCACTAATTCGCTGTCTGACAGTCTCTTTGCTGGATGAAACACATGTAAGATGTCCGAGACTTGGCACGTTGTAGCGCTCCTTGATATTCTTTGCAATATCCAGAGTATATTTACTGGTACCTCCACCTGCTCCGTATGTAACACTCATAAACGCCGGCTTCAGCTTGGCAATTTCTTCAGTAGCAGCCTTTACACTTTCAAAATTCGTTTCTGTCTTAGGCGGGAACACTTCAAACGAGAGTGTCATCTTATTTTCACCGATCAAATCTATGATTTTCATGTTAATCATCCTCGTATAATATTTTTTAGATACATAATTTGTATCTATATAACTAAATAAAATTTGTTCAATAGGCTTGTTAAGCCCATGATATAATTGTCTCAGTGTCAATCAGGTAATAGTTCTTCTC
>SVJB01000008.1 GCA_015069185.1 Oscillospiraceae bacterium
TTTAATTGGCTTTACATACGAGACAGCAACCGCAAGAGTATTTTACCGATATGTATTGAATGCCCAAGGAGATGTAATAGCCCTACTTGATGAAAACTATAACGTAGTGGTAAAATACACATATGACACATGGGGTAAAGTACTCAGCGTAACAAACTTAGTAAGTTCAATTATAACAGAAGCGATTGAGGGAGAGTTTACATGGAAATATGGTGTCCAAATTGCAGTTTCTACCGTTATTGGTGTTGCATTTGATACAATCTTGAATGTATTCATGAATTTGGCAACATAAGAAGAGGTGGTAATATGAAAAGAAGAAAAAAACAGATAAGAGTAATGATTAATTTAAATTTGTCTTTTGTAGCTATTCTTATTTTCATCACATTTGTAACGCCTGTTACATACAATACAAAAAAAGCAAAACAGCGTACTTTTGAGGTGGACACAATTGGATATAGTTTAGAAGATAAAGAATATATAATGAGTTTGTATAATGATTCTATAGAATATGAGTTTTCTGCTAGAGACACAAAAAAAGGTTTATCTGAAAAGATAAAAAAAGGAGATACTATTACTATTAAGTATGTGGAGGTTAATCTATTATTCAAAGATGATTATTATTTAATTGTTGATGCTAGAACAGAAGATGAAGTGTATGTTTCTATCGATACGTGGGACAAACGCAATAGAGAAAGTGCTATAGTATTTATTTTTTTATCTTTATTGCTCATGTCAATTCCTTTTTCGATGGATGCACTTATCGTGTGGAGTCATATATATGACAAGAAGAGAATGCAAAGGATTAAGCTTTTTCAAATAATTGAAAAATACGGAAGCGATAACTACCGAGTAATAAAGAATTTAGATACAAAATTATATGCTAGGTTTATATCTGAATACCGTAACTATTGGCTTGATGCATATGATGCATCAAAATATGCCCGGAAAAATGAATTTGTAATAAAAAAGGAAAATACATCAGAGGAAGATAAGACCAATATGGGTTATTTAGTGGTTTTTGGGAATGATGACTATGACATTACGTTTTATGATTTGGAAAAGTATGGAAGATATAAAAAAGATGTTCTGGAAGAAAAGGAACAGGTAAATATTATTGATCAAGACGACTTTGCTGCGCTCATAGATAAATATTTGAAAATGTGAGGGTTGGACTGGTGTGGCAGATTCAATTGCAAATGAATAATTAAATTACAATTTCAGAGGAAAAATTAATGAAGGATAAGACAAATTTTAGCTATAGATTTTGAGAAATCATGATACATATTGTTTTTGTCATTGCTATTATTGTTTGTTTGGCATCCGGCTTTCCTGAAAATCTAGACAAAGCACAAGAAGTCAACATAGTTGTTGATCATGTTAATTACTCATATGAAAGAAGAGAATATAGACTTAGTATAGCTCCACTAACGTTTTTACGACTAGTCCAAAATAAAATTACAGCGATTTTTACCAGATAAGGAGGCCTTTGTGAAGAAATATTTAGTTAAACTTGTATTTATACAGCTTATAATTTTAATTATTGCGATACCACATGTTTATTATTCCTTTCCACGTGACGATTATAGTAATGCAAAAAACACTACTATAGTTGTAGAAAGTGTGACAGTGTACAAAAAACCTTTTCGCATGTTCGTTATATCAGACTCGGGAGAAAAGTATAGGTGTCCTCATACGGGGTATGGAGATATTGAAGTTAACGATAAAATTGATATTTTATACGTTGAAGGAATAGATTTTAATGATGATAAAACAATAATTGAGATAAAAAAAGGTTCAACTGTTTATATGTCAAAAGATGAACTTATTTCAGATCAAAAGAGAACTGCATTGGCACGTCTGATTTTGTGCTTTGTTGTAGAAGGCGTATTTATCTTTTTTGCATTCGTATATATTCGTGTTTTATATGATAAGTATTACTATAAAGACAGAAAAATAAATAAAGTTCTGATTTTAGATGTTATGACAGAGCGCATATCTTTCTTAAAAAAAGAAATAAATGATATCGATGAAGAATTCAAAGATGAGCTGACTAAGGATCTTCGGAAGGCAAAATTATCAAAAAATAAAACACCGCTTGTAGAACAACAAGGAAGATGTATTGTGATTTTATATGGCAAGGATAGCTATGACATAATATCAAAGAAGCCAATTAAATTCATTTATGATGATAAATTAATACTAAAACGTCATTTGATTGCGGAAAAGGAAGAGTTCTTTGATCAAATGGTAAAAAACATTAATAACAAATATTTTATTTGATTGCAAATTGCAGTAGCCTCTGTTATAGGAGGGATATTTTAAAATGGTCTACACTTTACGCTGTTCAAAATGAACATGGTGTGAAATTGTTGTAGGTCTAGAAAATAAAAAATAGATAAGTGGACTGGTATGAAAAAGTGTGAGTCACTAAAATATAAGTTATGTGCATGCTCACAGCTTCTTCGGCTTAAACTTATATTTCGCAATCAACTCGTCAAGCTGAGGTCTGATATCGGACAGGGTAGACTGATATAGGTCTATGCCTGTCTTATTTTTATATTGTCTGATTCTGTTACGCAGGTTTGACAAAGTAGAGGCGCCTGCGGGAGAATCCACCTTATCTGTACAGCATAGGGCATATTTATAGCGCAAATCAAGCGCTACTTCATTAAGCAAATTAACATAACTAAGATTAGTCAGATCCTTCAAAATAAGCAGGCTTACCATCTGATTTATCGGTGTATTATAACGTCCTGCGTTTGCTGAATACAGTACTTCGTATCTGCTCTCATCGATTTTAGGAAAAATTTCTGTAGCAAAGTAACCGGCCCAACTTTTATCCAGATACGCTCTTTGCGCTTTGGTAAGGAAAGTAACAGGATCGTCAAATCTGATTTTATTAATTTGGTTTCGTGAAAAAGCCATGCCCCCAGCCCCTTGTTACATATTTTTCAAAATATATGTCAATAATATCACAAAATAGAATAGTTTGGCAATTAACTAGAAGGGGTTTTTATATGAATTTTGAAGAAAATGCAGTAATTATTGAAAAAACATATGAAAGAATATGCCAAAATGATGTAAATAGACAACTGACACCTGCTGAAGAATGGATATATGACAATTACTATGTAATAGCGGAAAATATTGAGATGTGCAGATACTCCTATAAACGCCTTCCTGAAATACTTAGCAAGAAAAAAATAAACTCAATATATAGTCATATGACAAATATTGTAAAGAAGAATCGAGGCATGATCGATGATAAGAAAATCATAGAATATATGTTAGATGTTAATAAAACAGCACCACTTGCTACAAAAGAATTAGGGTGTATAGAAGAAACAATGCGTTTTGCCCTGATCGCGCAGCTATCAGAAGTCTGCGTGTATACAGAAAATGTCAGGCAAGAAACTCAAAAGGCAGAAAATTTATTTGGTAGGTACTTAAACTATATAGGAAACGGTGACGACAGGAGTATACAGGCATGGATAAAAGGTGTTGGGGATATTACGCCTGTATTTGCTCAGACTGTATTAAAATTGTGTGCCTCAAAGGTACAGGACACTGCTCAAATGAGACAGATACTTACCCGTAAGATAGCAGGTCGTAATACTTCCATTGATGAGATTATAGCCCTGGAACATAAGAACGCTATCACAAACGGTGTGTTAGCCGGAAATCTGATAAACAGTATGAGAGCCTTGGGGAATCTTGATTGGCAAGATATTACGTCCCGGATAAGCACAGTAAAACAAATATTAAATAAAGATCCTGCAGGAATATATCCAAGGATGACAGAAGAGTCAAGAGACGAATATGTACGTATTGTGAATCTCTGTGCAAAGAAAACAGGCCGATCACCGGAAACAGTTGCTATGGAAGCCATAGAAGCAGCTCAAAGTCATAAAACAGAGAATCATGTAGGGCAACACATTTATCGAATGCATGAAAAAGAGAATCCGGGCAGGGCTTTTTACGCATTTCTTATTTTCACAATATGTGTATTGAGCTTATGTCCGGGAATATTGATTGTACGTAAGCTAATCAGAATATGGCAAACTAATATAACGACTCAGGATATTATAATTAGCTGTGCTATCACACTTGCAGCTGTGATCATAATGTTGTGCATTTTAATTATTTCATTTAACATTGCAGTCAGAACAGCCCAACGAAGACATCTTTATAAAAGAAGACCTCAAGTATTGCCGGCATTGGATTTTAAAGGCAAGCTGCCGGATGAATGTTCTGTAATGGTAGCGGTACCATGCTTGTTATCATCGGAAGAACGTGCCAGGAACTTGATACAACAGCTGGAAAGAATGCAACTTTCCAACAAAGATGACAATATTTATTTTATTTTATTAGGTGATTTACCTGAGTCAAAGAGTAAAGACGACATGGGAGATAGTGTGCTTTATGATGTTTGTGCAAAGGAGATACAAGCGTTAAATAACAAATACTGTACAGGAAAAAGAAAACGTTTTTATTGCAAAATACGAGAACGCACATATTACGAAAATGATAAAAAATGGATAGGATATGAAAGAAAAAGAGGCGCTTTATTAGGTCTGAATGAAGATATAGAAGCAGGTATATTACCTGCAGTACGTTTTGTGCTGACACTGGATGCAGACACAATATTGCCGGCTCATACAGTATGCCGTATGGCTCAGATTATGATGCATCCTATGAATACACCGGTAGTTGAGTATGTAAATGGAGTCCCGATAATAACAAAAGGATATGGTATATTACAGCCTGCTGTGTTGCCGCTTGGCAGGAAAACCGATTCGATTTTCACAAAATCATATGCAAATGCAAGGGGATTTGACATTTACGGAGTGAAATACTCCGACTTTTATTTTGATATCTTCAAAGAGGGAATATATACGGGAAAAGGGATGTATGACCCGGTGCTATTTAATCATGTACTGAAAGATTTATTTCCGGATAATAGCATCCTGAGTCATGATTTGTTAGAAGGTTCATTTATGAGGACTGCCTTTGCGTCGGATATTCGTCTCTATGATGAATATCCTAAGAGTTATATAAGCTATTTTTCTCGCCAGCACAGGTGGACAAGAGGCGATTGGCAACTGATTCCATATATAAAAAAGCATTTTCTGACAAAGAATGGTAGATATATCAGTAATCCTCTTAATGCAATATCGCGCTTTAAAATGGTGGGCAATCTATTGGGAAGTTTGTTTTTGCCGGCTGTTTTGTTTACTGTATTATTAGGTGTACTGTTTTTGCCGGGATTTGCGTATCTGTGGCTTGCTATTATGATACTGTCCATAGGGATGTGCAGTACTATGCGCGAATTGGTTTTTGAGCTTCTTTTCTTGCCGCACAAGGCCGTTCTGATGCTGGATGCTGCTCTGCGGGCTATGTGGCGTACGAATGTATCACATAGTCATATGTTAGATTGGGTGACGGCTGCAGATAGTGACAGACGAGGGAAGCAAACAATTTTCACATATTATAGTGAAATGTTGTCAAATCTTATTGCTGCCGTCTTATGTTTTAGATATTTTGGAGCGGCGTTGTCTGTTGTGTGGTTGTTGGCGCCTCTGGTAGCTTGCCTGACATCAAGACCATTGGGCCGAAGGAAGAGACAAGGACTGTCAGCCGGAGAGCGGGATTCATTGACAGAACTGGCTTACAGAACCTGGCAATATTATGCAGTATATGCAAATGAAGAAAATCATTACTTACCTCCGGACAATGTGCAGTTTGCTGAAGAAGAGAAGATAGCATACAGAACATCACCTACCAATATCGGGTTTTGTTTTCTGGCTGTTTTTATTAGTCTTAGATTTGAATTCATCACACAAGAGGCAGCTTTAGATAGAGCAGAGAAAATGATAGATGTGATTGAAATGCTGCCAAAAGAGCGAGGTCATTTGTATAATTGGATAGACACCAGGTCATTGTGTGCGTTACAGCCGCTGTTTGTTTCTACTGTAGATAGTGGTAATTTTGTAGCTTGCCTTGCTTGTAGTGCATGTATTCTTGAGACTTTACCAGTAGATAAACCATCGATAGAGCGACGGATAGCTGGACTTTGCTGTAGAATAAATAATATTATAAACAATACTGATTTTTCTTTTTTGTACGACAATGGCAAGAAAGCACTCTCTACAGGATTTAATATTGGTGAAAATAAAATATCTGATTCGTTTTACGATATTATTGCATCTGAATCAAGGCTGACAATGTATATTGCGGTAGCCATGGGACAGGTGCCGCTTAGATGTTATACCCATGCGGCCAGACGGTTTTCACAGGATAATCCTGATCTGCTATTGTCGTGGTCAGGTACTGCTTTTGAGTATTTATTGCCGGATTTATTCTTTGAGACTGAATATGACAACATGTGGGGAGATGTAATTGATGAGATGCTTCATGCCCAACAGGAATATGGAAAAAAACATCGTATTCCATGGGGAATATCTGAATCTGGATTTTACATGCAAGATGTTGGATTAAATTTTAAATATAAAGCGCATGGGATACCGGAGGCGGCAATATCACGCAACGTATCAGACAGCATGGTTGTCAGCCCGTATTCTTCTATTATGGCTCTGGGTAGAATACCTCACAGGGTAATGCGTAATCTTAAATGTCTGGAAGAGGATGGAGGCAGAGGGGATTATGGCTTTTATGAAGCAATAGATTATTCAGATAATAGAATAAATGTGGTGAACTCGTATATGGCTCACCATTTGGGAATGCAGCTTGTTGCGATATGTAATTTCCTGTGTGGTGACTATGTAAAGAAACATTTTATGTTATTTCCTCTGATGCGGTCGGCAGAATATTTATTAGCGGAGATAATGAACAATAAAAGTATAAAATATACCAAAAATCACAGGCAGAAAAAAGCAACACTGCCTGTAAGTAAACCTGTGCTTGACAATAGGCATGATATACCTGAAGTATGTAAGAAACCGGTGGGAATATATTCAAATGGTAATCTTTGTGCAGCTTTTAACAATGAAGGGATCTCAAAGATAACTGTCAATGGAATTACGTTGACAGATGCGATTCATATATTTGCCGGCACAAAGATACCTGATGTAAAGCAGGCGTATGTTTACCCGGAAAAGGCAGAGGTGTCTATGACTACACATTTCGGAGAATTACGTGTGCAGATATGCGTGCCTGCAGATGATAATAGCGTTGTTTACCGTATAAAAGCAAAAGAAAACACTGTCATCTCACTATACACAGATCTTATAATGGCTACGGATAGTGACTATAATGCTCATCCTGCTTTCTGTAGTATGTTTGTAGTTACAGAGGTTATTTATGTGGATCATACGCCTGTAATCGTGGCAAGAAAACAGTCCGGAAGAGAGAATCAGCCGGCACTGTATGTGTGTGCAGGCTTCACAAAAGGAATCCATCCGGAATACGATACGGATGCGCTGTATGTTAAGGGCCGCAATGGGGATAGCAGAATGCCTGAACTGATTTGTAATGACAGGCCCATGGCAGGTAATATAGGCGCTGTGTTATATCCTTGTCTGTCTTTTTGTTTGAAAATGCCGGAAGACGAAGAACTTGGTTTCTTTATAGGCTCTGCATATAATCGTGATGACATAATAAATATTGCTGAAAAATATATAGATTTTTCCAATATAGACAGAGCGTTTGCGTTATCTCGCACCCGACACATGATAGAAAGAGAGCATCTAAACCTGGCTCGGGGTGATGTTAATTATTTCTTTATTCATCTTCCGGAACTTATGAAAGGGTCCAGATCTATTACACGTATGCGTCAGCTATGGCAATATGGCATTTCAGGACAAAGACCTGTAATTTGTATATCTATCAGACATCCGGAACGTATTGATGATATAAAGAAAATAATGCGCATGTGGTGCTTTTATAGTTTCAGAGGGTTTATTGTTGATCTGGCATTAGTGTGTTGTGACAGTACAGGATATCTGGCGCCTATTCGAGATATGGCTGATATGTTGGTAGCACGGGCTTTATCACTTGATTGTTGTTGCCATGGTGAGATTTATGTCATAACACCGCCTGATGGAGAATGTCCCAAGACGCTACGCGACAATGTTGATTTGTTTTACTGCTTTTGAGGTGTATTATGAATTACGATAATCTAATATTTTATAACGGGTTTGGTGGCTTTGACAGTCGTACAGGTGAATATATAATTGATGGAAGCAAGCGGACTCCGCTGGCCTGGAGTAATGTTGTGACAAGCCCTACAGGATATCCTTTTGGCTTTATAATCACTGAACGTGGCGGAGGTTATGTATGGAAATATAACAGCAGAGAAAACCGCCTGACTAAATGGCACGGTAGCTGCGCCTTTGATGTTCCGAATGAATGGATCGGGCTTACTGTAAATGATGGTACCAAAAGCATACAACAACAACTTATATGTGAAAATGATGAGGTTCGCTTTGGATTTGGGTATAGTATTTTTCACAGGAAAATCAAGGAAATGGATGTAAGCACCAAGGTGACTGTGTATGTGGCTGAAAATGATCCTGTAAAGCTTACTTTGGTAGAGATAATACCAAATTCTGCAGATGTATGTGTGACTATTAAATACCATGCTGATATTTGTGAGGATACAGACACCTTTGTTTCCAATGCTTTTGATTGTGAAAATATAAGAATAAAACAGGGACAGATATTTCGCAATGTGTATATGTTGGGACAAGAGACTTTGGATAAACAAGGAAATATAATTGATAAATATTCAGATGTGTCATTTTGTGTGGATTGTCTGGAAAAAGTATCTGAAAACTGGAAAAAACTTACCGGAACAATCCAGGTACAATCAGAGGACAGGGAACTGGATTGCCTTATGAATGGTTGGCTATTGTATCAGACGATTTCTTGCCGATTGTATGCAAGGAGCTCGATGTATCAATCTGGTGGCGCGTATGGATATCGTGATCAGCTACAGGACACTATTGCTGTTAATTATGTAGCACCTGACATATCACGCAAGAGAATACTTGATCACTGCGCTCATCAATACCTGAATGGAAACGTGCAACATTGGTGGCATCCTGCATATCGTGATGTAGACGAGTTTGGCATACAAAGTAAGTATAGTGATGACATGTTATGGCTTGTTTTCTGCACATATAAATATGTTATATGTACAGGAGATGTCAGTATTCTGCATAGACAAGTTTCATACATTGACAGCGATGGCATGACGGAAAGTCTGTTTGAACATTGCATGCGCAGTATTGATTATGCCAATAAATTGGGATCTGATGGATTACCCCTGATGAGAGGTGGGGATTGGAATGACGGCATGAATAAAATCGGGAATGATGGCAAGGGACAGAGCGTGTGGCTTGGATGGTTCTTGCGTTGCTGTCTGGATGCTATTTGTAAATTATCAGAACTTGCAGATGCAAAGAATCCTGACTATGTTTTAAAACGTAAAGAGTGGCAACAGCAGGCGGCAAACCTGGTAGATAATATTAATAACAACGCTTGGGATGGCAAATGGTATATAAGAGCCATTACTGATGAAGGTGACAAAGTAGGCAGTAGACTTAGTGATGAATGCAAGATAGATTCCGTATCTCAATCCTGGAGCGTGCTGAGTTTTGAGAGCACCGAGCACCTACAATCTGTAGATGACCGATCCTGCGTAGCGATAGAAAATGCAGTTAAATATCTGTTCGATGAGGATGCAGGATTGGTACGTTTATTATGGCCACCCTTTTCACAGGAGAGTATAGATAAAATAGGATATATAGCAGCATATCCGCCGGGACTTCGTGAGAATGGTGCATATACTCATGCCGCTGTGTGGTTGGCTCGAAGTCTTATGAATATACACGGCAAAGAATCTTTGGGATATAAAATGCTCAAAGCGGTGAATCCTATAAATCATACTGCAACACGCGGTGAGTGTGCTCTGTATAGAGTAGAACCATATGTAATAGCAGCAGATATTTACTCTCATGGTCGTAATGCCGGTAAAGGTGGCTGGACGTGGTATACAGGTTCTGCATCATGGTATTTTGTTACTGTGCTTGAGAGTTTGTTTGGCTTTGTCCGCAAAGGCTCGTGGATTGAGATCGACAGTAAATATCATCGTCAGGTGATTATTACGTACAGATACAGAAGCACAGTATATAAATTCAGAATCACTCCATATGGGAAAGGTAGTTTCCAACTGACAGATGATGGTAATTTGCACGAAATTGCTGTGAAATAAGCTATAAAATACTATGAAAATCCATTGTTTTTTTTTAGTATTATGGTACAATATCACTAAAGAAATTTATGTTGAGGTATTGTTTTGCAAGCTGATGTGTCCAAAGAAAAAGTAACACCTGATAATAGACATAATAAGATAGCTGTACGCTTGATTCTTATTATAGTGGCTACCATTGTTGTGATAGCCATATCAAGTCTCGTGTATGTAAAGATAAGTCGAGATTTGGAAAATGCAAACAGTATACATTTTTCTTATGTTTCAAAGGAATTTGTTGATTCTATTACAGAACCTGAAAATAATATACAGGGTATTGAGGATATAGGAAGTGTAGAGGAAATTATTTATAGCGAGGATAAGCAATCTGAGATACTCGTATCTATGAAGATAAAAGATATTCCTGACAGCGGTCTTAAGAATATTTCATCTGAGTTTTTCAAGCAGCATTTGTCTGATAAGGAAAAGACAGTATATAATTCTATAATGTTTGCATACCAGAATGGGTATAATTATATAGGTTTTTCAGATCGTAAATTTGATGCTCAGATGTTATCCAAAGCTACTTTCTATATTATGTGTGATAATCCATATATTGAGATCAATCTGGAAAGATCGATTATTTCCAAAAATGGATATGTATATCTGTTTTTCCCGAATATGACCCCTGATAAGAAAGAATACAATGATCTGGCTTATGAAGAGGCTGTTAAGATTATAGCAGGTGTGTCAGATGAGCTTGAGACAGAATACGCAGTGGCCAAGTATTTATATGAATATCTTGTATGCAATACAAATTATACTCAGGATACTGAATATGATAGCAGTGTAGAGCCTGCTCTGTATCATGCACTGACGGGCCAGATGACAAACTGTGATGGTTTTGCTAATGCTTTGACAATTTTATATAATATGGCAGGTATTGAATGCTTTAATGTATTCTATCCCGGTGACGATCTTGGTCCCGGACATACATGGTGTATAGCAAATCTGGATGGTGAATATTATCATTTGGATCCATCTAATGACGCATCCGTATACCAGGTAATACAGACTACAGACAGCTTTTCTTTCCTCTGTGCATCAGACCAGGTTAAGATGGCTAATTCATATTATCATGAGTCAATCAGTGAATTGGTACCAAAGTGTACTGATACACAGTATGATTATGCAAATGTAGATATTCACATTGATGCTACAGATGTAGACACAGCATTCAATGATGCTGTTAATTATATAACAGAGCTGGGCCTTGAAGAAGATATGACTGATCGCGAGTATTTCCTCGTTAATTTCAATTTGTTGAATGGTATGGAAGATGGTGTTCGTGACACATTTATTCGTGGTTTGGTAATGAGAATTGAAGAAAAATATGTTGTTGAGGGCTATGCATATATTGGAGCCGGTACAGTATTTATCTTATTATCTGTATAAAAATATAATAATTTAGGATGGATTGATCTATGTTTAAATATGATGAATCTTTGAATGTAACTTATATACCCTCGTACTATCCCACCGGAAAATACGAGGGTATTCGTGCACTTACATATGACGGACCAGAAACAAATGGTAAGAAAACCAAAGTGTTTGCATATATGGGAGTGCCGGATGGATATGATATGGATCGCAATTACGAACATAAAATACCTGCTATGGTGCTTGTTCATGGCGGCTGTGGATATGCTTTTCTGGATTGGGTCAAGCAGTGGAATGATCGTGGGTATGCCGCTATCTCTATATGCAACGTAGGTTTGTTTCCTGTAAGACGTAATGCCGGAGACAGAGAAGGTGCTATCTTTGAGGACTGGACCCATGAATTGTGTGGTGTCTTTGCGCAAGAGGATTATACAGTACCACCTACTTATGATGATATGCAACTGAGTGAATGCCAAAGTATAGACAGTATGTGGATGTATCATGCAGTAGCACAGGTTATACGGGCCTATGATGTTATTGCGGCCTTGGGCTGTGTTGACAGTCAAAAAGTTGGCTTGATGGGTATATCATGGGGTAGCGTTGTTACTTCTATTGCTATTGGATATGATAACTCATACGCTTTTGCTATACCGGTTTACGGCTCCGGATATCTGGACGAGGCGCTGTCTTTTATGCGCTTTAAGTTTAATGTACCTCGTTCTAAGCAAATGTGGTTGGCGCAGGAACGATTTTCTAATGTTAATATACCTGTTTTGTGGCTGTGTATGAATGACGATTTTGCGTTTTCTGCCAATTCAAACAGTAAATCCTATGCTGATACGTGCAAGAATAACAGCTTGACACAGCTTAGTATCAAGTCGGGGTGGGTACACGGACACAGCTGCAGCTGGGATACTGATAATTATGAGTGTCATGAGATATATAAATTTGCAGATGCGATGACAAGGGATAAGGGTTCATTTACATATATTACACAACAAGAATATAATAAGGAGTTGGAACAAGAGGGGACGTTATCTGTTATTTTCACCGGTGAGAATAATAGCAGTGTTTCATATGCTGCCACTTTATATTATCAGACCGATTATGAATATGCGTATACATTTCCCGCTGATATTCATAAATGTTATCTTGCTCATAAATGGAAAACCGCAGAGGCTACGGTAACATCAAAAGACGGTGGTTCTTTCCTCGCTGTAGCAAGAATTCCTGAAAACACAACATACTGTTATTTGGAAATTGCTGCCAAAACGGACAATATAAAGTATGTAGTGAGCTCAAAGTTTTATTCCTGAATGATTAATATGAATATGAGAAATAAACTGATAAAGTTGTGCAGATTAACTCAAGAACAGTTAAAACAGCATATGATATGGGAACTTAAGGCTCTGCTTGGCAATGTGACTGTGGGTGATGGATATGTGTTGGCAAAGGGCGATTTCCCAGTGCTGTTAGTCGCTCATCTTGATACTGTTCACAGTCAATTGCCGGAGGATATTGTTTATGATGAACTTGAGGATGTACTCTCCTCGGCGCAGGGTATTGGCGGCGATGATAGGTGCGGTGTTCTTATGATTCTCGAATTAATTCATAAGCATAGGTGTTCTGTGCTTCTGTGCGAGGATGAGGAGCAGCATGGTGTGGGTGCTATGAAGTTTGTCACGAGCAAAGATATTGATGGACTTTTTTTTAATTATATTATAGAATTTGACAGGAAGGGCAGTAATGATGCGGTGTTTTATAAGTGCGCAAATCAAGCCTTTATTGATTTTGTTACGGCTGATTATTACCAGCAGGATTACGGCACGTTTTCTGATATTTGTGTAGTAGCGCCTCGGATTGGATGTGCAGCTGTTAACTTGTCTTGTGGATATTATAATGCTCATACATTATCGGAATATGTTGTGATTAAGGAAATGCAAGACTGTATTGATGCGGCTGACCGATTGCTCGGACGTACAAAGGAAACGGATAAGTTCGGTTTTGATGACTAAAAGGAGGCAGATACTTTATGGTATTTTCAGGATTGCCGTTTATTTTCGTTTTTCTTCCAATTTGCATATTGGCATATTTTGTCATGCCCAATCTTAAAGCAAAGAATATTGTTTTGCTGCTTGCGTCACTTTTTTTCTATGCAATAGGAGAACCGGTATGGGTTTTCTTGATGATATTATCTGCATTTATAAATTATGCGGCGGGATTGATTATTGATAAGAGGCGGGGGACTGCATGCGCAAAGATAGCACTCATAGTTGCCGTTATTTCAGGTATTGCTTTTCTGGTTGCATTTAAGTATTTGGATTTTATTATAGAAAATGTTAATACATTGCTTCCTTTTGCCAGATTACCGCTAACTAACATCGCACTTCCTATCGGAATATCTTTTTTTACATTTCAAACGATGTCATATACAATTGATGTATATAAGAATGATGTCAAGGTACAGAAGAATTACTTTACCTTCTTATTGTTTGTTTCACTGTTTCCCCAGCTGATAGCAGGCCCCATTCTCAGATATTCTGATGTTGCACTGCAGCTTGAGAATAGAACTACAACTGTTTCAGGATTTTGTAAAGGTATTACAAGATTCTTGTGTGGATGCGGCAAGAAAGTGTTATTGGCAAATACTATAGGTGAGATATCTACCTTGATTTTCACCGGTGAATATATAGCAGAGGGTGTACCTGTTTTTGGTGTATGGGTTGGAGCTTTGTGCTTATCTCTGCAAATTTATTTTGATTTCTCGGGATATTCCGATATGGCGATCGGTCTTGGATATATGTTTGGCTTTGAATATGGTGAGAATTTTAATTATCCGTATATATCCAGATCAGTGACTGATTTCTGGCGCAGATGGCATATATCACTGGGCACTTTCTTTAGAGATTATGTGTACATACCGCTGGGCGGTAACCGTAAGCACCAGTTCTTTAATTTGCTTGTTGTATGGTCCTTGACAGGCTTGTGGCACGGTGCCAGTTGGAATTTTGTTATCTGGGGACTGTATTATTTTGTTTTCCTCGTATTGGAGAAGTTCATCCTGAGGCGCAGATTGGAGAGGATACCGGTACTGAGTAATATTACTACATTACTTGTGGTTATGGTGGGATGGACTATATTCTTCTTTGAAGATATTGGCCAATGCTTGGCAGCGCTTAGGAATATGTTTGGCCTCGGAAATGTACCTTTGTGGGATAATACGCTAACCACGCCGATTGTCAATAATCTGATGATATTGATTATAGGAGTGATTGCGTGTATACCAATCGGGCGTATTGTAGGCAGACAAGTTGAATCGATAAAAGAAAGCAGACCGACTGTTTACTTTACGGCCAATATGGCATTTAACATAGTAATGTTATTCTTATGTACGGCTGCTTTGGTGGGTGCCAGCTATAATCCGTTCCTGTATTTCAGGTTCTAATATGATGAGGGGTAAGATATGAAAGATAAATCAAAACTTGTGAGAATATATGAAATATCAATAATTGCCGTTTTCTTACTGTTTATAATAGGATTTGGCGCGTACAGTCTGCTCGATGTGAATCCTACGGTTTCTGAAAAAGAACAAAGAACATTGAAGCAATTTCCTAAGTTTTCATTAGAATCATACTTTGACGGTAGCTTTATGCAGGACGCTCAGGATGCCTATACAGATACATTTCCTTTTCGTGATTTTTTTGTTACTGCCAACTCTAATGTAAGACAATTAATTACTGTGAAAATGAATGGAGAGGTCTTTGTTGGTACCAATGGAAATGACGGTACAGAAGCAGATAATGAGGATAGTCCATGGGATGATGAGAACATTGTTGTAGAAAAACCTGATGAGGGTTATGACTGGGATCAGTCGGGAAATATAACTTTTGCGCCGACGCAGACTCCGAATATAACTGTAGAGCCAACTCCGGGTTGGGAATCAACACCGGGATCAACTGCTGTATCAACCCCAACCCCGACGCAGGTTACGACGCCGACTCCTACACCGAAGCCGACTCCTACACCGAAGCCGACTGCTACGGCTGTGGCACCCACTGCGGCTCCTAACGGTGGCGGTACTGCTACAAACGGTGTACTGATACAAGGTAATCGTGGCATGGAAGTTTTCAACGGATATCAAACTAATGCAGATAAATATATTGAATTTATTAATGACTTAAGCGCACTATTCCCGGATAAGAATATTGTGTCCTTGACTGTCCCGACGTCAATGTACATCTATGGCCCGGATAAATATACTCAGGGAGTACAGGATCAGAAGGCTTGGATTGATTATATAGCACAAAGGCTTGATTCGGCTATTACTCCTGACATATATAGTGCTATGGTGGAGCACAAAGATGAGTACATTTATTACCGTACTGACCATCATTGGACTGTAGATGGTGCATATTATGCTTACAAACAGGCGGTAACAGCTCTTGGATACGAAGCTGTAGACAGAGACGCGCTTGAATCTAATGTACTGAATAACTTTTTGGGAAGTCTGTATTCCAGCACAAATAGTTCCATACTTAAAGAGAACCCCGATTTTGTGAAATATTATATTCCTTCTGTGCAAACCAATTGTATTGCGCATTACAACAGAAGTGATTTATCAAAGACAAAGGAAATAAAAGTTGTTACCAATACATCAGACAGTAATAAATATAAGGCATTTATTGCCGGAGATAATCCGCTGACAATTATCACAACTAACGCTGGAACAGGCAAGAGCGCAATTGTTATTAAAAATTCTTATGCTAATGCGCTGGTTTCATTCCTTGTCCATAATTATGATAATATATATGTTATTGATCCCAGACATGTAAATACAACACTTGAGAACGGTCTTAATTTAGAAAAGTATATTAGTAACAAGCATGTTGATGATATTTTTGTTTGCCTGCACATGAATCATGTAATGTCAGGTACAATACAAAAGTGTTTGGCGCGTCTTATATGACAGGAGGAGATAAATATGGTTTTCAGGCCTTGCATAGATATACATGAAGGAAAGGTAAAACAAATAGTTGGTTCTACTTTAAACGATAATGGACATGCTGTTGAGAATTTTATATCTTCTCACGACAGTACATATTTTGCACGACTGTTCAGGCAAGATGCACTCAAGGGGGGACATATCATTATGTTGGGTAAGTCTCAGGCTAACAAAGAGCAGGCTATTGCTGCGCTTGCTGCATATCCTGGTGGTATGCAGGTAGGAGGCGGTATTACTGCCGATAATGCAGGCGAGTATATCGCTGCAGGCGCATCGCATGTAATTGTTACCTCATATGTATTTGATAAAACAGGGTATAACGGTGAAAATTTACATCGCTTGCTTGATGTTGTAGGTAAGGATAAAATTGTACTTGACCTGAGTGCAAAAGAAATAAATGGCAAATATTTTATTGCTGCCGACAGATGGCAAACAATTACAGATATTGAGATAAATGTTGATTTTTTAAATAAATTTGCCGGAATGTGCGATGAGTATCTGGTACATGCGGTGAATAACGAGGGAAAGAAGCAAGGTATAGATGAGTCTCTTATTAGTTTGCTTGCAAAGTCTCCGATTCCTGTCACATATGCAGGGGGAATAGGAAATTATAGTGATATTGAGAAAATAAATAAAATAGGACGCGGCCGTGTGGATTTTACAGTCGGCAGCGCCCTGGATATTTTTGGCGGTTATATGGAGTATGATTTGGTAAAGAAATATAAGCAGGTCACAGAATAATACATACAAGGCCGCCAATGCCTTCGTTAATAACACGTTCAATAGTCTCTTGCAGCTTGAGCCTCTCACTGTCAGGGACTTTATTTAATTTGTTTTGTAATCCTTCGCCCATAAGCTCATTTAAAGGTTTGCCAAAGAGATTTGACGACCAGATAGATGATGGGTTTCCTTCAAATTCTTTAAGTATGTAATCCACAAGCTCCTCGGATTGTTTCTCAGTGCCTACAAATGGTGCGATTTCCGTCTCTATGTCAGCCTTGATCATATGAATAGAAGGAGCTTTGGCTCTGAGCCTCACGCCAAAACGGCTACCTTGCTTTACAATCTCCGGCTCTTCTAATTGCATCTCACCTTGAGTTGGCATGACAATACCGTATCCCTTAAGCTCTACTTCCTTAAGGGCGCTTTCCAGGCGCTCATGCTCTCGCTTGATCCTGCCCAAATCGGAGATCATTGCGATTAATGCCTTGTCATCCGCAATTTCCAGACCTGATTTTTCTGATAAAATCTTATAGAAAAGTTCATCTGCAACAAGAATATCAATAGAAGCACTACCGTCTCCTGCGTTAATTGAATTAATGACGGCTTTTTTTACAAAAGCATAATTTTCTAACAGAGCGGAAGAGGTCTTTACGTTGCGTATTTTCTCTGCCAGCGTAAAAGACTCTACAATTGCATCTAACAAAGATGCTTTGAGTGAGTCTTCGTAGTCCAGACTGATGATCCAATCCGGTACATAAAAAGAAATCTCTCCAATAGGAAATTCGTAGAGAATTGTCTGCATAACATCTGTAATGTCGTCAATAGTCATGAGTGCGCAGTTGATAGGCAACACAGGCACGCTGTACTTATTTTCCAGCTCATGCTTGGTAGCGATGGCCGTCTCTGCCTCGGGATCTACACAGTTGAGAATAATAATATATGGCTTGCCGGTGGACTGCATCTCTTGTATGACGCGTTCTTCTGCATCCTGATAAGAATCTCTTCGGATGTCTGTCACACTTCCATCTGTGGTAATAACAACACCGATAGTTGAATGCTCGTTGATTACCTTACGGGTGCCAATCTCAGCTGCTTCGCCGAAAGGAATCTTTTCTTCAAACCAAGGTGTTGATACCATACGCGGTACATCGTTCTCAAGATGTCCCAGCGCTTCTTCTACAAGATATCCAACACAGTCCACCAGTCTTACTTTCAGATTAATATGATCACCTATAGTAATATTTGCAGCCTCGTTTGGTATGAACTTTGGCTCAGTGGTCATAATTGTTTTGCCGGACGCACTCTGAGGCAGCTCGTCAATCGCTCTGTCTCTTTCAAAATTGTCGGAAATATTTGGAATAACCAATAAATCCATAAATCGTTTGATAAATGTGGATTTGCCTGTTCTTACAGGACCTACCACGCCAAGATAAATGTCACCTTTTGTCCTTTGCGCGATTTGTTGATAAATATCATATCTATCCACCGATATACCTCCCTTGTATTTAAGCACATTTTGCAGTTTACAAGAAAATGTATATGAGTGGAATTCTTAAATATTCATAAAATTTTTATTTAATCACGAGCAAGTAGCAATGGCTGTAATTGGTAGCCTTGCATCGCCGCGTCAATGGTTTCGTTTACCTGAGAAAAGTCCGCTAACAGTGAAAAGGGCTTTCTCATGTAATCGTCCTGATAAAACGGAACAAAGTAATAATTCTTCATTGACAGCAGTAGTCCTATGTTTTTTGCATTACCGGATAATGCATCGTTTGTTGATACCGCAATAACGATAGGTCTGTTGTTACGTAGATGAGATTTACAAGCCATACATACAGGAGTATCTGTTATAGAGTTTGCCAGCTTAGATATTGTATTTCCTGTGGCAGGGATCACAACCACTACATCAAGTAATTTCTTGGGACCTATAGGCTCTGCATCTTTGATGGTACATATTGGTGCATGGCCGGAAATTCTCATAAGTGTGTCGTACAAGTCTTCTTTTGTCATGAAACGTGTAGACATTTCCGAACTGTTATATGACAGAATAGGGTACACATCCGCTCCTTCCTTTACAAGATTATCCAGTACAGCTGCCAGTTGCCTGTGCATGCAAAATGATCCTGTGACAGCCAAACCGATACGTAGACCTTTTAGACTATCCATTCTTTTCAGCTCCTTTCATCTATGATATGTTCGATAACCTTGTATAATATGTTTGCTGCTGTTATTGGAGCTACTTTACCGGGGAGGGATAGGGCATGAATTATTTTGATTCCATTTTCTTTGGCATAATCAAAATCACACCCTCCGGGTTTTGATGCCAGATCAATTATCAAACAGTCACGTCTAACGTGTGACAATCTTGTACTGTCTAGTACTATTGCAGGTACTGTGTTGAAAATCACATCCATATTTTGTATGATACTATCTACTTTTTTATAATCAGTACTGTAAAGATTATTTACTTCACATAATGCGAAATCTACACTTTTTCTCGCACATACATATGTGTTAGCACCTAGCGCATGAAGTTTGCCGGCTAGTGTTTTACCCGTCTTGCCGTAGCCAAGCACCAGGGCATTTACTCCGTGTATGGTAATAGGTAACTCTTCCATAGCTATTTGTATTGCGCCCTCTGCTGTGGGAATACTGTTGAGAATACTCATTTCATCTCTGTCCAGGTAGTCATATACTGCAATATCATTTTCTATAAGTTTTTCTGTGAAATTTACAGGGATTTTGCCTGCTATCAGAACTTTATTACCGGTGAAAACATCAATCAAGTCATTTAACTTTACAGTATCTTTTGATAAAGGCATGTGCAAATTTTCACCATCTATAGTAAAAGGCAGGGGACCGACTATATAATCATAACTGTTAATAGCTTCTTTTATCTTTACAATAATAGGAGTCTGATTTTCCGAATCATTTCCAAGTCCTGACATTTGTACATTATGTCCTGCGTGCGCCAGGCACTGTGCCAGCATTATATTTCTTGAGTCACCGCCTAAAATTAGAAATCTCACTGTTATATATCTCCGTAAATACCTTTACGTGTATATAATATGAGGCGCCTAGGAATACGGTGACAAAATGTTGAAGATATTTTTTTATAGGTGTATACTTACATGACGGAGGATGAGTTTATGAGAAAACTTTTATATAAATTACAATGTTTTATGAGCGGCAGAAATGGCACGGATGGTTTGAATCTTTTCCTGATGATTATGTATTTGGTTCTTGTGGTAACATCTGCTTTTATACCTAATGCGATCGCTCATTTTATATTATCCGGGATAGCATTGTCTTTGATTGCTTGGCAATTTTATAGAACTTTCTCACGAAATATATATAAAAGACGACGTGAGAATGCTGCGTTTATGAGTGTGATTTACAGGATCAAAGGATTCTTTACATTAAGAAAACGCAAATGGAAGGAAAGAAAAACTCATAAATATAAGAAGTGCCCCGCATGCAGGGCACAACTCAGATTACCTAAGAAGAATTGTAAGATTCAGGTTACATGTCCAAAATGTGGTAAACGTTTTACGATGAAGGTATGATCACACATCAGAATATCCTTCGCTGATAAATGAGCCTTCAAGAACACTGATGTTGTTAATAAAATTATAAGTAAAACTGACAATAATTTTTTTGCTAAAGTGGTCATTCTCTCCTCCTAAAACATATGCTATGGTGTATTTTAATAAGAAAAAATGTGATGTGTCAATGGATTTTCACGTAAATATTGGTGAAAATGTTAATTGCATTGTTACCACCCGTATGATATACTTTAACATGTATGTAAAGGGGTGTTTACTGAAGATGAAGAATATTTTTAAAAACTTTTTTGTCAACCACATGTACGCAATGATGATTGTACTTATATTTGCTTTAATGATGAAGCTTATTATAGATACAAACATTATCCTGGCGTTTGTTATCTTGTTTTTCGCATATCTGATCCTTACCTTCGCAGCTGAGTTTGTATTATCTATCATAGAAGATAAGAGGTCTGCTAAGAAAGGTAATAAGGCAGAGAAGACAACACAGTCAGTAAACAAACCGGCTGAGAAGAAGATTGAGAAGTCGGATTCATCTTCTACTTTAAGATATAGCTCCAGAGAGCATACCGCAAACAACCGCCCTTCTGAAAAGAGTGATGTGGCTCCACAAGAGCCTTCATCTCGTATTTCATATAATACACAACCCCGCAAGACGAGCTCTATTTATGGAAATAATAAAGCAACTGATAATAAGGAAGAAAATAGAAAGTCATATACAGGCTCTTATACAAAAACATATACATCTTCATATACATCAAAATCTATTCCCGACTTTGAGGATAAGAATACACCACCTAAGGGAACGCCGGCTACATCACAAGCTACGAGACAGTATTCTGTACCGGTAGCTCCACCTGTAGGATATGATGAGAAAACCGCTGAGAATATTCAGAATATATACAATAAGAATAAAGCAAGGAATATGTCGGAAAAGAATATAAAGGAGGAGCAGGAACAGAAGGTTGCTCCTGTAAAGACAGCAGAGGAGACAGGTATATATAAAGATGTTGAGTCTGCCACTCCTGATGATATTGATGAGTATTCAGTCAATCTGTCACTTGAGATAGATAAGAGAATCTCGGAGTCAAGAGATTCAAGACCTGCACGCAGACGTCGTGTGTTTGGAGAGGTACCATCGGATAATGTTGCTTCGGCAACTCCTGCACCGCAAAGATCCACTACTCCTGTAAAACAAGTGTCAGCGTCAGAAGTACCTCAATCGCAGGTACCGGATTTTGAACCAGCGCCTATTGATGATGATGTAGCTCCGATTGAGAAATCTGATATAGCACAAGATTTCAGGCCCGCTTCAGTATTTGGATCGCCTTCTGAACCGACAAGGTCACAGGCTTCTGTTCCGACACCTGCTACAACGCGTTTTGTACGAAGACGATATGACGATCAGGTAAAAGCAAATCCTGCAAATCTTGATAAGTTATTCGGTCCTTCAAACAACAACGCATCTGACGATGTTTCAAAAAAAAAAATAACTAAGAAATCTCAAAAGTATATTAAACCTGATGTAGAATTACTACAACAGGCCAGACTTGGCAAGGGTGTTGATGTTGAGGCTCTTGAACAGGAACAAAACCATAGGGCAAAGCGTCTTATAGATACTCTGTCCAGCTTTGGTGTGGGCGCTAAGATTGTAGGCATTATGCGTGGTCCCGCTGTGACTCGTTATGAGATACAACCCAATCCGGGTGTAAAGGTAAGTAAGATTGTATCATTATCAGATGATATTGCATTGAATCTTGCTGCTGCGGGTGTACGTATGGAAGCTCCTATACCCGGTAAAGAAGCCGTAGGTATTGAGGTACCAAATAAAACGATTGAGATGGTATACTTGCGTGATGTCATTGATAGTAGTGAGTTCAAAGAATTAAAGTCGAATTTATCTTTTGCTATAGGTAAAGATATTGCCGGTAAGAATATTGTAGCAGATATTGGTAAGATGCCTCATTTGCTGATTGCAGGTGCTACCGGTTCCGGCAAGAGCGTATGTATCAATACTATCATTGCCAGCTTATTATATAAATCAGGGCCGAATGATGTTAAGCTTATTTTAGTTGATCCTAAGATTGTAGAGCTGGGGGTATATAACGGAATACCACATTTGCTTGTACCGGTTGTAACTGATCCTCGTAAAGCTGCCGGTGCTCTGGCCTGGGCGGTAGGAGAGATGGAGGCAAGATATACAGCCTTTTCACAGCATGGTGTACGTGATTTGAATTCATATAATGAATTGGCTAAGAAAGACCGTAGTATACAACATATGCCTCAAATTGTTATTGTTATTGACGAACTTGCAGACTTAATGATGACAGCTGCAAAGGAAATAGAAGATTCCATTATCAGGTTGGCACAGAAGGCCAGAGCCGCAGGTGTTCATTTGATAATCGCTACACAGAGACCTTCTGTTGATGTAATCACAGGCTTGATTAAGGCGAATATACCGTCAAGAATTGCATTTGCTGTTACTTCTCAGGTGGATTCACGTACTATCCTGGATGGTGGCGGTGCAGAGAAATTACTGGGTAGAGGTGATATGCTGTTTCATCCTATCGGCAGACAGAAGCCACTTAGAGTACAGGGAGCCTTTGTATCTGATGGAGAGATTGAACGACTGGTAAGTTTTGTTAAGGAATCCTGGGGTACAGTTACATATGATGAGAGCATTGAACAATCAATTGAGCAAGAGGCCAATAGACGCAAGGGAGCAGGAGCCGGACACGGTGGTAATAGCGATAGCTCAGATGATGACATGGATACAGACGTGGATAGTGACAGTGATCTCATCGAACAGGCAGCCCAGATTGCATTTGAATATAATCAGATAAGTGCTTCCTTCTTGCAAAGAAAACTTCGCTTGGGATATTCACGGGCCTCCAGAATAATTGATACATTAGAGGAACGAGGCTTAATATCATCCGCAGACGGTAGCAAGCCTCGCCGTATAATCATGACTGAAGACCAATGGAGACAGTCGCAAGACTGATAATTACAGAATTAAATATTTTCTGTTACTCTGAAGTCTTTTAACAATTTCCATAGCTTCACCGAACCGCTGAAAATGCACTATCTCACGTGCTCTTAAGAATCTCAGCGGTTCTTTTACATCCGGATCATCTGTAAGATCTATAAGATATTCGTACATTTTCTTAGCCTTTTGCTCGGCCGCAAGATCTTCTGTCAGATCTGTAATAGCATCTCCTTTTGATTGCAGATAAGCTGCAGTAAAAGGTACTCCGTTTGCATCTTGCGGATATACACCAAGACCATGTTCTACATATGCGCTGTCATATCCTGCCTCTTTGAGCATCTGACAGTCAGCTCCGTCAAGAAGTTGATGACAGATTGTACCTACCATCTCAAGGTGTCCAAGCTCCTCGCTGCCTATATCATTTGCGATAGCTTTTGTAGTATCATTTGGCATACTGAATCGCTGGCTTAAATATCTTACAGCAGCACCCAATTCGCCATCTGCGCCGCCATAAGCGGTGATAATAAGTCTAGCCATACGAGGGTCGGGGTTCTTAATATTAATAGGATATTGAAGTTTCTTTTCGTATAACCACATACTTATACCTCCTTCTTATTCCATGGCCAGGGACATTCAATCCAATCCCAAGTATGCTCAGAACCTGTATACATTTCGGCAATTAACGGACCATACATTGATTGATAAGTGTCAAAGAGCTCTTTACCCTTTGTTGCTATTTTATTGAAAAGCTCAATAGATTTTTCATCGTCAGGATGAGTATTCAAATACAGCTTAAGATCATTCAATGCAAAATCAAGTGCCATTATTTCACGCATCAAAGTTTCTTTATTCATGACATACCTCCGGTCTGCAATTATTGCTTACATATGGCTTGTTAAGATCGGGATAAATTGTGCCATTGGCCAAACCTTCACAAAAAGTGTAGGTGTCACTGTCTTTTGGTTGAAAATTTATAAATATTGAAGCAAGATTATATCTTGTAGCATCACTATTAAGGCTGTCGGCATGAGAAATGTTATTAACAGAAGTATTTAACAAATCAGAGCCACAGCCGCATTTTTTATTGTTCATATAAACCTCCGTAATAAAAAATCATTTCGGTTTATGATATGAAAAAATCTTACGGATTGTCACGAAAATAAATCTGAATATGTGATAGAAAATGGAAAATATATATTTAAAAATAATAACAACAGGCTTGTTAAGTAGAAAAGAGTAAATAATCATGCCGGCCAATGTGCCAAGCACAACATAACTTGCAATATATCCGTTGTTGAGCAAATAAACAGCTAATAAAAACACAGCTGTAGACATGATGACAAACAATATATCACCAATCTGTGTCGTGATTTTATCGAATATTTTATGTTTTAACAATACAGGTCTGTAGGCAAGGCGCATGCTTCTAAATATATCAAAGAATACGCCTATTGCCATACCTACCACGGCCATACAGAGGAAAACAAATGTGGTGTGTAAGAGATCCGGCATAGAAAATCACCTATTTGAATATCCTTGTGAAAATTTTCTTCTTGTTTTTGGAAATATCTTCGTATTCACAGCCGTATATGTAGCCAACAATATAAAGTTCATGTTGCTCCAGACTAAGAGAACCGATTTTAAGTCCCTCTCCGCGAATAAGCATGCGTCCCTGTTCTGTATCCAAATCTACAAATACGTCGTCAAAACTTCTTACATCAATAACTCCAGTTATTCTGATATTTTCACGATTCTTAATAAAAACATCCTGAGAGCGTGTGTCCGGCATATAGGTACCTTCTAAAATTTTGTTACAGAATAATGATATTCATCTATTGCAGTAAATATGAAGCCATATTATAATTTTATCGGTGATAAAATGTTAGTTAAGAATGAAAATTATATTATTGATATAGAAAGCGTCACACAAGAGGGTATGGGTGTGGGACGTATAGACGGCTTTGTTGTGTTTACATATGGCTTGCTTCCCGGTGAGAAGGCGCAGGTGAAGATAATTAAGCTTACAAAAAGCTATGCTATAGGTAAACTTACAGAGCTTTTGTCAGCATCACCTAACCGCTTAGCAGAGCCTGCATGCCGTGCGTATCCTCGATGCGGTGGATGCTGCTTCTGTCATGTGGATTATAAAAGTCAGCTGGACTTCAAAACTCAGTATGTTAAGGATTGCTTGGAACGCATAGGAAGGCTTGATGTACATAGCATTGAATTTGTTTCGACATTTGGTATGCAAGAGCCAAAAGAATACAGAAATAAGTATACGTATGTTTTCACGGAAAATAATGGTAAGATTGACTGTGGATTCTATGCTGCAAACTCACACCGGGTAGTGGCGATTGATGGTTGTATTGTAGAGACGGCGCAAGCTCGTTTAACCAGACTTGCTGTGACAGAGTTTGTCAATATTAAAAATTTATCTGTATATAACGAAATATCAGGGAAGGGCCTGCTGCGCAATCTTATGGTTCGTTTTGGAGATACGGACGTATGCGTTATTGTTGTGATTAATGGCAAGAAGTTTCCCTTTACAAACGAACTTATAAGCTATATGCGTGAAAAATGTCCATGGATTACATCTTTATTCGTGAACATTAATACTATTCGCACAAATGTAGTACTGGGAGAGACTTTTCACCTGTTATACGGCAAATCATATATGGATGCAAGTATCGGAAGCAGTAGATACAAGGTGTCTCCGCAAGCTTTCTTTCAGATAAATCCTCTCCAAACCAAAGTATTGTATGACAAGGTGTACAACTTGTCTGATGTGCAAGACGGTGAGACTGTATATGATCTGTTTTGCGGCGCCGGAACAATAGGGATTTACGTGAAAAATCGTTTCTTAAGTGAAAATCCCGACAGTAAACTTCGCTTAATTGGCGTTGAATATGTTCCTGAGGCAGTTGAAAATGCCAAGGAAAACGCCGCTTTGAACGGACTGGATAACTGCAGCTTTTATGCAGGTGATGCGACTGTAGTGACGCCGCAGATTATTGCGAAGGAACAAAAGATGCCGGACCTTGTGATTGTAGATCCACCGCGTAGCGGCTTAGATGAGAAGCTTCTGGATACGGTATGCTTAACCGGCGCAAAAAGGGTGGTATATGTGTCCTGCAATCCGTCTACAATGGCTAGAGATGTGAAATATCTGACAGCAGGAGGATATTGTGTGAAAAAGGTGGAAATGGTGGATATGTTCCCGTGGACGGGGCATGTGGAAACGGTTGTGTATCTCACACAAAAATGAGCCAAAATTGCCTTGCTTTTACACAGGGATAAATGTTACTTTTGAGCGAAACTTCAAAAGTGGACCGGTCGCTAAAACTTTAGTATTTTTTTGCTATCATCATAATTAAATTACTCCTTAAAAATTACGCACTTTTTTCCTTATTTGCTATTCTATATTCCATGGGATTCATATATCCTAACGTGCTATGTAGACGCTTTCTGTATGCATATGACTTATATTTTACCTATCGACACTTTTCCATACCAGTCCACTAAGTTTTCGAGTGCAAATAGGCTGGATACATTTTACGGAATAAATGTATTGCAAAACGATATACATAATGATATAATTTTATATGAGGAAGGTGGTCGGATATGGCTATTAAAAGTTCAAATGTTATAGCAAGGGTAGAACCAGAAATTAAAGAACAAGCAGAACATATACTTGCAAAACTTGGAATCTCTGCTTCGAATGGTATCAACATGTTTTATAGACAGATTATTTTATGGAATGGACTCCCATTTAGACCGTCTATTCCTTCAACTTCTCCAAAATCATTGACAGATATGTCTAAGGACGAATTTGATTTGAAATTAACTCGCGCATTTATGCAGGCTAAGGCTGGTGAAGGCATAGCAGCTGATGAGTTTTTTGAATCGCTTAAGAGCGAGGTTATTAAATCGCATGCTGAATAAATATAAGGTGATTGTATTACCTGAGGCTCAGCAAGATATGCGAGAAATAATTTTATATATTGCATATGAACTCGCCGCTCCTCAAGCAGCAATAAATTTGCAAATTGCACTAAATGAAGCAATTAATTCTTTATCAATGATGCCTGATCGTATTAAAATAGTTGATGAGCATCCTTGGCGCGAAGTAGGTGTCCGTAGGATTTGCATTAAGAACTATTATATCTATTTTCTTATATCCGAAAAGGAAAATTTAGTTCAAATAATGGCCGTAATATATTCAGGCTGTGATCAGAAAAATATATTAAATTATATGAGTAAAACTGCTACTGATGATTCTCAAGACACTGAAGATATTATAAAAAAATAATTTTACAGGAGCCCATATGGATTACTACCAACAAATATTCAAACGAAAATCTTTTCACCTGTTTAGAGGAACAGAAAAACTAACAACTGACGATATAAACAACCTCAAGGCTTTTATTGATTCGGTAAAACCTCTTGACCCGCATATTAAAACCCGGATTCAACTTGTGCCGGAAACAGATACTACCTGCAAACGGGGTGGCGAATATTGTATTCTGTTTTACAGTGAGAAGAAGGGTGAATACCTGAGAAATATCGGGTATATCGGTGAGCAGATCGATTTATATCTCGCGTCTCAAGATATAGGCGCTTTGTGGTTTGGTATAGGAAAACCACAGGAATTGGAAATAAATGGTCTTGGCTTTGTGATTATGATATCCATTGCAAAAATGCCGGTAGATAAATTCCGCAAAGATATGTTCAAATCCAAGCGCAAGCCATTGTCGGAAACATGGATAGGTGACACATTGAATGTAGCGGAGATTGTGCGTTTCACGCCCAGCGCATGCAACACACAGCCCTGGATTACGGAAAATAATGGTAAAGAATTACTTGTGTATCGCTACAAGAAACCAGGTAAAAGAGGTATAATGCCTATTGAAAAAGTAAGATATTATAATAAAATAGACATAGGAATTTACCTTTTTATGCTAGAAACATGCCTTAAATACGAGAATTATTCATTTGTACGCACTTTGTATGAAGATACGACAGATGATAGCGTAGAGAAGACGTTGATTGCCAGGTATGAATTACGGAGAAAATAAAATGGAAATTATTGTAAAAAAATACAACGACCTCACTTTGGATGAGCTATATGAAATATTAAAAATCAGAAATGAAGTGTTTGTGATAGAACAGAACTGTCCGTATCTGGATATTGATGGAAAAGATAGGCACTCATATCACGTGTTTGCCAAAGATAGTGATGGAATACAAGCTTGTCTGAGAGTATTACCCGATAATCCGGAATTAGATATTGTAATGATTGGCAGAGTAGTTACAAAAAAACGTATGAGCGGTTTGGGAAGGCAAATAATGGAAGAAGGTATTCGCACTGCTTACAATATATTGCAGGCAAAAACAATCAGAATTGAAGCTCAGGTGCAGGCCAGAGGTTTTTATGAAAAGAATGGCTTCGTTCAAAGTGGCGAAGAGTTCATGCTGGACAATATCCTTCATATTGAGATGATACATAGAAAATAAAGATAAGCTTTATTTTCACTAGAAAGTAATATTAATGCTCTAAAAAAGACATAATTAAGTAGTATTATGTAATACAATTGATCTTTGGAGGAGCGATGAATGGAAGATAAATATAGCGAATATACTACTATTTTAGATAAACAAAAGGTTGCGCTTTCGGTGAATGATACCGCAGGTATTCCTCCTGTTATGCATAATGAGACCATGACCTGTCAAAAAAAATATGAGACACAGGGGAAGAAGTCTATAACTATTACTGTTGCATTGCTTATTTGTATATGTGTATTGAGCAGTATTATCGGTGGTTCTCTGTGTTTTGGAGGTAATGTTTTATATAATCGGTTAAATAATGATGAACATTATACAGTAACATATCCACCCGATAATGGTGAGAATACACAGCAAAGCACCCAAACGAATACGGATATTAAAACAAATAACGGTGAAAATTCTGACATAACAATAAATGCTGACTCTGTTGTGGCTCCCGCTACCGCTGTTGCGGTTAAGGTGCTTCCATCTATCGTTGGCATAAGAGTGACAACCAAGATTTCTTCGGGAAGATATGGCACATATGAGACTTCGGGAGAAGGTTCGGGTGTGATATATACTACAGATGGCTATATCATAACAAATTATCACGTTGTTGAGATGATGGTAACCTCCTCCGGTGAACGCAATCCAAACTCGTCAATGGAAGTGTATCTGTGTCAGGATACGGAGCAGGCATATGAAGCTACACTGATTGGATATGATATCAGTTCAGATCTGGCTGTGATTAAAATAGAACAGGATAATCTTTGTGCAGTTGAACTGGGGGATTCTGATGAAATCTTAGTGGGCGATATCGCAATTGCACTTGGTAATCCCGGAGGACTTGAATTCATGGGCTCGGTAAGCCAAGGTATCATAAGTGGTCTTAACAGAGTCATTACAGTCGAAGAAACATACGAGAATATTACGCTTATTCAAACTGATGCCGCTATTAATCCGGGAAATTCAGGTGGCGCTCTTGTCAATAGCGAAGGAAAACTTATTGGTATTAACAGTGTAAAAATCGTTGAAGACGGATATGAGGGTATGGGCTTTGCGCTCCCTGTAAACGATGTGGTTGATATTTGCAATGATATAATTAAAGATGGCAACACAAATGCTGCGTATCTGGGACTGGAATTTAACACAAGTTATACACCTGAATATCTGGAGGCATATGGTTATCCTGTAGGCCTTGTTATATCGTCTGTCGCACAGGGCAGTCCTGCAGAGACGGCAGGTTTTGAGACAGAGGATATCCTTACTTCTTTTGGTGGTGCCAAGATAGAGTCTACAACAGATTTAATTAATGAAAAGGCCAAGTACAAATCAGGTGATACGGTAGTTATTACTATATACCGGCTCACTCTTGTCGGCAGTGGTTGGAACCGTCAGTGGGTAGGGAACTATATTGATTTGACTGTTACACTGGGATAAATTAAAAAAGGTGCTTGTCAGGAAAAGAGAACAAAAATATCCCGACAGATTTTAAGGTCCGTCGGGATATTTTTATTTCATTGTTGCCGATAATTTTATTCCGGAAACACCGTCCGTGGTCATAATAAACAACGTCGATTCGGAATTTTTTTCGTTTAAATCGAGAAGCAAATTTCTAAAAGCAAACGAGGGAATGTCTATACATTGATCCTGCCACATACATAAAACAAAACATATTTCGCAATCTTTAGCTTCTTGTATTTTATGAAGACAAGACTCCTCATCTGCCTTCCCTTCGGATAATGCATTTCGTATAATTGTGCTGTACTCGTTTCCTGCAGAAGAATGTAAAACAATAGCTTGTGTATATTGGTTTTTCTCGGAATTAGAAAGCAATTCTATTGCCTTCTCCTTCATACACTCAAATATCGTCAAATCAAGCATTGTTTTTGTTTTGAGTTCAAATAACGATTGCATTATTTTTCCTTTCATTGATATAGTTGAGTGCTTTATCCTTTATCTGAGCTCAGGACCATTTTCACCCATAATCCATATATTATCAAAGTCCCAATCTGTAAATGTAGATTCTTGTAACAGTTGATCGTTTGTGATTATTTGAACATACTCGTGCGTGGGCATTACAGTATACACTGCGTCGCTAAGTCCAGATGTACCATGCATTTTATATTTATTTATCGGCGTATAGTATGTTCTTAAATTTTCAATATTGAAATTATTTTCAAATTTTAATATGCT
This sequence comes from Oscillospiraceae bacterium, assembly GCA_015069185.1. GTDB lineage: Bacteria > Bacillota > Clostridia > UBA1212 > UBA1255 > SIG424. Next base: position 31,668 of record SVJB01000008.1, read on the forward strand.
GGTTTTTTCAAATCCTGACCAATCACTTTGGTCTTTTTTATCTGGGTCTAGGGCATATAAAATAGTATATCTATCCAATACAAGACCAACTAATGCTCCGTGACAGTAAACACGTTCATCTTCACAAATGTTTGGAGCGAATACTAGTCCAGTTGCATAACAATTCCACAATTCAATTTTATCATAGTCAGAGTATATGCTTAATGATTTTATGGAACCTACAAGTGAACCACATGGATTATAATAGTTGAGCCAAGGACCGCTAGAAATTTTGTCATAACATGGACTCCATTCAGCACTTGGAACATTTATGTTACCTGTTGCATAGCAATCATGTACTATTGCATATGCGTTCATTTGTCCAATGAGACCTCCTGCACTTACTCTGCCTTGATGATCTGTAGAAGTACACGTGATCTCTACTGAGGCATAACTTCTTGTTATTTCGGTTGCATACAATGTATAACCAACCAGTCCTCCTACGTCTCCGTTTACTACATTTATAGTTCCCTTGGCGTGACATTTATCTATTTTGACTAAATTAGCTGTACCAATAAGCCCGCCGATGTTAGCTCGTTCAATTGCCGATACAAATGATTCTATTTTAACGTTTGTATAGCAATTTTTCACATATATATTAGGTGCTCCTGATGGAGCAAAATCTTCATTTTTGAATGTCTTGTATATTGTTCCAATAAGACCACCTGCGAAGCCTCCGCAGGTAATGAGACCTTCTACTGAACAATTTACCATAAGGTCTTTTTGGCCTTCCTTTAAGAGTGCAGAAGCAACTAGACCTCCTGTTTGAGAGTTGGAGCTCTTAAAATTAACTGTAGCAGTACAGTTTTCAAAAGAGCAACCCATCGCATACCCAACTAATGCGGCTGTGTATCCACCCCTTCCGGGATGCAATGCAGTGTTATGTTCATATTTTTGATGATTATCATCTGTATGAGCATTTATAATATGAATGTTTTTAAAAATCCCATCCTCTGTGTATGTAAAAAGTGCGGTTGCTTCAGAATCTGCGTTGAAATGAATATTAGATATGGTATGCCCGTTTCCGTCGTAGTTATGTCTAAATGGTATTTCGTATGAACCGATTACTATCCATTCATTCATGGAAGAGCAATCAATATCAGCAACCTGCTTAAAATAGTACCCTTTCTTATCAACAACTTTCTGTAGATTTTTTAGATCTGTAAGATTTTTTATTAAATAGGGATTAGTTTGTGTGCCGGCTCCTTCAAAAAGTGGTGTAGGCGTAGGCTTTGCAGTTGGCTTAGCAGTAGGCTTCTGCGTAGGAGTAGCTGTCGGCTTAGCGGTCGGCTTCTGTGTAGGAGTAGCTGTTGGCTTAGCAGTAGGCTTTTGTGTAGGAGTAGCTGTCGGCTTAGCAGTAGGCTTCTGTGTAGGAGTAGCAGTTGGCTTAGCAGTAGGCTCCTGTGTAGGAGTAGCTGTTGGCTCTATAGTAGGCTCTTGTGTAGGAGTAGCTGTTGGCTCTATAGTAGGCTCTTGTGTAGGAGTAGCTGTTGGCTCTATAGTAGGCTCCTGTGTAGGAGTCGCTGTTGGCTCCGCAGTAGTCTCTTGTGTAGGAGTAACTGTTGGCTCTGCAGTAGATTCCTGTGTAGGATCAATAGTAGGATTTTCGGAAGGACCTTCTGTCTTCAACGCTGGGGTTTGAGTTGGAGCCGATGATGGCTCCTGTGTCTGTGCCGATTCCGGAGTTGGATTGTTAATAATTTTTTTACTATCTTCAAAACATCCTGTTATCATTGAAAATATTAAGATAACCAAAATAAAACTGATAATTTTTTTCACAGTATATCACTCTTTCTGTGTATATATTTATGTCAGAATAAATTAATTAAATTTTATTAAACACCTACAAACTAAATATTAGCACAAAACATCTTATAAATCCCCACACTTTTATAAAAAAAGTGTGGGGTAGGAACTCTTTGTTTGGTAGACATTTATAAAATGTGTATATTATTTATAGATATTTAATTGCAAGACTTAAAAGAGGTGTTTTATTTCTTTGTTTTTCTTTTTTGGTGGTAAATGGTGCTTGTTTTTCGTGTTTTTATATAATATAATGGCGAGACGGTAATAATTTCCAAGTTGCTATCGTATATATATACAGATGATATTTAATATACTTAGAACAAAGTTTAAGAGGTACAAGCGATGATAGGCAGTCAATGCACAACAAATATTGCAAAGATTTCGGGCGTTATTATGACAGCTCCTACCTTTGGTCATGAGGTTTATGGCGAAGGTTTTTATTATTTTCTTATTAAGGTTAAGAGGTTGAGTGATAGCTGTGATATTATCCCGGTTACTGTTTCAGAACGTCTGGCTGACTGCAATGAATATCAGGTAGGTAGATATATAGAAGTATCAGGCCAGTTCAGATCATATAATGCCAGCACAGGCAGTGGCAGTGCCAAGTTGATGCTTTCCGTATTTGCTCAGGATGTAGTTTTCTGCGAAGAAGAGAGCCGTGATATGGATACAAACTACATCGAGTTAGATGGATTTATTTGTAAACCGCCTGTGTATAGAACAACGCCTTTTAAACGTGAGATTACAGATTTCTTATTGGCTGTTAACCGTTCATATAATAAATCAGATTATATTCCATGTATTTCGTGGGGACGCAATGCTCGGTTCTGTGGTAAACGAACTGTTGGTGAGAATGTTAAGGTAATTGGCAGGATTCAAAGCCGTACATATGAAAAGAAGTTTCCTGACGGTACCAGTGTCAAGAAGACTGCATACGAGATATCTGTTGCAAAGATCGAACTTAGAAGTGAAGAAGTTAGAGAAAATGTGGTTGAGAATACAGATACTATAGTTCAATAAGACATAAAGTAGTGACTTTTTAGTCATATTCTTTAGAAATTCTTTATTTTTTTTTGAAAAACACTTTATTACTTGCATATGATTTTTTAATTGGGCACATAATATAATATTCCTGTAAACAACAAATGAGGAGGATAATATTATGTTAGCTGAAAATGCATATCAAGATAATTCAGAAATATCTTTTGACTATACAGATACAGATTCTTTGAAGCAGTACTTAAGAGAGATTTCCAAATTCGAATTGTTAAGTGATGAAGAAGTTGCTAGTCTTTTCAAGAGAATTGAAAACGGAGACCGCGTTGCATATGACATTGTGGTTGAACATAATTTAAGACTCGTTGTGAAATATGCCCGCAGTATCAAGAAATCATACCGAGCCCAGGAGTCTGTTATGGATTTGGTTCAGGCAGGTAATATTGGTCTTATGCGTGCAGTTGATAAATTCGAGGTTGATAAGGGATACGCCTTCAGCACATATGCAAGCTGGTGGATCAAGCAGAGTATTATAAGGCACATATACGATAACGAAAGTGCTATTCGTGTGCCTGTTCACATGAGTGAAAAGTTTGTTGGTATCTCAAGAGCAATTCGTAATTTCCAGGAAGAAACAGGTCGCGAGCCGTCATTTGAAGAAATTGCACAGAAGTCTAATGTGACTCGCAAAGAATATAATTTATTTAAGTCAATTGATAGAAATGTACTGTCACTTAACGCTACTGCAGGCGATGACGACAGTGAGTTTGGTGATTTTATTCGTGATGGGGATAGCAGCGACCCTGTTTACGAGGAGGCAAATAAGACTTTGCTTAGTGAGACAGTTCAGGAAGTTCTTGGTAAGCTTGATTCAAGAGAAGCATATATTATCAAGGCAAGATACGGCATAGGCGATTCATATGTAAAGACTTTAGAAGAAATTGGTTCGGATTTGGGTATCACACGTGAACGTGTCCGCCAGATTGAGAGCATTGCTATGAAAAAACTTCGCACCTCCATAAAAGCTGAGAGCCTCAGGGCATATAAATAAGAATTCTACAAATTTTCATTGTTATTTTCTCCACTAAATGTTAGAATCACCCGACGTTGTCCACTACGACACGCCGGGTGATTCTACTTCATATATTATTTTATGTGGGTGATATTACGATGTCAGATAAGCGTTTTAACAGATTTAATTATACACATACAATTGTAGCCTGTCTTTGTGGCTGCTTTGTGCAAGCCATAGCAAACAACTTTGCACCGCTTTTGTTTTTAACTTTCCGATCATCGTATCATATAGCTCTTGAACAGATTGGTTTTCTTGTTACTCTCAATTTTGGTATCCAGCTATTGGTAGACTTACTTTCTTCAAAGTTTGCCTCGAAATTAGGAGCACGTGTATGTATTATTAGTGCTCATATACTAACAGTTATTGGTCTTATCTGCCTTGCAATACTCCCGGAAATATTACCATACCCGTATATAGGCTTGATAATTTCTGTCATAATATATGCTATTGGCGGTGGACTTTTAGAAGTAATGGTCAGCCCTATTGTAGAGTCTTGTCCGACTCGTAAGAAATCTGCTACTATGGCGCTGTTGCATTCTTTTTATTGTTGGGGGCATGTATTAACAGTGCTTGTATCTACTCTTTTCTTCTTTGTTTGTGGTATAGATAATTGGAACTATATGGCTATAATCTGGGCTGTTATACCTGCTATAAATACTATATTTCTTTTCTTCGTACCAATTCCGGAGCAAGATAATAATTCCGGTGAAAAGGTGGGGTACGCCTCTTTCTTCAAAAATAAATTTTTCTGGCTTATGTGGCTTTTAATGCTATGTTCCGGCGCAGCAGAACAAGGCCTGTGTCAGTGGGCTTCAGCTTTTGCTGAAGCAGGACTTGGTGTATCAAAGGCTGTCGGAGATCTTGCAGGTCCATTAATGTTTGCACTTTTTATGGGATTAGCACGTATTATTTACGCAAAATTCAGTGAGAAGATAGACCTGCATCAATATATGTTTATAAGCGTAATTCTATGTAGTGCAAGCTATTTGTGTGTGGCGTTAGTCGGTAGCCCAGTTATCGCTCTGATTGCATGTGCTTTATGTGGGTTTTCGTGTGGGATTTTTTGGCCAGGTACGTTAAGCTTAGCGGCAGGTAATATATCCAGAGGTGGCAGTATGCTGTTTGCGTTGCTTGCCTTAGGAGGAGATATAGGTTGTACTGTAGGGCCCACGATCATTAGCAGTGTATCATCTATTTTTAACGATGACTTAACGAAAGGTATTCTTGTAGCAACCATATTTCCTACGATAATGATTGTGTTATTAACATTGTTTAAGTGGAAAAGAAAAAAACTTATTTCTTCTGGTTCTTATACTTACTAACGAGAGTAGATGCGTTGAGACCGGCCATGCCAAATACAGATCCCATAAGCAACCCTGTTAAGAGCATTGTTATTACATCTTTGTTGATGGACACGCTGCCCTCAAAGCACCACTTGATTATTACAACCAGGAGCATATATATAAATCCAACAATACATCCATTAAACCAGCCTTTGGTACTACTGGCTGCTGTGGAATAAAAGGCAGCGATAGTTATGCTTGCTGCTGCTGTGATTAACAGGGCAGGTGACAGGTATTCTTCCGGAAACGAAGTTATACGCATAGCAAATGCAAGTATGAAAAACATAGGTACAGTAATTAAAATCGACATGGCTATGCCACTCAATAAATAAAATAGACGACTTCTGTCTTTTTTTTCATAATGTTTTTTTAACTTACGATTTTTTGATCTTATATGGTGTGAAAGTATAAAATTTCTCATGATAATATTTACCTCATGAAGTGAGCAATCGGTAAATATTATGCATGAGAAATTATATTTATTCTTTGACAATTATCTCTACATCAAAGGACAAGTCATCGCTATGTACAGAAATTGTAGCTGTGCCAGCGGTGCCGGTAGGGTATACAAGACCATTATTATCTACTGTAACTACCTCCGGATTATGATTTATATAATATATTTTTTCGTGTTCCTCGCAGATTTCTTTCCAACTGCCGTCAGAATACTCAGCCAGTGCTCTTATTTGCTTTAATTCTTTTCCGGAAAGAGTGGGAAAATATTGTGTTTGCATAGGACTGAGTGATAATAGCTTCTTATTCGGATCGTCAAATACAACATCCTGATTATATACATATACCAAAAATTGACAGATGTGTCCATTTTGAGATGCATCTATATATGTGTAGCCTTCTTTTAATGCAGTGATTGTATTACCAGATATGGAGATTATGGAATCATCATAATTGGAAAATTCTACATTAGTCGCTGTTTCTCTTTCGTAACATACATTGAAGAAAACAAATTCCGGAGAAGCTTTGTCCCCTATGTGCATACGGAGATAATGTGGCTTGACCATAGAGAGGTAAGTGTGATCGAGTATTTGCTCATGAGGCCATAATTTTATATCACGATGTATATTTTTTTTGTCTTTTTCTGAATAGAATTCGTCATCTATTAATTCAAAGCTGTACTTGTGCATTCTATTGCCCCATTTACCCCATTGATTACCATATGCGTAGGAGAGAAAGAGCAAGTCTCCGGACTTGATATGATGATGTTCATCTCCGGAAAAACCACAATTGTGACACATGAAGCTAGTATTTACCTTTATTTCATTTACCCGGTTGAATTTCATTCCATCATCTGATTCATAAACAACGAGAAAACTTTCTGCTTCGAATCTGTTATCTGTGGCAAGTGCTATGAATTTATTCAGATCTTCACAATATACAACATCGTAGGAGTCATTCAATCCTGAAGTACGTACAGATGCAATACCATGTTGCTTTATTGTTGCCGGCCAATTTTCATTAGTTATATCAGCTGTTGCTACACGTGTAGTGCTAGTGTATTTTCCATCAGACAAAGTACTTGTCCATGTGTAATACATAAATAAAACATCATCTTTGATGACAAATGAAAATTCTCCGGCGCCCCAATTTCGCCAATTTTCATCAAAATATATTATAGGAGCCGGCTTACCGATCCAATTATACGTCTTGCCACCAACAGTGCGGTGCTCGCCCCAACCATTTCCGGTCCATTTCTCAAAAGGTCCTGTAGGAGATTTTGAACGACCTACAAATCCGTTGTTGCCAACGCCACCACCATCTGCAAATAAAGTAGAAGTATAACCTATATAATAGTATTCACCATATTTTATTACGGCAGGGTCACATACAGAGAACCAGTCCAAAGAGTCAGGCGTTGGCGCCATGACTACTCTCTCATAACTCCATGTATTGCCACCGTCTTCAGACCGTCTGTATGTAAACCAGTCTGCTTCAAATTCATCTCCCGGAGATGCAAACCAAGCCTCTGCAATACCATCGTGACACATTATCGATGCTCCGTACCTGTATCCCCATGTTTGTGTGTCTCTTGGCATATAGATATCAAAACCTTCATCAGGCAGTATTAATTTAAAATGTTTGTCCATATGATGTTCCTCCTATTGTTTTGCTATATAAGTTTATATAATTGAATTGCATTTTTGCTTAGAATTTTTTCTTTTAGATCATCGCTTATTGGGAGCTTCATAACAAATTTAACTGATTCAAGTGGATTCTCCCAGGGGCAGTCGCTACCTAACATAACATTCTCCGCAGGGTGCTTATTTAATATTTTGATGATTGTATCAATATTATCGCAGCATGATGCCAGCATTGCTGTATCCATATATACATTTTCAAATCCGGCTAAGTATTTTAATACATCATCCCATTGTTTGAGTCCTCCAAAATGTGCTAAAACAATTTTCAACTTAGGAAAAGCTTTTGCTATATTTGCGCTTTTTTCCGGTGGGGCATGTATAACATCAGGACTATAACAATCCCAACCGGAATGAAAAACAATTGGTAAGTCGAGCTGACTGCATTTGTCATATATAGAAAATAATTCTACATCATCAATAAAGAAATTCTGATAATCAGGGTGGAGCTTAATGCCGCGAATATTAAGCTCTTTGATTCTATCAAGCTCTGCAATTTTGTCAGGATTGCTTTGATGAACTGATCCAAAGGAAATCATATAGTTGTCTTGATACTTTTTATTAAGTTCAGCTGCTACATTGTTAATTGTAGTTTGTTGCGTTGGACTCGTTGCGATATTGAGATTAATAAACTTGTCAACACCTATTTCATTCATAAAAGATAAAGTACCATCAACTGTACCGTCTGTGCAGGGTGTGATCCCTGATATTCTCTGCAATTTTGTAATAGCTTTACTTGCAATTGCATCAGGGAAAGTATGTACATGTGTATCTATTATCATTGTTTGTTACCTTTCATTTTTTTGAGATTATAATACTACGAAAGCTTTAAGTAAATATTATTTTAGGTATATAAAATCTTATTTAATCTATCATTGAGTGATGCAACACGAGGTGAAAAACTGTCGTATGTATGAGTTTTATTTATATTCCAAGTGTTTTCCGCTAAATATGGAATACGATCTTGTAGCATCGTACACTCAGCAGCAATACCATCGCTGACGACGGGATATTGGTTTATTATATGATCTCCCCATGCCAATAACTGACCTCCCAATACTTGTTTGGTAGGGGAGATTTCTACTCCGGCTTGTATATAAGGTGAGTCTGGATGGACAGGCTTCCATTTGTACACGGACCAGTCGTAGACTTCTTTGGTAGATCTTTGTACAACAGGTGCAACAATATACATAGGGTCCCATGAACAGTTGATTATATTAAATCCGGCTTCAAGAAGCTCAGGTGTTAATTGGTAATAATTTTCCCAGCTCATAATTATGATATCTCTTGATATCATGTAATTAACTTGTTTTGCAAATCCTTCCCATGCAATTGGTATACGTTCTTTTTTTAAGACAGCATCACCGATTTCGCTGACAAAGTTTGCAAGACATTGTTCTGCAAGTAGTCGTTTATCTTCTGCTTGGGTGTCAATTCCTTTACCCTGTATGTATTCCATGCACTCGCAACATGTAGTCCATTTATTGATAGCAGCCTCATCTCCGCCTATATGAATGTATTTTGAGTAAGGGAACATATCACATAGTTCTGCAAATATATCTTTCATCGCTTGCATAGATGTCGGATGCTGACAAATAATATTCATTGTGCCAAATATTTCAGGATATGCCTCTTGGAAACTTATGCAATGTCCCGGCACATCAATTTCCGGCACCAGTTCTATTCTACGGCTATATGCATATTGGACTAAATTATTTATTTGTGTCTTGCTGTAGTACCTATCCTTGGTGGAGAGCTTCGGATACAGATCGCTGGGCAGTGTATAACTCTGGTCGTCTGTAAAATGCAAATGTAATACGGATGCTTTATAGAAATAGCACATATCTATATAACGCAGTAAATATTCAAAGTCATGCCAGGCTCTGGCTAGATCTACCATCATTCCTCTGTAACCTGTATCGGGGTAGTCGTATATATCGCATACTGGTAATAAAATTGTATCTGCTGCTGCGGAGACCTTAATGAGCTGCAGAATAGTAGCGTATGCATGATGCATACCTGATAAATCAGAGGCAAACAGATTAACCTGAGTCATGGTTATCTTTATTTTGTATGCGCCGGCAGATAGTGAACTATCTGTAATCATGTTTATAACTCCATGCTGAGTATAAGAAAACCTCACTCCTAATTTAATACAATATTCAGAAAAAACGAACACTGCTTGGTCAAAACTGGCGTTTGATGTGATTGTTGCAGGGAAAGAATAGAATTCTTCTCCGACTTTGTAATTTTTAGGTGTTGGTATCAATTGCACACTCATAATATTTCTCCTAACTATATAATGATTTGTTTGGTAGTACGAAAACTGCTATTATTATAACAATTATGACTGTAAATGCAATTGCTGAATACCTCTTAGCAACTCTTATCCGAGAAAAATTCGGTAAATTTTCTAAGGTCCTCGCTGTCTGTCTGTCTCTTATCTCTGCCGGTCGTGGAATATGTGACACCGCCGTATATACTGTGAGCCAGACTCGATACCGAGTCCGAATATATGGCAGTAGAATTTTTTTGTGTATTATTAATATCTGTTAGAGGGTTCTGCGGAGAATGCACGATCTTTGTTGCCTTCAGCGCGATAGAGATGATATCAGATTGCCAATTATAATTATCCTTGAATAATTTATATCCTTGTCTCGCTAGGGAAAGCGGACTTTGCGTAGGTTGACATAGTAAAGAGGATAACTCATGGTTGCGCAGTTGTTCGTCTCTGACTATTATCTGTATGCCACAAGCCTTAACATCATTGGATAGAAGTTGTTTACTTATTTTCTGTGACAAGATCAGCAAAATAAGTCTTATATCATCATTACAATCGATAATACCCTTTTGTGTAAAGCCTTCTCCTATACTCCTAATATCACAGTCCACATTGCTGTGGACGACCTCTCTGACATCAATACCACAAGCATATTCCCATAATATTATACCTGGCTTGCCGCAGATTAAGCGCATCTTGTCCTGATTCAGCAAGGCTATATCTTTGACGGTATATATGGAATGTCTGTTAAGCTTCTTAATAAGATGCCTTGTGATACCGGGAATCTTATAGACAGGTAAATCCCACAAAGGCTCTCTGAAAGTCCCCGATGCAAGTATTCTTGTGCTGCCGGGCATAGCAATGTCCGACGCAATTTCTGCCAATAATTTGTTGAAGCTGATTCCTATTGATATTGATAATCCAAGTGTATTCTTTACTTCGGATATAATCATCTGTGCGATATTAACTGGATACATACGAAAAGCAGTGGCAGAAATGTCAATAAAACATTTACCGGGACCTGCATACTCACATAGCATACTATAACGCGAATAGATATTATAAAGTGTTTTATCTATATCTAAGTATTTATCATAATCTGCGGGAATTGCATTTACTGCTGTATCATTTATCTTTATATTATATATGTCATCGCCCTTGCTGATACCGTAGCTACGGGCGTTATTGTTTACGTCAATAATTGTATTATTGTTGAAAATATAGAAAGCTGTTGTAGACAGCGAATTGTTTTGCGCTTCGTGAACAGAAATATAAAAATTATCAACTTTACAATGTAATATTACACGATTCATCATATGTATTCTCCTTCCATTCTTTGGTAAAATTAATTTTCTTTATAAAAAGGTATTGACAACAGTTGTTCGCGTAGTTAAAATACAAACAGAACGACCGTTCGTCATGGGATTTGCATTGTAGCATGAACCGCTGTTCGTGTCAACGGTTATTTTCAATGAAAGGTGAATTATTATGGATTCTGTAAAACTCGGTGATAAGATTAAACGTGCCAGAGCAACAAGCGGTCTTACTCAGAAGGCTCTGGCTGACAAGATGGGAGTTACTTCAAGATGTATTCAATATTACGAGAGCGGGGTTAGGACGCCTCAGAGTACAGAGATATTAATTAAGCTTGCAAATGCACTGTCAGTTGATGTAACATACTTCATGTCTGAGCGTGAACTTGCTCTTATGGGAGAAAATGAGCTGTTTGTTGAGAAAGCTCAGGCGGAGTATGGTCTTTCAGGTAAGAAACAGGCTCAGCGCCTTATCGAACAGGCTCAGGCGCTGTTTGCAGGTGGCGAGCTTGACGATGAGGACAAAGAAGCCTTTCTTCAATCAATAAGTGATATTTATTTTGATTCGAAGAGAAGAGAACGAAATAAAAGTAAAGGTTGACATGTTATATGCGGGATTACATTCATGACAAGGTTGTTACAATAAAGAGAATATATAAGACAAATGATCCTTATGAGCTTGCAGATGCACTTGGGGTTACGATTGCGTATCGTAATAACTTTAAAATACTTAAAGGTTATTTTATTATGATGAATGGTTATCCTTATATTGTTGTGAATGCAAATCTTGATTATAATGAACAACGCATGATAGTGGCTCACGAATTAGGACATTATCTTTTTCATAAAGAGATGGCACTTTCCGGGCCACTGCATGACACATTTCTCTATGATATGAAGTCAACAACTGAATATGAAGCTAATATGTTTGCGGCAGATTTTCTTGTTGACGATGAGACGATAGAGGACTTTGCGGAGCAAGGATTTGATTATTATACTATGTGCGGATTGCTTATGCTGAGCCCTGAGATGACAGCGTTTAAGCTTTATAACATGATACAGCGAGGCTACAAATACAATTTACCTCAAAGTGTCAGGGCTAATATTTTTGCCTGAATATAATTATTATTTTATATATGATTTTTCTATCAACTGTAGCTGTAGTTCCAATTCCGCAGGGGAAAATGGGATGAGCGTGTTGTGCTTGCTGATTCCCTCCAGGCAAGTAAGTATATGTATAGCGGTGTCCCTTGGTTTTTCACAGTGGAAATCATTAGAAGATACACCTAATTCTAAAATTTGTGCAATTATTGTTATAGCAGTCTCTGCTCGTTCTATAAGAAGTTGCTTGTTTTCCGGTGATTCAGAGGCAAAGTCTGTAATACAGTTGTCTATGCATTTTTCTGTATCTGTAACCTTCAATGCACGAGAACGTATGAAGTTTTTCAATAATTTGTCTGGTGAGACTTTATTCTGAATAGCTTTTTCCAGAGATTCGTGAGCTTGTCGTTGTTCTTCTTTAAGTATGCCGGTGAAGATTTCTGAAGTTGAGCCGAAATGGCGATATAGTCCGCCTCGGGAAATATTACAGGCTATGCAAATGTCATTCATAGTGACATTTGCATAGCCTTTTGTTGTGAACAGAGTTTGTGCAGTCTGTAATATTTTTAGTTTTGTCGTTTCACCTTTTAAGCTCATTTTTTAATACCTGCCTTCAAGGTGAAGTATATCATTGTTTCTTTGATTCATCAATACAGTCTCGAACTACTTCTTCTGTATAGTTGCGTGGCATCTTAAAGCATGCAAAGAATCCAATGATACATACAATGCTTACTATTGCAGGGACAAGAGATACGCCGACCTTCCATGTCTCATCGACAACCTTAACTCCATCGATTACCTTAGGTGTACAAATATTTTTGATGTATTCATATACAAGACCCATTGATACGGCGCTAACGATTGATGTGGTTAAGGTCTGCATTGCGTAATACATGCCAGCGTGATCTTTTCCTGTAATTTTGTATTCCATAGCTGCAATCTGTGATGGAATCATGTAAGGTGTTGAGAAGAAAGCACCTATTGCGAAGCTTCCTATAACGCTACCTACACAACCAATAATAATTCGTGTTGTTGGAGAGTGGGGGAAGAGATATTCACTACCTACACAGAAATTAAGTATTGCTACTGCAAAACAAATCATACAAACCTGATAGCTGAAACGAATGCCTTTTTTCTTTATCAGCTTATAATAAATGAATAGCATTATTGGAACAGGCGCAAACGCACATGTATTCATAATAGCTGCAATAGAAGCGTCAAGATTCATTACTCCGGAGATTAATGTGTTTTGTGCAGATAAGAACATGTTAAGACCGAAAAATGCACATGAATTAGGAATAAGCCAATATAAGAAAAGTTTGTTTTTCAGTGTCATTTTAAGGCTTGTACCGAGACTTACGCGAGCCTCCTTAAGATATTCACGACCTTCGCCATATTTATCGCCTTCTTTAATTATGAAAAGTGGAATAAGTACAGTGATAAGTAAAGGTGAAGCGCAGATAACAAGAGTACGGATGTTTATGCCTTTGCCAATAAAAACAGGAATGAGAGCGTAAACAATGCAGTAACCGATAGTTTCAAAGAATGATTTGAAGTTACCGACTCTGATTCTTTGATCTTCGTCTTTACAAATACTGGAAAGACTTCCATAAAATGTCATAACTGTAAGAGTGTATGCTGCAAAGAAAATAAGCAGCATTACTGTGACCCAGATTGTATTAACAACACTGTTTTCTTTCCACTGTAAAGGGGTCCAAGCCAATAAATAGCTTATTGCCATAGGGATGAAGGCAATTATGTATGCAGGTCTGCGGCGACCCCATCTTGTACGAAGGTTGTCTGTGAAAGAAGCAAGCGGAATATCAACAAGACCGTCGAATACTTTACCCACCATCCATAGAACACCAAAGAGTGCAGGCGTAACCAATGCATATCCTGATAAACTCCAGTTTTCAATATCGGCTGTAAGTCCAGCAGGATTCATACTGTCTGTGAAATAAGCTGTAAGGAGTACCATGAGAATGTTAGGACCAAATGTAGATCCAGCATACAGGAATTCCTTCCATCTTTTGTTAAGTGATACCATTTTTCTTTTCTCCATTAATATAGTTACATGTAAAAAGCGACATGCGTGTCGCTTTTTCTGAGAGTATATAGTATTACGCTAGTAAAGTCAACCATTAAATGGATAAAATATTATAACGGGCAATTAGATTTACAGCTGGTATTTTTTGCCTTTTTAAAGGTTCACTCAGAAGTAGGTTGTGACAATCTTTGCCAAGGCTTTTCACAATAAAAGTATTTGAATTTGTATCAGTAAGCTTCCTGATATAAGAAGAACTATCTGCTTTCCTGCATTGCTTGCATTTTCCGTCGGAGAGCAGGCAGTAGCGCATACGCATAAGTGTAATAGGGCCGGAAACAATATACTCTGCTTGTCCTTTGTTAATATTTTTTCTGTTTGCAATACATTCATTGACTTGACTTGCGCTTAGCTCCGGCGATAATGTTACACAGCTAATACCGAGACTTGTGTAGAAATCCAAAGCTTGCTTGTTGTACACGTTAAACGAATGATCTGCTGTAAGTATATATTTTTTGTCGGATAGGCATCTGGTCGCAAATTCGGCAAATAACTGTATATCACCGGGGTTTGATAGCATATAGCCGTCAACATGGGGGGCGGCACTCTGTATCTGGCTTAATATTTCTTTGTAATTATTGCCAATATTTATATATGGAAAATACGTAAGTAACAGCGATTTATCCGGTAGCTTACTCATTTTTTGTTTACACATAAGCGCTAATGATTCTTTTTCGAATACTAACATAGGCAGATACACGGTAACCGGTCTAGTTATGTTACTCAAATCGTAACGCAGGAAATCGTTATAATTGTAAAAATACAAAGATGTGTCTGGTAGCTTTACAGTATTTTCTACAAATTCCTGTATTTGAGTCAAGTTGTAAGTAGGGTAGCTATTACTATTTTTTGCTATTTTTGCAAGTCTGATGTTTATGTAAAGCTGCTCTATAGCATCTCTTCTTAATTTTTTTATTTCTGACATTGGCAAGAAGATGTTTTCGTCTATGTCAAGCGATATATCTGTACACGTAAAACTTGTGTTGCCCAGTTTTGATATTTCGCTTTTAATACTATCAGATGATACGGGAGTGTTAGTTGCCGGCTGTACATCCATCTTTCCCATGGCAGTAGCGCTAATATTTTCAAATGTATATGTTAATGTTGGCTTGCTACCTGTTTTTGCCATAAAATGGGCAGTAATAGTTGATTTTGTTCTGATGTATCCATCTTTCATAATCAGATGTATATCATCGTAAAGTTGACTGCTGAATGTGTAATATACTGGGGCCGCAACTGTTTTTTCTGTGAAAAAGTAATTATCCTCAACAGTTCCGGCTACTGTTATGTGGATAGAATTGGTGTTTTTTTCTATCTTGTTTATACTACCGCCGGCAAGTATCTTGCCCCTAAGTATGGTAATTCCATCTCCGTTTTTAAGTCCACAGTCGGATCCTTTTACTTTGATTCTGAAAAGTGTCAGATTTTTAGGCATTCCCTTGGGTGAAGCCAGTTTAGTAGGTGCTTCCGTAATTGTGCCAAGGAATAACCCTTTACGGCCTGAATAGTCTAAAGTAATTGCATCTTGTTGCATTAATCCGAAGTGGTTGCCACTTATAAATGTATCTCGGCCAAAGAGAAGCTGCATGTTTGTAAGGCTAGTGCTATTTTCACCGGGATTAATCTTTGAGGTACCGTATCTGGCATAATTATCCAGCGCGTTTCTGTATTGACGGGTCACGTATGCAACGTATTCAGGTGATTTGAGACGGCCTTCTATCTTAAGGGAGTGAACACCTGTAGCAATTAATTCGTCGAGATAATTCAATGTTGCTATGTCTGACGGGCTAAGCTTATAGTTGAATTTACTTATCTGTGAAAATTCATCCGGTTGAAATGCATATTTTAGTCGGCAAGGACCGGCGCATGTACCACGATTGCCGCTGCGGGGGAGAGTGGTATATGTTTTGCTACCTTCGATGCCACCACTTAAGTAGCTACTGAGCAAACACTGACCTGATAATGATATGCAAAGTGCTCCATGACAGAAGAATTCTATGTCCATAATATTCTCGTGGCACATTTCTGCGAGTTCTGTAAGTCTGAGCTCACGAGCGGTGATGCATCTATCAAAGCCTAGGGACTTTAAGAATTTTAGTCCGCTTACATTGTATATACTCATCTGTGTGCTTGCATGAATCTCCAGTGGAAGGCTTGAGGGGAATTTGCGGCGATGCTCAAGGAGCTTGATACCAAGGCCCATATCCTGGATAATGAGTGCATCTACACCCAGCTCTGCTGCTTTGAGTGCGCTGTCTATGGTGTCTTGTATTTCGTTGTCATTTACTAATGTATTTAAGGTAAGAAAAACTTTAACGCCGTAGCTATGGGCATAAGATACGGCGTCTTCTAATGTTGCGAAATCAAAATTTTCAGCTCCGATGCGAGCATTGTTAGACTTTAGTCCCAGATATACTGCGTCTGCTCCGCCTTGTACTGCCGCTTTGAGACATTCATAAGAACCTGCAGGGGCGAGAAGCTCAGGTAGCTTCTTTGCGTCGGAAAAACTACTTGTGTTCATTAATATTAATATCCTTGTTTTGCAATAATAAGTTGCTTGTTCAGATTATCAATCTGGTTTTCTGCGTTTGTCAGCTGATCTTCCAGATCCTGCTTCTCGATCTTAAGACGATCATATTCGTCCATCATTCTCTTAATCTCGTTCTTTAATGTGTTAAAGTTCTTTTGTGTTTTAAAAAGCTCATCTACAATTGAGATAGATGCCATAATAACGGCAGTATGTTCGCCTAGCTGAATGCCACTCTTAGATGCTGCGGATACGCGAGTGTTGAGAAAATGTTCAATTCTTCTCATGTAATCCTCAGGCTCGTCATGTAAGAGAGTGTATATCTTGCCGTTAATATTAAGTTTTATTCTGCTTTTTTCAGCCATTTCGCATTTCCTTCCACAATATATAGTTAAGTATATGATATCAAAAAAATGGAAATATGTACAGAGGTATTCTTTGGCTTATTTCATGATTTTTGTCAGTAAATCACGGAGAAATTCTAATAGCCATGGAGTTATTACAAAAGATCCAGCCAATATCAGCCAATCGTAAATAGGAAGTTTAAAACTTCTTCGGTATACAAAATATGCAGAAGTGGCAATAATACTACCTAATATTACTGACCAGGCAAATCCTACGGTGGTGAAAGTAAGGTCAATCCACATAAATATTCCTACAGGTATTGCAACTTTGTATCCAAACCATGAATTAGAAATACCGCCAATATTTTCAGCTTTTTTTCGATTAAACGACAGAAACATACCTATGAAAGCTGTTACACCTAAAATTATCCAGAAGAAATACCCGAAAAATATTTCAGCGCTGTTGAAGAAGTTGGGTGATTCTGCTTTAACACTATTTCTGAGTATTTTGTCAATAGAATTAAACAGTTCTTCTAATGGCATAACAACCGAAAACCAATTAGAATAAAATTTGTCATTTTTTTCACATAATATATTTATTAGTGTACTATCTGAAAAGAAGGTCGATATTATAGAAAATATAGTCCATATTATCTGGAAGAATATTCCGTCAATATGATTGCTTGCTGAGACATACAAAAATGAATGAAATGAATAAAATGCAAGTATAAGCGATAGAGATATAAAATATATCGTTAAAAGATATTCGTAGTTGCTTGAGTTATAAAACGCAGAAAACGTTTCGTAAATTAGCGCAAGGTATGACGTTGTATATGCGCAAAAAATATGAATTAAGCCATTAAGATAATGGGCAAGGAGAAGTTTTGTGCGACTGAGAGGGAAGGAAAATACCGCATCAATATTGCGCTTTGAAGTGAATGGTTTGAATTCCATTGCAGGCATTATAATCACTAAAGCAAATAGTATAAATAAAATGGAGGCATGACCATATGTGGAGTAGAGCAAAGTCACGCCTTCATAATAGTAAGAGCTCGTATCAATGCAGAGCAAAGCGAAACAAAAAGAAAAAATAGACAATATAAGTAGTCTGAGCCACGTTGTGCTGAATCTATGCCAAAAATATCTGCCGAAAGTTTTCATTTTCTGTCTCCTTTCTTTGTCGTAACATCGTATATGAAAGTCTCTTCAAAGTTCATTTTCATCTCATCCATTACTGTGGGGTTCAAGCTCTTTAAAATAGCTTCTATTGTGTCTTTGTCAGCGTCAAGAATGATTTGTACAAATTTGCCGTTAATTTCCAGATAACTTGCAGGAATCGCCTCAAGTAATTTGATTGGTACTTCTCCTGCAAAAGCAAGCTGATATTTATGAAGGTTGCTGACTCTTTCAGAAATATCACCAGAGCTTGACACAGTGTGATTATCTATCAAAGCATACATATCGCAAAAATCTTCAAGTTCTCTGAGGGAGTGACTGGAAATAATTACCGTGGTATCGTTTTCTTCTACGTATTGATTTATGGTATCTCTGAATTGTTTTCTGGCCAAAGGATCAAGTCCGTCAAAAGCCTCGTCCAGTAATAAATAGTCGGGCTTTATAGCCATTGCTAATGCTACGAACACCTGTCTGCGCATACCCTTTGAAAAGTTTCTCAGTGGTTTTTTCTTATTCAAGTTGTATTTATTTAATATGGAATCGAATAAAGTAGTGTCGGCTGTAGGGTATAGTGTTTTGTACAGCTTAAAAATAGAGTCTCCTGTTGATGACATTGTGTAATACGGATCGTCTGCAAGGAAAAATATTTTTTCTCGCGTTTTTTCATTTTGTGGATTTTCGTTTCCGTTATACAAAATCTCACCACTGTCTGGCTTATAAACGCCTGAAAGAAGTCTCAAAAGTGTGGTTTTTCCTGCTCCGTTTATGCCGACAAGTCCCATTATGCACCCATCGGGGATTTCTAAATTCACGTTTTCCAATATTTTGTTGCCTCCAAGAGAATGGGATAGATTTTTTATCTCAATCACGACGATACACCTCCTCGATAATTTCCAATAGCTTTTCTTTTGTAATTCCGCTTTTTTTCAAAGCGATAACTGTATTTTCACAGATAGTCCATAGTGGGTTGTTTTCCGGTGAAAAATTTTCTGTTTCCTGCGTACTTTCTGCCTCCGTGTTTTGTGGAGTATAGGTAACATATGCTCCTTTTTTGGGAAGTGCGCATACATAGCCCCATTCTTCTAAGAGTGCGTAGGCTTTTGCAGCGGTGTTGGGATTTATTCCCAGCTCACCGGCGACGCTACGTACTGACGGCAGTTTATCAGACTGCACATATACGCCGGCTTGAATAAGCTTCTTGTAGTAATCAGCAACTTCAATGTATACATCTTGTTTTCCCGGAAAATTGAATTTCATTTTACAACCCTTCTGTGCTATCTGTATTATCTGTATTAATGCAAGTATTACACATCGGATCAGAGTTGTCAAGAGTTTTTTGTGATAATTGACATGGATTACACATGCGCTATATCAATGTTAGTTGTAAAACTAACATTTTATTGAAAAATATAAGACTATAGCGTTTGGTTTTTGAATCTTCCCGGCAAAATTTCAAAAACCAACAGAAATAAACTTGCTGTAACCTGCTAATTACACTGTAGTTTTTGAATTTTCCCAGTAGAATTTCAAAAACTAGCAGAAATAAACTTACTGTAACCTGCTAATTACACTGTAGTTTTTGAATTTTCCCAGTAGAATTTCAAAAACCAGCAGAAATAAACTTGCTGTAACCTGCTAATTACACTGTAGTTTTTGAATTTTCCCAGTAGAATTTCAAAAACTAAAAAGTATTTTATGCTAGATGAAAAAGCTATACAGTTGCGTTTAGTTTTTCAAATAAGAAAGCAAGTTAAAAGTGAATTTTTTTATTGACAGGGTCAACTTTGAATAGTATAATGCAAGCCATGCGCCCGTAGCTCAATTGGATAGAGCGTCTGGCTACGGACCAGAAGGTTGTGGATTCGATCTCTGCCGGGCGCGCTGGTAAGAAGCCTTGCAAACATGTGGTTTGTGAGGCTTTTTTGTTGCGTGAAAATCCTGACGGGAACGGGCGAGGTCAACAAAAAGGTCAACAACTCTCTTGATTTGCATAGAAAGAGAGAGGTATATGGCAACTATTTATCAAAACAAAAAAGACGGAAAAATTGTATCATTTACATAGGCTCAACTTTTTTCGTTTTAAATTGGAAAAATTTTATGACGAAAATACACGTCTGACTTTACTGCCGTACGTGTTGTGTTATATCGTGTTACGAAAAAAATTGAGAAAGTTTCACTACAACCGCACATATCAAAAGTGCAAAGAATGAATTGAAAATTAACGATTAGAATGAACGAAATCGTTAATTCTGATTTATTTTCGTTCAAACTTGAATTTTAACCGTTAACTATTGCAGTTTTTGATTAAAAAGGTGTATGATAAAGGCAGTATTTTTAAGGAGGAAGCATTCATGCAAACTGAAGCTCTTAAAAAAATCGTTTTAGATATAAAATCCGAATCTCAAACCATCGAGTTAAAGGCGGCAACACAAGGCTGTCCTACGAGATTATTTGATACTCTTTCGTCGTTTTCCAACCAAGACGAAGGTGGAATTATCATTTTTGGTGTTGATGAAGCAGACAACTATGCTATCAAAGGCGTATATGATGCCCAGGATCTTCAAAAGAAAGTGACCGAGCAGTGCAAGCAAATGGAGCCATCCGTCCGCGCTTTGTTCACGGTCTGTGAGCTTGACGGAAAAATGGTTGTGTCTGCTGAAATTCCTGGTGTTGATATTTCCGAGCGTCCTGTGTTCTATAAAGGTGTAGGTCGTATAAAGGGTTCTTACGTGCGTGTCGGCGAGTACGATGAACCAATGAGCGAATACGAAATTTATAGCTACGAAGCTTTCCGAAAGAGAACTCGTGATGATATTCGCGTTGTCGAAAACGGCAAACTCAATATGATCGATGAAAAGCGAATGAGTGCTTATCTTGCCGCTGTTAAAAGTGAGAGGAAGAACCTTGCAGAGAATGTTTCCGAAGAGGAAATCTTGGAGCTAATGGGTATTACCAATGACGGAGTTCCCACGCTTGCAGGACTTATGACCTTCTCAAAATATCCACAAAGCTATTTCCCACAGCTTTGTATCACTGCGGTGTCTCTCCCTGGGACAGAGCAAGGCGTGGTTGGCAGTGACGGCGAGCGCTTTATTGATAAGAAACGTATTACCGGCGCAATTCCCGATATGCTTGAAGAAGCTGTTGAATTTGTTCGTAAGAATAGTCGCACCAAGACAATTATAAACGATAACGGACAGCGGGCAGACAAACCCGAATATCCGATAAAGGCCGTTCGTGAAGCGGTCCTTAACGCTTTGGTACATCGTGATTACAGTGTTCATACAGAAAATGTTCCCATTCGCATTGAGATGTACCGCGACCGTATGGAAATCATCAACAGCGGTGGTCTGTACGGAAAGATCTCTATCGATGCACTTGGTAAGGTTCGTCCAGAAACACGAAACGCCGCGCTTGCTAATATGCTTGAGCTTTTGAACGTAACTGAAAACAGTTATTCAGGCATTCCCACTATGCGCAGTGAATTTGCAAGTGCAGGACTTCCCGCGCCGCTGTTTTCTGTCGTTCACGGCGAATTCAAAGTAGTTATGAAAAACGGTCTGTTTGCAGAAACAATGCCTGTAGCCGATTCACTTGTGGAATTTTGCTCTGTACCCAGAACAAGAGCAGAAATCGTAGCTTTTGTAGGTAAATCTAAAAACCATGTAATGACGCAGATCGTTGGCCCGCTTGTTGCTGAAGGCAAGCTGAAAATGACTATGCCCGACAAGCCTAAGAGCTCAAACCAGAAGTTTGTTAAGGCGTAAGATAGGAGTAAAGGGAAAAATCACAAAATTAGATAGTTTTGTAGCTGTTCAGGTTTATATTGATATGTATTTAATTGAATAAGCATTTGTCATATTATTAACTACTTCAAACTAATACCTCCCAGCCAAACTAAACAACATTTTAGTTTGGCTGTTTTTTTATCAATTTTCCATAATTAACAAAACTCAAACATTTCACAAACAAACCCAAAACAACCCCATAATATAATTCTGCTCGTAAAGTTAAATAAAGGAGCAGATGAAACATGTCAAAATTAAAAGAAACAAACGAAAAAATTGCAGAAACAGTAGTAGAAGGCTACAAGAAAATCGAAACAGGCGTAGTAGAAGGCTATAAAAAGATTGAAAAAGGCACAGTTGATGGTTTTAATAAAGTAAGCGACAAAATCATAGAAAAAGTTTTCACAAAAGAAAATGAAACTGTAGACGAAGCAAAAAAAGACTTACAGGAGATAAATAATCATATGCAGCAGGAAATAACTTTCAACTGCAATTATTCAGCAAAAGAAAACAAAGAAATCCTGGAGATACGTAAAAAATATCTGCCTCAAACAGAAAGCAAACTAGAAGAACTCAGGCGACTTGATAAACAAGTACAAGAAGCCGGCGTTGTTGAGGCAATTGTAGTAGGGATATTGAGCAGCCTTATATTTGGCACTGGGCTGTGCCTTGCGATGCAGGTAATCGGCAGTGGCATTATGATGATCGTGCTTGGTGTATTGCTTGGCGTAGTAGGAGCCCTTGGCATGATAATTGCGTATCCTATTCACCGCAGAGCAGTCAGCCGCGCAAAGGCAAAGAATACACAACGGATTTTAGAATTATCAGCAGAATTAACCGGTGAAAAAACAAGCACAAATTAACAAAACTCAAACATTTCACAAACAAACCAAAAACACAAAGGAACTATAATCAACATGTACAAAATAAGGAAAGGCAAGGTAAACAAAATGGGAGAATTTTTCAAAAACGCATTTAAAGATATGAAGGAAAGTGCTAAGGCACAGCATGAAGTAGACAAAGCAAACTTTGCAGCAGCAAAGGCCGAGTCCAAGGCTCAGTTTGAAGAAGCAAAAGCAATTCGCAATCCGGACAAGCGCAAAGCGATGATGCAGGCAGATCGCGATGCTAAGATTGCAGAAGCAAAGGAGCGTCAAGCAGCTGCACAAGCAAGAATAGATGCATTAAAGTAATATAATTATGAATTGGACTGGGAAGCATTCAGCAACTTGTGCTTAAGAAAACAAGTTTGGTGTAAAGACTTAAACAAAACTTTAACATTTGAGTGTTATTCTGTATAATGTCAAAAGATATTATGCGGAGGGATGCTCATGTTCAGAATATTAGTTGTAGAAGATGATAAGGAGCTAAACAGGACAGTTTGCTCCTTTTTGAATCATAGTGGTTATGAGGCCACAGGATGCCTCGATGCTACAAAGGCGTATGATGCCCTTTACGAAAATGTATATGATCTGATCGTGTCTGATATCATGATGCCGGGAATAGACGGTTTTGAATTTGCTAAAAACGTCCGTGAATTGAACACTGATATTCCCATATTATTTATGACGGCCCGTGATGATATTGCCTCTAAACAAAGAGGTTTCCGTATTGGTATAGATGATTATATGGTAAAGCCTATTGATCTTGATGAGCTTTTTCTGCGTATAGGAGCTTTGCTCAGACGCGCTAAGATTGCATCAAACAGGAAACTTGAGATAGGCAGCTTTGTTATGGACGCTGATGAACATACTGCGTATCTTAATGATGAAGAGATTCCCATGACAAACAGAGAATTCAGCATACTGTATAAGCTTCTTTCTTATCCAAAGAAAACTTTTACCAGAACTCAGCTTATGGACGAGTTCTGGGATGCTGACACAGAAACAGCACCAAGAGCAGTGGATGTTTATATGACAAAGCTTCGCAGCAAACTTACTGAATGTGAAGACTTTGAGATTGTTACGGTGCACGGTCTGGGCTATAAGGCGGTGATAAAGTGAAAAGAAAATCCGCTATAAAAACAATTTTACATGCGCTAAATCACTTTTTTGTTTTTTTCACCATTGTAGCCTTTGCAATTACTTGCTGTACAGCATTATTTGTTTCTATAATGTCAAAAACTATGGGCATTGTGCTAACCGCAGAACATATTGAAGCTGCCGCAAAACTGACTTTTTGGAATGTAGCACTGTTAAGCTTGCTTTTTACCGTGATTGACACCATAAGAAGAAAACTTACTGTAGAGCGACCTGTAAATAGAATTAAACAGGCTGCGGATAAGATTATGCAAGGAGATTTTACTGTCAGAATAGAACATCGAAATAAATTTGCATCGGACGGCATGTTTAATGATGTAATTGATTGCTTTAATAAAATGGCACAAGAGCTTGGTAGTGTGGAGACTTTGCGCACAGATTTTGTGGCCAATGTATCTCATGAAATGAAGACTCCTCTTAGTGTGATGCGTAATTACGGAACACTACTTCAAACACCGGATTTATCTGAAGAAAAGAGACTGGAGTATGCAAGAGGCGTTACAGAAAGTGCTCGCCAAATGGCAGATATGATGACCAATATCCTGAAACTTAACCGACTTGAGAATCAACAAATATATCCTAATGCAGTAGAGTTCAATCTTGGAGAACAGCTTTGTGAATCTTTACTTCAATATGAAACAGTATGGGAAAAGAATGGTATACAGATTGATACAGATATTGAAGAAAATGTTAGAGTTCTGGCAGATGCCGAGCTTTTGAGCCTTGTGTGGAACAATTTATTTTCAAATGCATTTAAGTTTACCCCTGCAGGTGGTAAGGTGACTGTTACATTAAAGACAACAGAACATCATGCAATAGTGCGAGTGGCGGACACTGGTTGCGGCATGTCTCCGGAAGTAGGCGCTCATATTTTTGAAAAGTTTTACCAGGGCGATACTTCTCATTCTACAAGAGGCAATGGCCTTGGACTTGCTTTGGTTAAACGAGTTATTGATATTATGCAAGGCGAGATACGTGTAGAGAGTGTTGTAAATCAAGGTTCGGTATTCACCGTTACAATAAGCAGAGCGCAATAAGAGGGAAGAAACATGTCCGGACTATATAACAAGATTAAAGAATCTCCTGTGATAAATAGATACATGTCGGAACCGGCTTTTCGTACGCGAGTCTCTTTGCACATAACGCTTTGTATGAATTTGTTATATGTGGGAATAAACATATTATCTTTTTTTCTGTATAGATCTGCATGGTTTATTTTGTTGGCTGTATATTACCTTATTTTGGTTATTATGAGATTAATACTAGCCAGATATGTGAGGAAAAATGGCATTGGAAACAATCACACAGGTGAACTGAAAATAAATAGAACCTGTTCTGCAATATTACTGACTGTAAACATTAGCCTTACCGGCGCAGTGCTTATGATGTTATATCAGGAAAGAGGCTTTGAATATCACGGTTTCCTGATATATGCTGTGGCAATCTATACATTTTATATAACCATACATGCTATAGTAAGCATGGTTAAGCACAGAAAGTATAATAGTCCTGTTATAATGACCACAAAAGCAATTGCTCTGTCAGCGTCTTTATTTTCACTTCTGGCATTGCAAACTGCCATGTTTTCACAGTTTGGACAGGACATGCTTATTGAACACAAAAGGTTAATGATTGCTCTGACAGGTGCCGGCATAAGCATCACTGTTATTACAATGTCTATATATATGATTATAAAATCTTCAATAGGAATCAGAAAGGAAAGTAGTAAAAATGGAGAATAAAGAGTCGTTTAGTTATACTTATTCTGCAGCTGAGCAGGAAGAAATAAAAAAAATACGCAGCAAATATGTTAGCAAAGACCTCTGTGAAAAGGAGGACAAAATTGCATATTTGCGCAGGCTCGATAATAATGTTGTCCAGAAGGCTACAATGCTCTCGCTTATTGTTGGGGTGATAGGCACATTGATTCTGGGTTTTGGTATGAGTTTGTTTATGACTGATCTGGACAAACTTCTTGGAAAATTTGAGAATGCAGCGCTCCCGATTGGTGTGGTTATTGGGATAGTTGGTATTATATTTATCTGTGCAGCATATCCGATATATAATCGTACTCTGATTAAGGAACGAGCAAAAATTGCACCGGAAATAATTCATATAACAGACGAGTTAATGAAGTAAACAATTATCGTAAATAGATTATCTTGACACTATCACATCTGCAAAAAATTGATTTAACATAACAAATATGATATACTCGCAAACAATATTTACCCAAAAGGTTGTCATTTTTTGACTAGTCTATGGGACGTTAAATAATATAATTTATTAAGGAGCTTATGTAGTCATGAGAAAAAAATATCTAAGTGTTGTTTTAATTCTTGTAATTCTAGTCACATCCTTATTTGGTTGCAGTAGTCCGTCTGTTACTTCTCCGACAGCATCTCCTGAACCGCAGAATGATGCCCATCTTCTGGGCGTAAGTGACATGGCGCTTACTGTGTGTGCTATGAGTGATGTACATATGGGAGATAATAACACTGAAGAGAGCTTTACCAGAGCGATGAGATTTATGAAAAATGCAAATGTATCGCCGGATGCATATATCTTTGCAGGAGACTTGACTAATACTACAGCAATAAGTTTATCTTCGGCGCAGGTTGAGAAATTCAAGAATATTTACGAGCAGTTTGCATCTCCGTCTCAGATGGTGTATTGTTTGGGTCCTTCCCATGACGTACCTCATTCAGAATCAACAGAAGCCGCACAGAAAGTTTTCACAGATACTTTCGGACAGGAATATTATTCTTCTAATCTTGAGACAGAAGAGGCAAGAGCACAAGGTGTCAGATGGACAAAGATAAAGGGATATAATTTCTTTGCGTTGGATTGGAACGGCCAATCTGGTACAGGCGCTCCGGCAAACAAAATTCTGACATGGCTTCGTAAGACATTGCAAGCGGAGACTGACGCAGACCCTGATAAACCGATTTTTGTAACAGTGCATGTACCGGATATAAGTATGGTTAGGGCAGTGCTACTGCGTTTTCCTCAGGTAATATGTTTCACAGGACATGTACATAATTCTGTAGCAAGAGAAGACTCCATTAACCAGGATTATAAATTTACCAATATCCATTGCGGTGGCCAGAACTATTACCGTGTAAACGGCTATGAGCGCTTTAGTGAAGATCCTTTTTTGGATTTGGGTGATATATACGCCTTTGGTCAGGCTGTTTATCTACAAGTGGATCAGAACAATAATGTTGCTATTACTAGAGTAGATACATATAACGGTAAGATTATTGGTGAAAAATGGGAAATCGGTCCTGGTAAAAGAGATATCTATACAAAGGATAGAATTGACACTGTAGCAAAGTGCATGTTCCAGGAAAATGCAATATTAGATATTAAACAAATAGAAAATAAATTAATAGTTTCATTTGATGCTTGCAAAACAGGTGGCGCAGGACCTGCTCTGTATTATCAAATTCAAATATATGCACCTAATGTGAGAGGAAAATATGTTGTCAAAGATCACAAGGAAATTGCATCCCAACAAGTTTTCTATCCTAATGACGAAGGCATCCCATCACTCCACTATTCTTACACATTTAGTGATCTTGACTGCCTTGATAATTATGCGGTTGTTGTTACGGCTATAGATTGTTGGAATACATCTGGCAATGCATTAATATACACAAACGGAACATATGAGTCAGATATACCTGCGGGTGGAATAGTTAATTTTGTCAAAGAAAAGTGATGGCATAAAAACTTAATGATATTGTCTGTACAATATCTCTGCAGACATGTTATGAAGTTATTGTATCCCATGAACAAATGTTGAAAAAGTTTATATTTAGATATATAATTGAAAAAAATATTTTCAAGGAGAAAATCGGTGAAAAAGCAGTATAAAATCTTATTAACATTAGTTGTGGCTGTCCTTTGCGGAGCATCTGTATTCGGCATGTGTTGGGGCTACTTCTCGACAGGAAGCGACGATTCACAATTATCAAATAGTAACAATAAAACCGCGGCTCCGGTAAAGCCTACCGCAACTGTGAAGCCTACAGTACAGCCTACCGCAAAGCCAACAAGCCAACCTACCGCACAGCCTACTGCGACACCGGAAGTAACAGAAGACAGAACAACAATTCCGGGTGAGGTTGTTGTATTTGCAGGAGATGGTTGTTATACATGGTGGACAAACGCCCTTGCTTTCAGATACAAAGGCCAGAAGAATCAAACTTACTTGTCATATGTAAATGAAGAAGGACAAATGTCACTGGCATCATTTGATCATGACAAGGCAGAATTTAATTATAGCAATCTGGCTGATTTTGAGAAAGATGACCATAACTCAGCAGCTCTTACAATCCTCCCTAACGGAAAGATCCTTGCAGTATATGCCCGCCATAGTGCTGACAAATTTATAAGGTGGAGAATATCCAATGAACCGGAGGACATAACAAGCTTCGGTGAGGAACAACGCATAACAAGTGGAGGCACAGTAACATATATTCAGCTTCATAAAATCAGTGATTCTGAATACAGAATTTTCTACAGATATTCAATGAGTCATTGGTCTACAAGAATATACAACTGGGTTGAAGATACCTGGACTGACGAGATTGTATGGCTTACAGAACCACTGGGAAAACAGTTTTATTTATGGACACAAGAGGATAAACAAGAAGGCAAGATAAATGTATTTATGACTGCGCACCCTGTAAACGGACCTGATCAGAATATCAGATACGGATACTTTGATGAGGATGGAAAAATATATACAACAGGTGACAAGCTTCTGGGAGACCTGAATGTAGCAGCTACCAATGTTCTCAGCCCCAGAGATTTTGATGTGGTATACGAGGCCAAAGAAGGAGAACACACAAGACTATATGATGTTTCATATATGGGAGACAGGGTAGGTGTGTTATACGGAGTTGGTAATGACGGATACAACAGCAAATATTATTACGCATATTATGATAATGCTAAGGGGCAATGGGTAAACAATTATATTTGTGACTCCGGTAAGGCGGCTGTTGTTGGCAATATGTATTTTGGTGGTTTGTCATTTGACAAAAAAGATATGCAGACACTCTATGTTGCCAGAAGAGAAGGGGACTTATACAGAATGGAGAAATGGACCACTACGGATTATGGCGCTACCTGGTCTGCCCCTGTTGTTATAGATGAATCAACAAGTGCCACAAAGATAATCATGAGACCGATTATTCCTTATAACGCATCAGAAGATATTGATGTAATTTATATAAAAGGCAGATATCCTACATATCTGACATATGATACAGACATTGTATTCTATGCAGACTAAAGCATACTCAATATAAAAGGTGGTGTTCAAAAGGTGAGGAAATTATCTATCGCTTTTGTTATATTTATAATTTGTAATATATTATATATTGCTCCTGCTAATGTATATGCAGCCGAGGTAATTGAGTATGATTGGCAGCTTTTAGGTGTCCGATTATTAGGGAACGATGCCGAGTATGATGAGTATTACGCAGATGGTGTCGTGAATCTCCGTTGCAATTATAGAAGCTGGGATAGTAAAAAGGAGTATTTATGGCTGATATCCAATTATGGTACAACACATGCTCCGTCTTCGCTATATTTGGGAGATAAATATGATATGTCTATGATATCATCTATTACATTTGATTATGTTACAAATTCATCCGGCATAACAAAGAATCGCGTGTCATTTTCTGCTGACCCCAATGGTAAAAACATTGTTGCTACTGCAAAAATCACTTCCGCTACAGAGGGTGCTCTTGCAAATCCAAAGAACCTCTCTATGGAAATTCTGGATAAGACTTACAAGGGGCCTATATATCTATATATAGAATACTCTACAAAAATGTTTGTGGCAAATCTTAAAGTGACTGCATCAGAGGATATGGGTCTTGATATGGCTACTCCCACGATTAAGCCCGGACCTACAAAGCGACCTCTTTTTACCCCGGGTGACACAACACCTGAGCCTGTAGCACCAACACCTACACAAACTCCCGAAGCTACAAGTTCGGTGACTACAGCGCCGGCTACAGAAGTACCTGCAACCCAGGCACCTACGCAACAGCCCTATAGCACAGAACAAGCAACCCCTGATTCTCCTGCTGTTGTGCTTGAGGAAAATCATAGACCGAATATTAAGTGGCTTGTTATTGGTTGTGGTGTTTCGGTTACAATAGCTGCTGTTTGCATTATCCTCATTTGGAAAAAAAGATAATTGCCTATATACGTGAAAATTATTAATGTATTTACATTGTGTGACTTCATGTGTTAGAATCCTTTTAGCAATATTTTAGGAGGGCAACATGTCTGAGTTAGATAATAATGTTATAGATGATGTAGCTTCAGAAGTTACTGAAAGTCAAATAGAGCATGATGTGGCTATAGAATCAACAGAAGAATCAGTAACACCAACGGATGACAGCCAGACTCACGTAGAGGAAACGGTGGCATCTATAGAGGAACCTGATAAGGTAGATGACGATTTTGTGCAGGCTAATACTGAGGTTGTTACGCCAACCCACAGTCAATCATATCAAACATCTCCTGCTCCGGATAATGTTGTTTTACTTGAATATATCAGAGAAGAACGTGCTCGCCTGGAACGAGATCGTATCTCTTTGGCTGCAACTCAGGAAGAGCTCAAAATCAGAAAAAAAGAGGAAATTGAATCAACACACTTAACAAAAGTAAGCACTTTCTTCTGGTTGCATTATTTATTTAATATACCACTTATTGGATTTATCTGTTCTATTGTGTTTGCTTTTGCAGGTACAAATATCACACGTAAGAATTACGCAAGAGCGCGACTGATCTGGCATCTTATCAGTATTCTTTGTACTGTACTTCTGGTACTCGGTGTATTGCTTTTGATAAGATTTTTATCGGGTAATATGACAGATTTATTTTCGGAAGATTTAGTATCCAAAATCAAGGATCTATTATAATCGGTGAATAATATGAAGAAAAATTCTTTTGTAGCGTTTCTTAATAAAGAAAAGGTCAGGACCGCAATAGTCTTGATTCTTTCACTTATATTGCTTATTGCATATTACGACCATGTTTTCACCAAAAGAGGTGGAGATAATGGTTCGCTGATGTTTGATCATAATACGTATGATAGCTACACATTACAAGCTATGAAATGGAGAGAAGGACAGATTGCTATCATAGAAAGTGATGTTGAGAATTACCAGGAAGAGGTAAATAAGTATGCATATCTGGAACTGGCGATTTATGAAGATAATTATTATCTTAGTTTCCCGCCGGTGCCGGCCATACCGATGTTCTTCCTTAGTTTTATTTTTGGTAGTAATACACCAAGCAATTTTGTTAGCTTTATGTATGGCTTGGGTACTTTTGTGTTTATTTTCCTGTTGGCCAAGAGATTTAACTTAAAAAATGACTCCTCTCTTATCCTGGCGATGTTTGTTACAGTTGGATCATCTCTTTTTAATCTGACTCTATCAGGTAGTGTGTGGTTCATGGCTCAATCTTTGGCAATGTGTCTCACTGCGGCAGCTTTTTACTGTGTATTCTCTAAGCCCAAATGGTGTTGGTACTTGTCGATGTTTTTACTGGCACTGGCAGTAGGTTGCAGACCTTTCCAGGTGTTATATTTCCCACTGCTGATTTACATTATTTTCAAGAAACATAACTTTAAAATACTTAGAACATGGACGTATTTTATATCACCGGCAGTAGTTGCATTTTGCTATATGGTATATAACTATATAAGATTTGACAGTATTTTTGAGTTTGGACATAATTATTTGCCGGAATTTGCCACTCAGAAGGAAGACGGACAATTCGCTTTATCTTACATAAAGAGTAATGTTGATGCTCTTATAAAGGAAATGCCCAAGGTTACGTCCAACGGACTTGAGTATAGTAAATTTGGATTTTGTTTTTATATTTCAAGCGTTATCTTTATATTGTTTGCCGCTGCGGTGGTATACAGACTTGTACAGGATTCATATACAGCAATCCGTACCAATAGAAAATTTGACATGGATTGTGATAGGATAGGAGCAAGCATTATACTAGTAGCAATTGCCATACATATTTTCCTTGTATTATTGCATGGATCTCAGGGTGCGTATCAGTTTGGAGCGCGCTACATGGTAGACTGTGTGCCGGCGTGCGCACTTGGCGTGCTGCTATGTGGTAGGAGCTTCTTAGAAAGATTTAAAATCCCTGCTGCAATGTTATGTATATTTGGCATTTTACTGAATTACATTGGTTCTCTTAGTGTAATTGTTTAATGTAATGTGAAAATATTTTGTGTCCCTATATTGTTATATAGATAATAAGATGATATACTACGTAAGAGATTTAAATGGAGGTTACTAGTAATGAAATATTGTAGTAATTGTGGTAAAGAATTACAAGATACAGATGTATTTTGTGGAAATTGTGGCACTAAGTCTGAAGTTCCGGCAGCTCAGCCAGTACAGCAGCCTGTACAGCAGCCTGTACAGCAACCTGTAGAGCAGCCAACCCCTTTGTATCAACAGGCAAATCAGCAGGCCCCTATATATGAACAGGCTACATATCAACAGCCTACATATCAACAGCCTACATATCAGGCTCCTGTGTATGAATATCAACAGCCTGATTACAATACAACTTATGTGGCTACACCTGAGGAGCCCAGTCTGCCGGTGAAGGACAGAGTGTTCTCTATTATCGGTATGGTACTTGGCATTGTGTCTTTGGTATGGGCGTTCTTAACACTACTTCTTGCTTTTTTGGTACCTGCGATGGGTGCTGGTTATGCGATTGCAGGTTATGTTTACGCAATTCCGGGTATGATTTTATCATGTATCGGTAACAAATCCGGTAACAGTAAGATGGGTAAGATTGGTAAGATTTTCAGCTTGATCTGTCTTATCTTGTTTGGTGTGTTATTTGTTATTTCTTTAATAACAGGCGCAGCATATGGATTTGGCGATTTAGATGCGTACGGCAACTATTACTATTATTGATTTTGATTTAACATAATAGCACTAAGATTATTTGCAAAAGGTCCGATGCTTTTCAGTATCGGACCTTTTTTAAAATAAAATAAAAACATAGATTATTCAATCTTGCATTTAAAATGAGATAGGTTATAATTAACTCCGTATGAATTTTTAAAATAAGGAGGATGCATTATTATGGGAAAAGCCGATAACATGGCAAAGACGTACGATCCCGCTGCTATTGAGAGCAGTATGTACAAAAAATGGGAAGAAAAAGGGTATTTCAAAGGCGTCGTCGACCATGATAAGAAACCTTATACTATAGTTATCCCACCACCGAACATAACAGGACAGCTCCATATGGGACATGCCCTCAATAATACTCTGCAGGATATTATTATCAGAACAAAGAGAATGCAGGGCTATAGCACATTGTGGCTACCTGGTACAGACCATGCTTCTATTGCTACAGAGGCAAAGATTGTTGATGCAATGGCTAAGGAAGGTGTATCCAAGGACGATATCGGAAGAGATGGATTCTTAGAGAGAGCCTGGGCGTGGAAAGAACTTTATGGAAACAGAATTGTAAACCAGCTTAAGTGTTTAGGTAGCTCATGCGACTGGGAACGTCTCAGATTTACAATGGATGAAGGTTTGTCTAAGGCGGTTTTAGAGGTATTTATAAAATTGTATAATAAAGGTCTCATTTATAAAGGAATCAGAATTACCAACTGGTGTCCTAAGTGTAATACCTCAATTTCAGATATCGAGGTTGAGTACGAGGAGCAAAATGGTAGCTTCTGGTATATTAATTATCCACTTACAGATGGTAGCGGATATTTGACAATTGCTACAACACGTCCTGAGACTATGCTTGGCGATACAGCCGTTGCTGTTAACCCTAATGACGAGAAATATCAGCATTTAATCGGTAAGACTCTAATGTTACCTTTGGTTAATAAGGAGATTCCGATTATTGCAGATGATTACGTTGAGCTTGGTTTTGGTACAGGTGCAGTTAAGATTACTCCTGCTCATGACCCCAATGACTTTGAGGTTGGTAAGAGACATAATTTGCCAGAAATCAACGTAATGACACCAAGAGGAATCATTAATGAAAATGGTGGTAAATACGAGGGTATGGATAGATACGAGGCAAGAGCTCAGATCGTAAAGGATCTGGATGAGCTTGGACTTCTTGTTAAGGTAGAGCCTTGTAGTCATAATGTAGGTACTTGTCAGCGCTGTGGTACAGTAATTGAGCCGATTATATCCAACCAGTGGTATGTAAGAATGAAGCCTCTGGCAGAGCCTGCTATAGAAGCTGTTAAGAATGGCGATGTTAAGTTCGTACCTGAGCGTTTTGGTAAGCAATATATGCATTGGATGGAGAATATTCAGGATTGGTGTATCTCTCGTCAGCTCTGGTGGGGACATAGAATTCCTGCGTACTACTGTCAGGAATGTGGCCATATAATGGTAGACCGCAGTATGCCTGATAAGTGTACTAAGTGCGGAAGTCATGATATCAAACAAGATGAAGATACTTTAGATACATGGTTCAGCTCAGCTTTGTGGCCTTTCTCCACACTTGGTTGGCCGGATAAGACAGAGGACCTGGAATATTTCTATCCCACAAACGTACTTGTTACCGGTTATGACATTATTCCTTTCTGGGTTGCCAGAATGATCTTCTCAGGTCTTGAACAAATGAATCAAAAGCCATTTGATCACGTTCTTATTCATGGCCTTGTTAGAGATAGTCTGGGACGTAAGATGTCTAAGTCATTAGGAAACGGTATCGATCCATTGGAAATCATTGACAAATACGGTACTGATGCTTTGAGATTTGCTCTTGTATCCGGTAATAGCCCGGGAAATGACCAGAGATTCCTCCTTGAGAAGGTTGAGTCAGCTCGTAACTTTGCTAATAAAGTATGGAATGCAACAAGATTCGTTTTGATGAACTTTGATGAGAACCCCGACTTTTCACAGGTAGACAGAAACAAATTTACAACACAGGATAAGTGGATACTGTCTGCTTGCAACAAGTTAATTGCAGAAGTTACAGAGAACATTAATAAATTTGAACTTGGTGTAGCATTGAATAAAGTATATGACTTCATTTGGGATATATACTGTGACTGGTATATTGAGATCGTTAAGCCAAGACTTTTTAACGAGGCTGATGAAACCAGATTAGAAGCGCAGTATGTTCTTAATGATGTACTCGTAAAATGCATGAAGCTCCTGCATCCATTTATGCCATTCGTTACAGAAGAGCTATATCAGAGTCTGTATAAAGATGCTGAAAGTATCATGATCTCAAAATGGCCTGAGGTTGAGGAAATTAATAATTATGAGCAAGATGAGAAAGACATGGAGTTCATTATTGAAGTTATCCGTACTGTCAGAAATATCAGACAGGGTATGAATGTACCTCCGTCAAGAAAAGCTCATCTGGCTGTAGTTGTACCGGAGCAGTACACATGCGACCTGCTTGTAGCATCTAAGGCTTTCTTTGACAGACTTGCATCTGCTTCCGATGTTACAGCTGCTGTAAGTGCTGAAGACATCAAGGATGTTGATTTGGCAGATGCCGTTACAGGTGTTGTGGCTAATGCGAAGATTTATATTCCTCTTAGTGAATTAATCGACTTTGAGAAAGAGCTGGAGCGTCTGGCAAAGGAGAAGGAGACTATTGAGAGTGAACTCAAGAGAGTTAACTCTAAGCTGGGCAACGAGTCTTTCGTAAGCAAAGCTCCTGAGAAGGTTGTTAACGAAGAAAAAGCAAAGCTTGCAAAATATACGGCTATGTATGAAAGCGTTTGCGAGAGAATTAATCAGATTAAAGAAAAGATATAAGATACAGTCTGTCAAAAGGCGGCAGTAGAGAGTAGCTACTGCCGCTTTTTGCATATCAATTTATGCCATATTCGTATTGACTTACATTATGTATGATTGATAAAATGAGATTGATAAACAACGCATAATACGGAAGGAATGCATAGAATATGAAATTCAAGAAAATAACTTGCCTTATACTGGCAAGCTTGTTATTACTAACAGGATTAAGTGCATGTACGGATGAACAGGAAAAAGGTCCTGAAATCGTGCAAAGGGAAATAGGGGAACGTTATTTTATCTTCCGCATCTGGAATTTCTATAAAAATACTCAGGAGAGTTTTCAGGCATTAGTAGACGGAGCTGCTGCAACGGGATTTAATGCTATCAAGATTCATATTCCGTGGGAATCCGTAGAGAAAACGGCAGGTACATACGATTATAGCGGATATGACGAGATGGTAGATTATGTCGTAAATCAAAAGAAACTTAAAGTAGCTATTTCTATTGACTTTTCACGCTCGGAAGAAGATACGCTAATCCCCAAAGAGTGTGTACAGCTTGACAAAGACGGTAATCTTTGTTCCGGCGGTGCGTATTATAACAGAGTAATGTTTTCTTTCTCTTGTGATCATTGCGTAGATATGGCAGCTAATTTTTATAAGAATGCTGTAAAACATTTTAATGATCTATACGGTGATGATATTCTTTTCTATCTGCCGGCGTTCTCTCAGTACTGCGAGACAGAATATTGGAATGCAGGGGATTATGATTATTGTGATAAATCTATTGTAGCTTTTAGTGAGTATGTACGTAACAAGTACGGAACAATTGATGCGTTGAATGATGCCTGGGGGTCATATTATTCAGACTTTAATAAAATAAAGGCTCCTTCTTGTTCTGAAAAGTCAGTTTGGGGAGAGGATTGGTATATATTCAGACATCGTCAGCTCAAGTCAGTTATCGACAGCCTTGCTGCTGCTCAAAAGGAAGTTTGTCCGGATACTAAGATAACAATTCAGCTGGGATGTGTATGGGATAGCGCGATTAAGAAGCGAGGCACTATTGGTTTTGTTGATCTTTGTGAAAATGTTGACATAATATGGCTTGACGATGCACCAGCCTTTAATCATCAATGGTCAATGGACTATATAAGAAGCAGCCTGCCTGCCAATGTGGAAATTGCTCAGGAAATAGATGGACCGGTGCAGCAAAATGCAAGTAAAGAAAATTACAGAGATCAAGGTCTTACATCTTTTGAGAGAGAAGCTAAATATCTTAGCATTGCAAACTGGGGTATTAATAACGATTATTACGAGTATGAAAATGTATGGAAAGAAATTATTCAGACATGGCTTACAGATAATCCTCCGGAAGTTTTGAAGATTACTGAAGAGTCACCTGTTTTGGAGATAAAACTATCAGATGTATTCAAAAAAGGTACAGGTAAATTTCAGAAAGAGTATGAGAAGCTGGCAGAGGGCGGAGTGCCGGTAAGAGTTGTTGTTATTGATGATATGTTTGGAGAATAGAAACGTTTATAAAATAATTAACAATAGATTTTGAGACAAAATGCGAATTTTATTGTTATACATAGTGTAAGGACTTTTTTTGAAGGAAGTGAATAGCTTATGAAAACAACAAAGAAATTACTATCACTATTACTTGTATTTGTGATAATGTGCACAAGCTTAGTTGGATATAGCTCTGTGTTAGCGGAGACACAAGCAGATGAAAATAATGAAACACAAATAAATACAACTGATATTTTTGGCACTAATCCAATTGAAGAAGTAAATATTAATCTTCTTAATAAGGAGTTATATGATGAGTCATTAGCAGAATATGATTTTACAGGTGCAGTGGCAATGCAAGTGTATTTGAGGATTTACTGGAAAGAATCTTATAAATCTTTAGAAGAGTTAAGAAATATTGGAGATAGTGAGTCGAAAAAAGATTATATTATTTTTTTAAACGACACACTTGTTCGCGTTCGTGAAGAAAAAACAGGTGATGAAGTTTGTATTAGATTGGTTGATGAATATGCAAAAATACCACATTGTTGGCAGGATTATATTGCTATCACATCAAATGATTCGAATAAAATTAAATCAGTTACTGTTTTTGGTGCAGATCAACCAGCATTTTATTATGTTTATGAAGATGAAACGAAGGTACTGTATTATGAATATTGTGAAACATCAGCTGAAGAATACTCCTTAGAGAACTTTCAACAATTTGCACCAGATTATTATGCATATAAGATGTCGCGAAGTTACGGTCCGAATGGTGAACTTTTATATGGCGGCACTATCTCTTTCTCCTCCTTCTTAGAGCGATACGATTACTATATGTCACAAATAGGTTCATATGAGAGAAACGCGCAGCAACGTGCTAAAATCATGTACATAACAATCGCTGTCGCGTCTTTTGCTCTGATTTCCGGAGGCATTATTACAGTACTGTTGATACGTAAAAAACGCGGCATTAAATAAGGAATCTAGTGCAATAACTTTTATAAATATTCTACTGTACAACGGCTTTGTTTTGTGTTATCATTACAAAGCCGTTGCAAGGTATATTAGACAGCAGCGCGCCTCCATAGCTCAGTAGGTAGAGCGCATCCATGGTAAGGATGAGGTCATCGGTTCAATTCCGATTGGAGGCTTTTTTTTGACCCTATTATTTTCACAGATATTGAATTCAAAGAAAGGATATGGCGCAACATGAGAGTTTTATTACAAAATCTAACAAAGAAATTTCCTAATCGCAATAAGAAAGCAAAGGAAGATGTTGTTGCAGTAAATGATTTTACATTTGAGATTCCTGATGGAAAGTTAGTAGGTCTGCTAGGACCTTCCGGCTGTGGTAAGAGTACTACACTTAATCTTATTTGTGGCTTGCAGAAGCCTACATCAGGCAAGATATACTTTGGCGAGGACGATGTTACAAATCTGCCGCCGGAGAATAGAGGAGTAGGGCTTGTTTTCCAGAATTACGCTCTCTATCCTCACTTAACTGTAAAGCAGAATATTCTTTTCCCGCTTCAAAATCTGCGAGGTAAGGCAAAGCTCAGCAAAGAAGTTATGCTACGCAAAGCATATGATATAGCAAAGCTGGTGCAGATAGACGAGCTTATGGATAGAAAACCAAGTGAGCTGTCAGGCGGACAGCAACAGAGAGTTGCTATCGCACGTGCCCTGGTGAAAATGCCTCGCGTGCTTCTGCTTGATGAGCCACTTTCTAATCTTGATGCAAGACTCAGACTCCAAACTCGTGAGGAAATTAAAAGGATCCAAGGCGAGACAGGCATCACCACTGTATTTGTAACACACGATCAGGAGGAAGCTATGAGCATATCAGATCTGATTGTGGTAATGAAGGATGGCGTAGTGCAACAAATAGGAGCACCTCAGGATGTGTATGATAGCCCTGTTAATTTATTTGTAGCAAAGTTCCTCGGCACACCACCTATCAGCGTGTTCAAGGGTACTGTTAAGGATGGTAACTTGTATGTAGGTAGTGATTTGATTGGTAAGACCGATATGGCTACGGACATATCCAAAGATGTGTTTGTTGGTATTCGTCCTGAGGGATTTGTACTTAAAGACGGCGGCGCACTGTGTTGCAAACTTGAACGTGTAGAGGTTATGGGCAGAGATATAAGTGTTGTATCTACACATGAAGCATCTGTAAACCCAACAATCCGTTCAATTATCAGCTCCGACAACAAAGTAGACTTTGGACAGGCGGAGGTAAGATTTGATTTGAAACCTAATAAAGTATTTGTTTTTGATGCAGACACAGAAGAAAGAATAGCTTGTACTATAGAGTAAGTTCCCGGAGGCAATTATGGAGAAAAATAACTTAAAAGCTTGGTTATACTTATTGCCGGCAATTTTATTCTTAGGCCTTTTTATGGTTTATCCGCTGGTTGACGTTATTATATATTCTTTTGAAGAGGGCTATAACTCAGCATCTCAAAGTGACTTGGGCACAGGCTTGTATAACTTCCAATATGTGCTTCGGGATCCTTATTTCTTGCAGGCACTTAAGAATACTTTCCTGCTGGTTATTATTACTGTTCCGCTGTCTACCGGTATTGCGCTGCTTATCTCACTTGGCCTTAGTTCTATTAAGTGGCTACGCAATCTTTTCCAGACAGTGTATTTTCTGCCGTATGTAACAAATACATTGGCAGTTGGTCTTGTTTTTATGGTTTTATTCAAGAAAACAGCGTATTCAGACGGGTTGGTAAACATGCTTATAAATTGGTTCGGGGGCGAGTCAGTAGACTTTATCGACGGTCCTTATTGGGCGAAGATGATGGTGCTGTGTATTTACACTATCTGGGTGGTAATGCCATTTAAGATACTTATTCTTACAAGCGCTCTTGCCTCTGTAAAGCAGGATTACTACAATGCGGCTAAGATTGATGGCACTCCCAGACTCAGAGTTTTCACAAGAATAACACTCCCTATGATATCACCAATGTTGTTTTACCTGATAATTACAGGATTTATTGGTGCTTTTAAGGCGTATAGCGATTCTGTTGCTTTGTTTGGTACTGACCTTAATGCGGCAGGAATGAATACAATCGTAGGTTATGTATACGACATGTTGTACGGTGACAGCGGAGGATATCCGTCCTATGCGTCTGCTGCAGCCATAATCCTCTTTGTGATAATTCTTACAATAACTTGTATTAATCTTCTTGTGAGCAGGAAACATGTTCATTATTCGTAAAATAGGTTGAATTTATCCTATTAAAAGTGATATACTATGTGTATAAGATTAGGAGGTGTTTATATGACAATAGATACAAATACAATGGTTTCAATTACTGAGGCTAATCAAAATTTCTCGAAAGTTGCCAGATTAGTAGATGAACTTGGTTCTGTTGTTATACTTAAGAATAATGCACCCAAATATTTGGTTATAGATTTTAGTAAAGCAGATGAAAGTTCAGTAGCCAAAGATGAGGATGTGCTAACAATTTCAAAGAAAATACTTGCACAAAATAAAGAGGCTTATGAGGTGCTTGCTAAGTGAAAAAGTTGAGTAAGAAGCAGATTTTGATGCTTCATTCACAACTAATTGAAGAAACCGGCGGCATAGATGGGGTTAGAGATTTTAATTTATTAGAATCTGCTATTGAAAATCCGTTTCAAGTTTTTGCAGGAGAAGAACTATATCCAACCATACAGGCAAAGGGAGTACGTCTTGGTTATGGACTAATAAAAAATCACTGTATGCTGGATGGAAATAAACGAATCGGAGTACATGCCATGCTAGTATTTTTTGAGTTGAATGGAATTGTGTTAGAGTATACACAAAAGGAGTTGTATGAAATGGTGCTGGCTGTAGCGGATAGTAGATTGAATTATGAAGATATGCTCCGATGGGTTTTGGAACATCAAATATAATATTAAATCTGACTCGTTTAATTAGGGTGGTAGAATATGGATAATAATTTAGAATATAACAAAATAGAAAGATCGGCAAAGATACGCAAGCGAATCAGAAATACTATCATATATACATTTCTGGCGTTGTGGGCAGTTGTAGTATTGTTTCCGTTTTACTGGATGATACTTACCTCAGTAAAGAGTTATGGCTCTTATAATGCTGAGAATGTGCCATCGTTTTTTACTTTATCGCCTACGCTACAA
This sequence comes from Oscillospiraceae bacterium, assembly GCA_015069185.1. Taxonomy (GTDB): domain Bacteria; phylum Bacillota; class Clostridia; order UBA1212; family UBA1255; genus SIG424. Next base: position 73,238 of record SVJB01000008.1, read on the forward strand.
AATTATGTAGACGCATTTACCAGTGTATCTTTAGGACAGTATTTTCTTAATACATTTATTTTCACCGTGATTACCACGGCTGTGATGGTAATTGTAATAACATTAGCGGCTTTTGCTTTTGCCAGACTTAATTTCAGAGGCAAGAATATTCTCTTTACGCTGTTCTTATCACTAATGATGATTCCAAATGAATTGGTAATTATTACCAATTTCACTACAATTACCAACATGGATATGCGCAATACTTTTGCCGGCTTGATACTGCCATCGATTATGTCAGTATTCTATGTGTATTTGCTTAAAGAAAATTTTGCACAAGTACCGGATGAGCTGTATTATGCAGCAAAGGTTGATGGTACTTCAGATCTTAAGTATCTGGTTAAGGTAATGATACCCATCTGTAAACCCACTTTGATTACTGTTACAATACTCAAAGTGATTGAATGCTGGAACTCATATGTATGGCCAAGACTTATTACTGATGAGGAAGCATATTATCTTGTATCAAATGGAATTCAGGAAATACGTGAAAATGGTTTCGGTCGTGAAAATATACCGGCTATGATGGCTGCTGTGGTTGTTATCTCTCTGCCACTTATAGTTCTCTTCTTGATTTTCAGAAAGAAAATTATGGCCGGCGTTGCAAGAGGAGGTATGAAGGGATGAGGCATACTTATAGATTTACAGCCCTTGTGCTTGCGCTTGTTACAATGTGTTTACTTATATTGTCAGGTTGCCATGGTTCTAATGAACTTACGGGATTTGTTGCTCCGGATGAATTTGACACTTCAAGAACATATGAGATTACATTCTGGGCTAAAAATGATACAAACATGAATCAGGTTAATATTTATAATAAGGCTGTAGAAGATTTTCACAAGCTGTATCCGAATATAACCGTTAAGATAAAGTTTTATACAGATTATGGTAGGATTTATAACGATGTAATTACAAATATTGCTACAAATACTACTCCCAATGTTTGTATAACATATCCGGATCATATTGCCACATATCTCAAAGGGGAAAATACAGTTGTGGTGCTTGATAATCTAATGGCCAATAAGAAATATGGCTTGGGTGGTAGCGAGGTCAAATTTGACGCGCCTACGAAGGATGAGATTGTTCCTAAGTTTCTAAAAGAGGGTAAGATCGGTAACGTACAATATGCGCTTCCGTTCATGCGCTCTACAGAGGCTTGCTATGTGAACAAAACATACGTAGAGAAGCTGGGCTTTACACTTCCTGATGTGCTTACATGGGATTTCATGTGGGAAGTGGCACAGGCTGCAACAAAGAAAGATGCTGATGGCAAATTTATAATTAATGGCCAGAAAGTTATGCTTCCTATTATTTATAAATCCACTGATAACATGATGATTCAGTATCTTAAACAAAAGGGTGCTGGATATTCTAATAACAGCGGAGATATACTTATTTTCAATGATACAACAAAGCAATTCTTACAAGAAATTGCCCAGAAGACAAAAGCAAAAGCTTTTACAACATTTAAAATTACAGGATATCCGGCAAACTTCCTTAATGCCGGTCAGTGTATATTTGCTATTGACTCTACTGCAGGTGCTACCTGGATGGGATCTGATGCACCGCTTGTAGATATTCCTGAAGAAAACCTTGTTGACTTTGAGACCGTGGTTATGACTGCTCCTCAGGTAGATCCACAAAATCTGCAGATGATATCTCAGGGTCCGTCTGTATGTGTTTTCAACAAAGAAGACCCACAAGAGGTACTTGCATCATGGTTGTTTGCTCAGTATTTGATGACAAATGAAGTTCAAATTGCGTATTCACAGACAGAGGGATATGTGCCGGTGACTCTTAAGGCGCAGAATTCTGCGGAATATCAGGATTATCTGTCTCGTGAGGGCGAAGATAATGAAATGTACTATAATATAAAGTTAAAAGCTACGAGGCTCTTGCTTGATAATATAGATAATACTTTTGTCACACCTGTTTTCAGCGGTTCTGCTTCATTGAGAGATGCCGCAGGTCACATGATTGAGGAAGTAACAAAATCAGTAAAGAGAAGCAAGGATGTAAATGATGAGTTTGTTCAGACTCTGTATTCCGATGCGTCTTCTTTATATCGTCTGGATCAGACAGGCTCACTTGGAGATACCAAAGCTGAACTTGGCAAGATGCCGGGCGAGTCTATTGCTTTGATTTGTATAATTATTGGTGCATGGGTATTGATTATTGCGTATGTAGTGATGAATAAGTTGAAGAAGCACAAGGAAGGCAAGACAGCCCATTGATAAAGAATAATATTGACTTATATGATTTTTGGGATATAATGGCACTTGTAAGTTTTTTAACTTGACATTTTACACTATATGAGGTGAAAATTATGAAAAAATTATTGGTTTTATTCATGGCTTTAGTTTTAGTCTTTGCTTTTGCAGCATGCGGTGGTAATGAAAACACTGATCCTACAACAGCTCCAACTGCTGAGCCTACAGATGATCCTAACAAAGTATTAACATACGAACAATACGCTGCTATAGAAGTGGAACAGGGTGGCGATCAGGTACCGGTTGTTATTGAATGTTATGTTCAGGGTAAACAGTCATGGTGGCAGGATAAAGCCTGCATATATGGTCAGGACGAGAATGGCGGATATTACATCTATAACGCAACTTGTACAGAAGAAGTATATAACCAGCTTGCTGTCGGCACAAAGATCAGAGTTACAGGTTATAAGACTGTATGGGAAGGCGAATATGAGATCGCTGAGGGTGCTACCTTTGAGATCATAGAGGGTAATTTCGTTGCTGAAGCTAAGGATCTGACATCTCTTCTCGGTAAAGAAGAACTTATTAATTATCAGAATCAGAAGGCTGCATTCAAGGGTCTTACAATATCTGAGATTGAGTATAAGAACGGCGAACCCGGTGATGATATTTACGTAACAGTATCATATAACGGTGCTGAGTATAGCTTCTGTGTAGAGGTTTATCTCACAGGTACAGAGTCAGATGTTTATAAAACAGTTGGCGAACTTCAGGTTGGCGATGTTGTTGATATCGAAGGATTCCTTTACTGGTATGCTGGTGCCAATCCGCACATCACAGCAATCTCTAAGGTTGTTGTAGCTTAATTGAGCAAATAAAAGGTACATTAAAAGGCAGCGGACACGCTGCCTTTTTTTGGTATGACGGGCATGCCGTTCGTCTGTGGTGAAAGTCCACAAGGGGCGTAGTTGCCAACGAACCCCAAAGCAATTTGCAAGTTTCACATCGTGAGGTGTGGG
>SVJB01000034.1 GCA_015069185.1 Oscillospiraceae bacterium
ATCAAAAGAAATCCTCGCAAGACGAGGACTCCAAAGTTGTACAGATTATTATTTGAATTGAACCGCCCGGTGCCGAACGGCATGCCCGGTGGTGTGAGAGGAGGGAAAAATCCCTCCTACTCGATTACAGTAAGTTATTCTAATGTTTCATATACAGTTACCGGTACTGTAAAGCTAAGTCCTCCGGTAATAGTAACAGTAACATTTGTAGTACCAACAGCTCTTGGTGTTATGATACCTTTTTTAGAAACTTTGACGATAGACTCATCCTCCACGGTAAAGGTCATGGTAAATGTTTCTCCATCCACCATGGCGGGGTAATTAGGATGATCCTTGGTATTATCATTATAGGCTTCACCCCATGATCCATTATTAAACACAACGAAGCCACGAATTTGAAGCTTGTGTAGGCCGCCGTTTACACGCTTCTTATATACAACATAAGAGTCTTGTACAGGTTTGAATTCTACAATCTCAGTTGCCGGTGCCTCGAAGTCAAATGACGGATTGTATATCTGAATTGTAATATAAGTATACAAGTTATCTCCATACATCATTTTAGCGTGCGTGCGCCCCTCTTTCAGAGCCGTAATTTTAGTGCCTTCAATTTTTACAATAGCTTCATCATATTCAGAGAAGCTGATCAAAGATAAATCTTCGACAGCGTGGCCTCCGAGTAATGTGTCGTACCACTTACATTCAAGATCCTTACTGGTGCCTGTATGTAGCTGCACAAATCTATTATCAAGACCAACGCTGATAGGAGTCCATTCCTCTGGCTTTTCCCAGAAATAGCCGGAGTGAGGTGTGCCTTTGCCTTTTGGATCGTGAGTCTCTACTTTACCCTCGTAATATGTGAGAGTAACATTTTGGAATCGTGTTGCCCATTTACCCCAGTTATCGCTGGAGCCATCTGAATATGCATAACCCACGAAACAAAGCTCGTCATCTAGCTGAATATGTCCATTACTACGTTTTGATATTCCCATGTTATGGAGGAATTGCAATGTACCTGTGCGGATAATGTCACTCTTTGTGAAATTGATACCGTCATCAGATTCCATAATGCATATACCACTGGTAGCTGTGAAACGGTCATATGTTGAGAATGCCACAAATTTACCGATGTCTTCGATATAAACAACATCGCATGAGTCCTGTGCGCCTATCTTAGTATATGCAAGGCCCTTCTTGTCCAGTACGCCCGGCCAGTTTTCATCATTTGCATTAGCTGTAGCCACCATAGTGTAGTTACCATCCGAGCAAGTCCATGTATAATACATATACAGTGTGCCGTCTAACACAACAAAACTTGGCTCGCCTGCACCCCATGCAGAATCTGATTCGTTATAGTAAATAATAGGAGCCGGGTCTCCACCCCAACCTTCGCCGTTCCATTTTTCATACGGACCATCCGGATTCTTAGAACGTGCCACGAAAATATTATTGTTAATACCGCCGTTTGTTGACACGATTGTAGATGTATATCCTATATAATAATAATCGTTGAAAAATATTACACCTGGATCACACACGGAGTAGTGGTCGTAAGAGTCTCCTGTAGGCTGTAACACAACCTTTTCGTATGACCATGTCTTACCACCATCATCAGAGTGCTTGTATGTAAACCAATCCCACTCACCTGTAATGCCGGGAGTAGCAAACCAGGCATCAATAGAACCATCCGGATAATAAATAATGCTGGGTCCGTAGCGGTACCCCCATTTTCCTTGTAGCGGCGCATACACATCATAACCCTCGTCGTCGACTGTCATAGTTACGTGTACATCAGGATTTCCCTGTACACGAGGCAGCTCGTCGTCAAACTCTCGGACTGGTGTAGGCGCAGGAGCTTCTGTAGGATTGTCAGGTTTAGCTGATGTAGAATCCGAACCACAACCAGCTAAAACAGCCACAACAATAAATAAAGCAACTATACAAAAAACTGTAAAAGAATATTTGAGAATAAATCTCTTTGAGCGCATAAAGAGCATCCTTTCTTTCCTTAATAAAGTAATGTAGAAATTTTAACATGGAAACACACATGTTTGCAATTGGGCAAAATGCCTAACCAACACTGGTAAAAATTGTTGAAAAATGCCACTTTAATTATTTCGGATATCGTGGTAATATAAGTGCATTAGTTATGCAGTTATTCGTATAACAAATCAGGAGGTTAAATATAAATGGCAAGTGTAAAACTTAAGAACATTTACAAAAAATATCCCGGCGGTGTTACAGCTGTTAACGACTTTAACCTGGATATTGCAGACAAAGAGTTCGTTGTTCTGGTAGGACCTTCAGGTTGTGGTAAATCTACAACACTCAGAATGGTAGCCGGACTTGAAGAAATTACATCAGGCGAACTACTTATTGATGGTAAACTCGTTAACGATATCGCTCCTAAGGACAGAGATATCGCCATGGTGTTCCAGAACTACGCGTTGTATCCACATATGACAGTATTTGAGAACATGGCATTCGGTCTCAAACTTAGAAAGACACCTAAGGGTGAGATCAAGAAAAGAGTACAGGAAGCTGCTCGTATTCTGGAAATTGATCACTTACTTGATCGTTCAATCAAGGCTTTGTCCGGTGGTCAGAGACAGAGAGTAGCGTTGGGACGTGCTATCGTTCGTGAACCTAAGGTATTCTTACTCGACGAGCCTCTTTCTAACTTGGATGCTAAGCTCCGTGCACAGATGCGTACAGAGATTATTAAATTACATCAGAAGTTACAGACAACATTTATTTACGTTACACACGACCAGACAGAGGCTATGACAATGGGTTCCAGAATCGTAGTTATGAAGGACGGTTATATTCAGCAGGTTGACAGCCCTCAAGTACTTTACGAGAAACCCGTTAACATGTTCGTTGCAGGATTCTTAGGTACACCTCAAATGAACTTTATGAATGTTCGCGTTGAGAAGGAAGGCGCAGATGTTAAGCTCCGTTTCGGTAGATGGACAGTTAAGCTTCCTGAAGCAAAAGCTAAGAAGCTTGAAGATGGCGGCTACATCGAGAAGGAAGTTGTTATGGGCGTTAGACCTGAGCACCTCCACGATGAACAGGCATACTTAGATGCTTACAAGGATTCACAGTTCGAAGCTCCTATCGAAGTTATCGAGCTCCTTGGTTCAGAGTCTAACCTTTACGTTATGGTTGACGGCTCAATGATGGTATCCAAAGTGAAGCCGAGACAGAACGTTTACGTAGGCGATATTATGAGATTTGCTATCAATCCTAATAAAGTTCACGTATTCGATAAAGAAACTGAAAACATCATTACAAACTGATAATTTTGTTTAAGATTAAACGCCGGAAAATTTCTTTTCCGGCGTTTATTTTTTTAGATATAAATAGAGCAGCCGATAAAAATTTGGACCGGTGTGAAAAAGTGTCAGTAGGAAAAATATAAGTCGTACTCGCACAGAAAGAAAGTTGACTAAAAGTGCCAGATGTTTTATACTTAATTGTTGAAAATAAAGCAAGTAAAGGTGGACATAAATGGCAGCGCAAGATATTTTTCAATTTAGCGATAGCAATTTCCAGAACATTGTTCTGAGAAGTAAGATTCCTGTTCTTGTTGAGTTTTGGATTCCGGACGGAGGACCGTGCCGTTCTATGGCACCTATTTTTGAGGAGCTTGCGGGAGAATACAAAGACAAGGTAATGTTTGGCAGGATAAACGCCTATGATTGTCCCGGATTATGTGCAGAATTCAGAATAAACAGCGTTCCTGTTTTACTTCTTCTTGAAGATGGCATTACTCAACATAAGTATGTAGGTCTTCGTTCTAAAGAGCAAATTAAAGGTATGATTGATAAATATTTTTCCCAAAAGAAAGAGGCAGAGCAAGATGAGTGAAGAAAAGAGTCTTACCAAGAAAGAAATAATTGTTACAGGAGCTAATTCAGAGATTAAGGTGTTCGACGAACAGCTTAAGAAGTACAGAAAAAAATATGTTAATGAATACATAGCAAAGCTCAATAGCCATTATTGCGAGATTATAGAAGCAAATAATCGTGATTTTGCAGCTTTGGGAGAGAGGTACAATGAGCTTGTTGATACATACAACGAGTTGCTTGCTGAACACAACAAGTTATCTACTTCGTATATAGCTCTGCAGGGAGAGAAGGCGAGTGTAGCACAAGCTCTTATTGATGCGCAGAATACTGCAAAGGAAATTATTGAGGAGGCCCGTGAGAATGCAGCTCGTGAGATGACAGAGCTTGATGCACAGGCAGAGGTTATTCGTGAGAGTATTGTTGACCGCAACAAGAAGCTTCGTGATATGCGTATTGAGGTACAGGAGCTGTACAGCAATATGCGCAAACAGATGGAAAATGCAATGAAAGAAATCAACGAGAAGATTGAGAAAGATATGGAGTTCTTCTCCGCTTCCGGAATGCAGCTTGCAGAAAAATATAACGATAATGGTGAAAACAAGGAATAATTTTCACCGGATAGGAATAATACAAAAGAGGTAGTAAAAGAATTATGTCTAAGGTGGATAAGAAGAAAACAGATTACAAGAGAATGTTTATACGTGTTGTATGCTTTATATTGGCTCTCTCAATGATTGCTACAACAGTATTTGTTATCTTTGCATATCTGACAGGAATGTATTCATAATAGGGGTTAGTAAGACGGTATGATTGCGGCAGCAACAGAGTTTAACAAAATAATTGCATATCTTAGCGAGTATCTTGGCATTAAAACTGTCTGGGATGTTTTCAGGATTATTATAGATATTACAGTAGTTGCATATTGTATTTATTTACTATTACGTTTTATGAAAGATACTAGAGCATTTCAATTGCTCAAGGGTGTATTTATTATATTATTGATAGCTTTTTTGGCAAACTTATTACAGTTGTCTACCATATCGTATGTGGTTACGGCTTTCTTGCAGGTGTCGCCTGTATTACTCGTTGTAATGTTCCAACCTGATATTCGAAGGTTTATTGAGAATCTGGGAACTCAGACATTAAGAGAACTATTCTCTCCTCGTAAGAAAACGGAGAGCAGAGAGATTAATGCAATGCTAGATGAGGTTGTGGCAGCATGCACGCTTATGTCAGAGGAACGAATAGGTGCGCTTATTGTGTTTGAGAGACAGATCAGCTTAGGTGAGATAATCCGTACGGGTACTATTGTTGATGCAGGTGTTTCTACACAGATGATAAGACTCATGTTTGAGCCTAATACCCCGCTACATGACGGAGCAATGATTATCAAGAATAATCGTATACATGCAGCAGCTTGTTATTTGCCGTTATCCGATTCTCTGACAATCAGTAAAGACTTGGGAACAAGACATAGGGCAGGTATAGGTGTTACAGAAAATATTGACTGTGTATCTGTTATTGTATCTGAAGAAACAGGAAATATTTCAATTGCGGTTGATGGCAAATTAAAACGTAAATATACAGCAGATGTACTCAAAAGAGATCTGCTCAGGCTACTTGTTACAGATCCGGAAGATTCCGGTAAAGGCAAGATAAATAAACTATTAGGTAGAAAGGGGCGCGAACAATGAGTGGGTTTAAGAAAATTGTTCAAAGTAAGGGCTTTTTTGTTATTCTCTCAATACTTTTGGCAGTTTTATCATGGCTGTTAGTTCTGAATAATACCAATCCTATAAAAGAGCGCACCTTAGAAATACCGCTTACTGTTCTTAATGGAAATCATCCTGCTACTTTGGATTTAAGTGACCAGACAGTAGCTCGCCCTGAGACCGTTACAGTTACTGTTTCAGGTAGACAGGATACTATAAATAATCTGACTGTTAAGGAGTTATATGCCAGCGTTGATATGAAAGAAATCAAGCAAACAGGTAAGACTTCACTTAAAGTTAGTAAACCTGAATGTTCACGTCTTGGCATATCTGTAGAGGATTATTATCCAAAAGAAATTGAGTTTGTTTTTGACACACAGAGCCAGAGGTATCTGGATGTAGTTGTTGAATACGATGACAGTTTGCTGGAGGATAACTATGAGTATATATCAGTTGTTGCAGAGCCTGATAAGATACCGGTAGTTGGTCTTACCAATGTTATAGATAATATTGCTCATATAAAAGTGGACCTCACTGATGCTATTTCGGAAAAGTCAATTAATGGAGATAAAACAGCATCGTTTATCGGTAAATATATCTCAGTTATGGGTGAAGATATTACTTCGTCATTTACAACTGAGAAAGTTACAGTTCATATTACTGTGGCAAAGCGTGTGCCGATTATATATAAAGTATCAGGCATTCCAGATAGTAATTTCTATTATGATTCTGACTCCATCTCTATGGATACTGTTTTGATTCAGGGAGATGCAGCAACTATGGCCAAAATAAATCAAATAAACCTGGGTACTGTTGATATTACAAATGCTACTGCCACTGTTAGCAAAGAGTTTGATGTATCACAACTATTGCCTGAGGGTGTGACTGTATATGGGTCGTCAGAGACCACTGTAACTGCAAAAATAGTAAAATACAGTACTAAGTCCATTACAATCAAGTCAAGTGATGTTAGCTATTCCGGTAAAGATACAGCTACATATATTTACACAATAGGACCCGATGCTATTACTATTCTGATTAAAGGCAAGGCTGTTGATATTGCATCTATTACAGCAACATCCCTGTCTCCAACAATTGATTTATCTAATAGAACTGTAGGTGACTATAATATTTTGTTACAGTTCAAGAGCCTTGATATAAATAAAGTAACAGTTGTTGGTGATTATTCATTTCACGTAGTGATCGAGAATATCCCGGTTGCAGAGCCGGAGGTTCCTGACACTCCTAGTGATGATCCAGAGGAGCCCACTGTTACTCCTCCGGAGACGCAGTCTGCTTAAGAATAATCCTGTAAAAGTTCTGCGATTAACAAATCTACTATGCGACCGTAGCTATGTACACCGTCTGATACATTGTTAGAGTTAAGGTATGCATCGTTTACTGATTCTGATATGTTTCCAAGTATGTCATTGGGTGTCGTATAGCTATCCCAAAACTCGTTTGCCTGTCGCATATGATCAATAATACGAGGATCTGTTTGTTCGTACACAGCAAGCCAACGATCATTATCGTATTGATATAGAGCATTCATTGAATATACAAAAGCCGCATAATATCCGGAATATACAAACTCTTTTCTGTTGCTGCTTACGCAAGCAATAAAAGCAATATAATTTGCTTCGTCTTCTCTGGCGAAACCCATCTGATGTGCTAATTCATGGCAAATTGTATGTGGCAAAGTGGCCCTTGGAGCCTTGTAATTTACTATCGATTCAGTATATACGATTGGATATATACCGGACAACTGCAAATAGCACATTCCGGTAGAGAGTACTGCCGGTTTGGGTGGGCTGAGGAAGTCTGTATAATTGTTTAGAAATTCATAATTTTCACGGGCATTTGCATAGGCATTTTCTGCTTCGTCCAATAAATCGAATAATGGGACTTCGGTTGCATCAATATAGTTTTCCGCAGCCTTATCTTCTAACAGTCTACAGAGCGCAGCCAGTAGTTCCGTATCGGTTGCTTTTATTTCGTACCCGGCAACCTCAGATAAAGGCAGACTATTATAATTAAATCCACCAAATAATATAAAAGTTGACAGCAGCACGCATATTGTTTTTAAAATAAAAGTACAATATCTGGCAAACCGATGCAAAGGTCTATATCGGCGCAGAATAAGAGCTTTGATTGTTTTCCCAATAACTATGATTGTATATGTGAAAAAGAAAATGAGGAAAAGAACGAAGAAAAATTCTGCGAAGGAAAAAGGCCAAATTCTGGCAATTGCCTTCGGGATAAAGGTAATTATTTTAAAGACGCCGGTTGTATAATACTTATATACAAAGTGAGGATATTGTCGGGAAATTATATATATAACTATTAAAAGAGTGGTCATCAAGACAAAAACAGCACAGGATATGAGGCTTCGCATGTGCTGTTTTATGAACTCAGTAAATTTTTCTTTAAGGCCGGAAATAGTTTTGGATATGGACATTCTCATTGCACTATGTTATAATCCTTCTCTGTAATAAGCCACTGTGGCTCAGGGGTAGAGCAATTCCCTCGTAAAGAATAGGCCGTGAGTTCGATTCTCACCAGTGGCTTTTTAGCGAAAACACCCGTATTTACTGGGGTTTTCGCTATTTTTTTGTCTCAAAAAATAGGTCTTTTTTGTGCTCGAAAAATGGCATTTGTCGCACAATTGTCGCACAAATATGTAATCTTACAGTGGTTTTATCTTGCTGCGCTGATTACTGTGTGTTTCAAAAGTACTGAAGTTGTTACTGCTCCTACGCCACCTGGCACGGGAGTGATTGCTGTGACGATGGGTGACACTTTGTCGTAATCAACGTCGCCGCAGAGCTTTCCGTCTACCATATTAATACCAACATCAATAATTATTTGACCGGGCTTTACAAAGGTGTCGTCTACCATCTTAGCTCTGCCGGCTGCAGCTATAATAATATCTGCATTTCTGCATTCCTCAGGCAGGTTTACAGTCTTTGTATGACAGACAGTTACTGTTGCATTTTTATTAATAAGCATAACAGCTAATGGCTTTCCTACTACCTGACTACGTCCGATAACAGTTACTTTCTTGCCCGTTACATCAATTCCGTAATGATCAATTATTTCGATAACAGCTTGTGCTGTGCAGGGAGTGAAGACAGCCTTTTCACCCATAAACAAACCGGCCTGGCCCAGATATGTCATACAGTCCACATCTTTACGTAGATCTAACATTCCTTTGATCCTGTTTTCGTTCAGATGCTTAGGCAAGGGTCTCATAAGAAGCATGCCATGGATTTCTTTTGTTTTATTAATATTCATAACAACTTTCTCCAGTTCTTCTTGTGTACAGCTTTCCTGTAAAGCAACCTGAAGTACACGTGCTCCGTTATTGTTGAAACGTTTTATAGCACCCTGTTCGTATGCGATATCATCTTCTCTGTTGCCTACTCTAACAATAGCCAGGGTAGGCACAATGCCTGTTTCCTTTAATTGACTTATTTTATCTTGTAATGAAGCACAGATTGCTTTGGCAACCTCTGCACCTTTTAAGTCATGTAGTAAATCCATTTATAACTCCTCCGCCACTTTATTATAAATCAGTTGACATTTAGTAATTCCATCGTTGGCTTTCTTAATGTATTCATCATTCATTTTTATAGCATATTCGCGATCCTTCATCAATTTTGTGTTGATCATTATGTTTAGCAAACTACTCTTGAGGGTACTCTCGCACATTGTGGCAGCTACGCCAACATCGCTAAGTGCCAGCCGAGAACCTTTGACAGCTAATTCTTCAAACAAACAAATAATCTTAAGGGCTTCATCCATAATCTGAGCAGGACAGGATGCAGCCAATTTAAGAGCATCCTCTAAAATTGCATCTCTGTCAGGGTTGTCCTTAGGCAGTGAATACGCGCGACTTAGTGGCTCAAAACACTGTGCATCTTTTTCTATAAGATCGTACATTACTTTTGAAGCCGCCTGACTGCCTGCTATAATACGCTCTATATCTGCTTGGTATTCTGCGTATTTTTTCTTACCTGTTGTCAGATTACCTACCATTGAACAAAGCGCCGCGCTTAATGCCCCCGCCAAAGCAGCTACTCCGCCTCCGCCGGGTGTAGGACTGGAAGAAGAGAGGTAATCAATAAATTCCGGAATTGTAACTTGTTTTTCCAATTTATATTATCTCCTTTTATAAAGACATGAATTAAATGACCATGAATAAGATGGTAATACTACAGAAGTTATAGTGTTCATAGACGAGGCGTCTATAACATCAGGAGCGTTAGGCGTTGTTGTGCCACCGGAGTTACCGCCACCGGAGTTACCACCGCCGGTAATGCCGCCAAACACCTGGGTACAGAAAGGACAAACATCCAGTGAATGAGTAAGTTCGTAATCCCAATCTCTCGGATATTCCTTCTTTGTTGTCATATAAATATATGAAGCTTCAGGAATTTCTCTATATGTTCCTGTTATTTCTCTCTTTGTATATTCCTGGCAATATTCGCTGGCGCGATAATATTTGCCCGCTTCGTCAGTAGCTCGCACACATATTGTAATGGTTTGATGAAGGGTACATGTTTGTGTGGGCTCGGTTCCTGCGAGGAAAGTGCCGTTGATAATACAGTTTCCTCTTGGATCTTTGTAGCATGCTGCTGATGGAAGCATACCTGAATATTTGCAAATAGTACAGGATACCGTACCTGTTGATGGAGTCGTGAAGTTCTTAGGAGAGAGTGCCTCGTGTACTCTCGACATAACAGCTGCCCATAATTTGGCTGCTGCGCCTTTTTCTGCTGTGGTAATTGTTTTTTGCATCTCATATCCATACCATACAGAACAGGTGTAATACGGAGTGTATCCTGCAAACCAATAGTCATAGCTGCTGGTTGTTGTACCTGTTTTGCCTGCAACAGGAATAGACTGCCCTGCTCCATTCTTGATTGCCGCTGCAGAACCTGTACCGCTAGTAACAACACTCTCAAGCATATCAGTCATAATCGTAGTAGTACCTGCATTTTCGTATACTATTTTTGATTTGACTTCATTACTGAGGATGAGACCGCCGTTCTTATCGCATATTTTTGTGAAGGTGATCGGCTCGTAATAAGTCCCGCCGTTTGCAAAAGGCACATAGGCCGCAGTGATTTCCAAAGGAGACACACCCTGCTCTAAGCCACCCAGAGCAGTTGACAGATAAGCTTCGTTGGTCCTGTCTATGCCAAGCTTTTTTAAATGATTAAGACAAAAAGACATGTTATCTTTGAAAAGCGAAACAGCCACCACGTTAGATGATTGCTGAATAGCCCACTGTGTAGTAACAAGTCCACGATGTTCAGAATATGAGTTCTTTGGCCACTTTTCTTCAGGTGTCTGATAGTTGAAGAAGACAGGTATATCATCTGTTGTTGTCGCAGAGGTTATTATGCCCGCATCAATCAGGGGACCGTATATTAAAATGGGTTTTATAGAAGAACCGGGTTGCCTCTTCGCGTCGGTGGCATAATTAAAGCCAAGACTTGTTGTTTTCTCTCCGTATCCTCCGTACATGGCCAGAATATGTCCGTTTGACTGATCGATCAGGACAGAAGCGGCCTGCGCCATATCGCTTGCAGAGGTATACATATGGTTTACAGGGAAGTTCGCCAGATTACAAAACTCCTCATCGAAAATCTTCTGAATTCGACTATCCTGAGTAGAATAAATTGTAATACCTTGATTATATATTATATTGGTGGCTTCTGACTTACTGTATCCGGCTTCAATTAAAGCTTCTTTGGCATCTGTAAGTACAGCATCGACGAAATATGAGTATATTGCTGCTTTCTTTGCCTCTTGTCTATAGTCGTCGTTAATAATTAAATCTTCCTGGATAGCTTCTATATACTGTTCGTCAGTAATAAGCTTTTGTTCAAGCATTTTATCAAGTATATCAATCTGCCTCTTATAGCAATTTGCGCGACCGACAGTTGTAAGTGGATTGTATCGTGCTGGATTATTTGTGATACCTGCCAGAAAAGCACATTCGGCAAGAGATAGATCTGATATCGGCTTGCTAAAATAGGCTTCAGAAGCAGCTCCTACACCATATAGGTTGGAGCCCATATATATAATATTGACATAGAGCTCCAGTATTTCTTCTTTAGAAAGTTCTTTTTCTAATTGAAGAGCTCTCCATTGTTCGCGCACTTTTCGTGTGACACTCTGCGCGTCGTCACCGGTAATATTTTTTACAACCTGTTGTGTTATAGTACTACCTCCATGACTGTCGAGAGATGGTACAACAAAACCTAAAGCGGCAGCAACTGATCTTTTAATGTCTACACCGGGATGTGAATAAAAACGTTCATCTTCAATTGCAATAAATGCATTATACAAATCGGTAGGAACTTCATCATAGTCTACGAGTTCGCGATTAATAATATCAGATCCTTGTATTGTGGCAATGACGTTGCCACTTGCATCAAGTATTTGAGTAGGAGCCCCTTGATATGTCAAATCTAATTGATCTTCTGTGACCGGCTCAGTAGTGATAATGCAACCGGCAAACACACCAAGTAGCAAACCGCCGCCGATACAACATATAATAAGGGCGACCGCGATGATAAGTTTGAGTGCTGAGGAGATAGATATCCACAGTACCTTCAATGTAATCGCAACCGGAGAAACATCATTTTCGCTTTTTTTCTTTTTCCTTTTCTTTTGTGCCATATACCCGCTCTCCTAAAAAAAGTGATACACTTCATTATACCATATAAAGACGAGCGTGAATATAAATTTTTCAAAAATCAAGAAAAATACAGTGAAAAACTTGTAAAAACGGTAAATTTTGTAGGATTACAATACATGTGTTACATTGAACCTAGAAAAAAATAGCGAAGTTCCATTTCTTATGTTATCTTTAAATTGGAAAACAAAAAACCATAGAAAGGAACTCCACTATGAATAAGATAACAC
>SVJB01000035.1:0-7490 GCA_015069185.1 Oscillospiraceae bacterium
ATGCTTGCAGAGGTTGTTGACCTTATTAACAATAGACCCAGAAAGCGCTTGGGTTATCTCTCACCTGCCGAGGTAATTCATAAATTTTTTCTTTAATTTTGTTGCACTTGACTTGACAATCTATCATATAGGATCAACACTTTATTTGAGTCTGAATATACAGTGCAGATATACTTAGTACTGAAACAAGCTGAAAATTACGCTGTAAAGCTGGCAGATATTGAAGACGATCGTACTGCACCCGTATTAAAGAAAATGTTCACAGAGCGTTTGTATGAAACCATAGTGCTTAATGACGATCTTCAGGTGTGCCAGTTGTCCACAACAGAAGAACGCGCAAATACGATTTATAATTATGACTATGATACATATCCCGAAGAACTGGATATTATCAAAAATTTCAATATCAATAATGCTATAGATCAGTATGATAAATTCAGTTTTGTAGAAGATGATTTGAAAAATCTTTATGGATATATTATTTATTTGGGACGCATGCAGAACGGTGTAGTATTGTTCAAAAAGCACTATCCAATATCACTGATACAGCGTGATAGCTTCTTGTTAGGAGCATTAAAGAGCAAAGAACGTTTCGAAATGGTATCAGGTGATGATATTATCCGACTAAATGGCGTTTTTCAAATTATTTGTATAGATGGCGAGCTGTATGTTTGTGATCTGCAAATGCTTGAACGCAATATGGGTTTTACAAAATTGATTCAGGCAGCAGCAGAAGATACTATTAATTCAATAGGTGCCCTTGGGCTTCTCGAAGATATTGAGGTGCTGAGGGATTCTGCTGATAACCTAAGCTTCGCACGTAAATTATCAAAAGTTAAAAAGAGTTCTCCTATATTCCGTTTGGGTATATCAAAGGAAGCTATCATTGAATTTACTAAAAAAACGCCAGAGCTATCAGGCCGTTTTAAATATAGTGAAACAGGCACAGAAATACGTTTGGATACTAAAAAATCCAAGGAGGCTTTCATCAAATTGATGAACGATGCGTTTTTACGCTCTGAGCTTACAAAACAGTATTATGAAGCATCGGCAAAGGACCATATTGAAGCATTGATAGAACAACCCGTGTAAACTATGGTATAAAAAGCATATTAGCGAGTATATCGGTGTAATAAAGTATATTCAGGATTACACAATTCTCACCTGTTTTATCCTACTTTCAACGATCCACTACCTAAATCCAACAAACAGCACTTGATTTGGAATAAAAAATACCTTTTGTTGCGTTTTCGTTGTCTCTAATTCCAAATCTATAGACAAATATTAAAATATGCAGTATGATGGCTTATATACTTTGCATACTTAATAGATAATTGTGTAAACTTCCACAAATATTGATACATACCCCTAGATTTCTGCAAAACATCACAAAAAGTGCATAGCCATTGAACATGAGATGAAATCAATTGTATAATATTTACAAGTTGCAGATTATGAAAAGTGTCTTTGGCTTTCTGTTTCAGCGAATTGCTGTAATAAATCAAAAGTGGTTTTCATGTAAACAAAAATTACCAAAAACATAATATTTAGCAGAATTGATCTTTCTCACCAAATTTCACATAAAGGAGCAAATCTATGCTTAAAAAAATCGCCACTCTTATTATCGCCTGCCTGTTTGCTATGACTACACTTAGCGGGTGCACAACTGAAACAAGTGTTAAAAACATGATAGAAGAAGCTTTGGAAAAACGTTATGGAGAAGAATTTGTATGCCATGATACTTGGTATGACAATGATGGTGCTTATTATACCACCTCTTATTATGGCTTGTGTAGCCCGAAAGATAGCCCTGATATTCTGTTTGAGGTTTTAATTGATGATGAGGGCGATTTTTGGCGAAATGCATATGTGTCAACACTTGCCTCTAAAATTTTCTGCAAAGAATTTGATAATAAAATTGGTACAAACATAGGTGAACATTACACATATTGCTGTAATTATTATGAGCTTGATAACGATGAAGTTGGGCAAAAAATAACAAACGACAATTTTTCTCTAGAATATTTCATGTCAGATTATATCGAAACAAGAGGAAGTAATAAGCTGGGGGTATATTTCACTATATGTGTGAACATTACCGATGAAACAAGTATCGAATATGAAGACGAATATACAGGCATTATCAACACGATGAACTATATTCATACAATAGGTCAAAATTATGGTATGGATTTGCAACTAAACATAGAGCTTTTCTTTGTAGAAACTAATATATATCAAAATTGTATATCATATTTCAAAGATAATGCAAAAATAAACTCATCTTTTACAGATTTAATTGAAAAAAATGCGCCATATGGGCAACCAGAATGTATGATTAAGTTTTTCTTCAAAGATAACAAAACAACAATTTCACAAGAAGAATATGTAAAAACAAGAAAGGAAATTGACAATAATGGCTGACAATAATATCTCTTCTGTTAAATATACCGATAAAGATATGCAAATACTTTCACAACTTGCATATATTAACTTCGACAAAGGTATGCTTCAGCTAACATTTTCTGAAATCCTAAACGACCCCGACCTGAATGATATATTTACAACTGAGTTTCTTGGCGATAATCCCTCCCCCGAGCCAGGCTCTGCCGCTGAAGCCGACTACAATTGGAAGCTTGGCGTGCTTGAACTGCTTAAAAACGATGAAAAGTATAGTAATTGGAAGCTTGTTGACACTAGCAGTAACGTTGATGGTTTTTATGCTATTATGGTAGAAACCGATCCTGACAATGCCATTGTTGCATTTCGCGGGACACAGATACCAGAAGAGATTTTTCAGGATCTTGTTATGGCGGATCTTCTTCTTGCCAATAACGCCGAAACATTACAGCAAAAATCTGCCAGAGCTTATATAGCCGCTCTAAATGAACGATACAACTATTCAAATTACATCGTTGCAGGTCATTCTCTCGGTGGCAATCTGGCTATGCATGCCACAATTAAAGCTGCTTAATTCACCAAATTTCACATAAAGGAGCAAATCTATGCTTAAAAAAATCGCCATTCTTATTATCACCTGCCTGTTTACTATGACCGCTTTGTCGGGGTGCAGTATTATTGCCAAGCAAAACGAAAAATCACTTATTGAGGACGCTCTGCAGAAACGATACGGCGAAGAATTTGTTTGCATGAGAACATGGAATAATGATGCTGACGGTTACTATAGCCATTCT
This sequence comes from Oscillospiraceae bacterium, assembly GCA_015069185.1. Lineage (GTDB taxonomy): Bacteria > Bacillota > Clostridia > UBA1212 > UBA1255 > SIG424. The sequence goes on from SVJB01000035.1 coordinate 3,195, forward strand.
TTCTATGGGCTTTGCCACCCTAAAGATGACGATGGCTTACTATTTGAAGTGTTGAGCGGTAGCGATGGTACCTTGCTGATTGATGAATATGCTTCTACTCTTGCATCAAGAATATTTCGCGATGAATTTGACGAGCGTATTGGTGACAGTTTAGGAACACATTACACATATTGTCGAAATTATTATGATCCAAATGGAGATGCAGTTGCAAAAAGAATAAAAAACGGTAATTTTACTCTTGAGTATTTCATGAACGATTATATTAACACCTTCAAGAGTAATAAATTAAGTCTTTATTATTCTATATGTATGGACATAACAAAAACAGCAGATATAAGTTATGAAAATGAATACGATGTTATTATTGATACAATAAAACACATACACAGAATGGGTCAACAGTTAGGTATGGATCTACAAATCAGCATTAAGTTTTACTTTGTGCCGACTGAAATTTATCAGAATTGTGTAAACTACTTTCAAGAGAATGCAAACATAAATTCACTTTTTTACGACTTAATCGAAAAAAATGCGCCATATGGCGAGCCTAAATGTATGATTAAATTCCTTTTAAAAGACAATAAAGAATTGATTACACAAGAGGAATATATAGAAATCAGAAAGGAAATAGATAACAATGCCTAATATTAACAACATTTCTACTGCAAAGTATACTGATAAGGACATGCAGATACTTTCTCAACTTGCATATGTTGATTTTAGTGACGACATGCTCAAGCTTACTTTTTCTGAAATATTAAACGATCCCGAGTCGAGTATTAAATTTACAAACTATTTTTTAGGTGAAAACCAAAATCCCGCCCCAGGCTCTGCCGCTGAAGCCGACTACAATTGGAAGCTTGGCGTGCTTGAACTGCTTAAAAACGATGAAAAGTACAGCAACTGGAAGCTTGTTGAGACAAGCAGTAACGTTGATGGTTTTTATGCTATTATGGTAGAAACCGATCCCGACAATGCTGTTGTTGCTTTCCGCGGTACACAGATGACAGAAGAGCCTATTCAGGATTTGGTTTTAGCAGATCTTTTACTCTTAAATAACGCCGAAACATTACAGCAGAAATCCGCCAGAACATATATAACAAATATAAACGAACAATACAGCTATTCAAATTACGTCGTTGCCGGTCACTCTCTCGGCGGTAATCTGGCTACTCATGCGTTTCTTACAGCCCCCGATGATATGAATATAGTCAACGCATACAGCCTTGACGGTCCCGGCTTTTCCGATGAATATTTAACAGCAGCAGAATCTATTCTGCAGGAAAAGGGAGACAGGATATATCATTATCAATGGTCTATTGTAGGACATCTTTTAAATCAGCCTGATTATGAAAACCGTTCATACATAAGCGCCACTTGGTCTTCGCTCAATCCTGTAGAAAAACACAGCTTATGCTTCATGGGTCTGAATGAAAACGACTCGGTAATACCTTGCGCGTCAAACGAATTCAAGTTTTTAGAAGATCTTGCTGGAGTGTTCTCAGCAGGCGTGGATAATGCCGATGAGGTAATAAAAATCAAACTGATGATGGAACACACGCCTATAGGTGTGCTTCTAACGTGCGCCAATATGGTTTGGAATTATAGCACCACCGTTGAAGAATTTGGCGTTGATGCAGCGAATAAGCAACTTGCATCTGATACGGGTGGCTTTATTTTCGGAGCGGCAGCGATGGAATTGGCTCCCGCATTAGTAGCAGCATTGCAGTGTGGTCCTGTCGCAGCAACGGTAATATCCGTAGCATTTGTTCTGTTTGCTACCGATTTAGGAAAAGAAATAGGCGGTTTTGTATACGATGTGGCTTGTGAAATTATGGACGGAGTTAAAGGCGTTATCAGCTCATGGGTCGACAATCCATACTATCTGCAGAAAATGGCTAACGAAGGCTCTCATAATATCGACGACCATTTCGGCGTAAATCTTTTGGTCTTCCCTAACGGTATCACCGCTGAAGATGTCCGCGTTACGCCTTTGGGTGAAAATGACGCCGTTGAGCTGAGATGGGGCGATGACGAGGACGATTATGTCGTAATTCAGAACTTCAACAACTCAGATAACAACACCCGTTACAATTTCCTTTTCAGCTCCTTTGTCGAAAATGAGCTGCCTAAATTTGTAGGCATATATGCAAATGATCCCAACAGCCCATTCAGAAATATACACGGTACATCTGACAACGATGTTTTGGCACCAGTTTTCAACGATCAGTACACCACCGCTCTTTATGGATACGAGGGTGATGACATGATCTTTGGCGGGGCGGCCGATGATATCATTAACGGCGGCGCAGGTAATGATACAATATTTGGAGGCAATGGCGCCGATACTTACATAGTGGGCAAAAACAATGATTATGACATTATCTTTGACAACGATGGCAATAATGTTATAAAATTTACAGACGGAATTACCGAAGATGACCTGATGACCGTCTTTTCAGGTGATGAAAACATCATAATTAAAATTAAAAATGGTGGAAATGTTGAACTTGTGAAGTTTCGCGTCGGTGAGCAGTTCCAGAACTACACTATGGAATTCGAAAGCGGAAACGGCGCAATTGATTCAACTAACGACAGTAGTCCCATTAGGCGCGTTCACGGCACAGATGAGGACGATGATCTGTCGCCTATTATTGAAGGTCGAGTAAGCTTGTGGGGACATGAAGGCAACGACAGATTAAACGGAAGCGACGAAGCGGACAAGCTTTATGGCGGCTCGGGAAATGATATTCTTTACGGCGGCGACGGCAATGATACATATTGCTTCAATGCAGGCGATGGTGAAGATGTAATAGATGACACCGTCGGAATAACTACGATCGATTTCAGCAATCTTTCCAAAGACGATATTATTGCGGGTTTATATGAAACGCAAGGTGAGGTCTTGTATTCCAAGAAAGGCGGAAATGTCATTAAAGTCAAACGGCTTAGAAATACCGCGCCCGAAAACCTAAGGCTGAAATTCCAAAACAGCAAAGAAATGGCGGCAAACGATCCTGACAGCCCGCTTATGCATTTGCATGGCACAGATGGAATAGATGACATAACGGCTTTATATGAAAATGGCGAGGTGTATGGTCTTGGTGGCAATGACTCGCTGACAGGTACGAACGGAGATGACACACTGTTTGGCGGCGATGGAAACGATCGTCTATACGGCGAAGAAGGCAATGATACTTTAATCGGTGGCAGCGGTGGAGATTGTCTTTACGGTAGAAAAGGCGACGATACCATTGACGGCGGCTTAGGCGATGATCGTCTTGATGGCGAAGCGGGTGATGACACCTATGTTTTCGGTAAAGGTTACGGTTATGATTTTATTGTTGATAACATTGGAGAAAACAAGGTGAAATTCAGCGAAGATTTTTCACTGAAAAACACTTATGTTACCATCGACGGAAATAATGTTATCTTTAAAGTTAATGAAAACGAAGAAGATAAGCTTAATTTTTATAACTTTAGGAATTATGAATCATACAGACAATTCTCTCTTGCTTTCTCGGACGAAACCATCAGCGCTGATGCCGATAACAGCCCATTCAGAAGAATTCACGGTGACATAAAGGACAACACTATCGATGCCATTTACTCCACAGGTGATACTACCATTTGGGGTCACGAAGGCTCAGATCATCTTAGAGGCGCAGAAGGTGATGATACTCTCTATGGCGGTGATGGTGGTGACTATCTATATGGCAATGACGGAAACGACTATCTTGATGGCGGCTCCGGAAACGACAGCCTTTATGGCGATGACGGTGACGATACATATATCTTTGGTTCCGGTTACGGAAGTGATACTATTTTCGACAACGTTGGAGAAAACACAGTGATATTCAGCGATAATTTTAAAATTGAAGATACATATGTAATGATTGATAGGGATTACACTATTCTGAAGACTGATGAAAATAAAGAAGATGAGCTTATGTTTTTCAAATTTGAGAATTATGAATCATACAGACAATTCTCTCTTGCTTTCTCGGACGAAACCATCAGCGCTGATGCCGATAACAGCCCATTCAGAAGAATTCACGGTGACATAAAGGACAACACTATCGATGCCATTTACTCCACAGGTGATACTACCATTTGGGGTCACGAAGGCTCAGATCATCTTAGAGGCGCAGAAGGTGATGATACTCTCTATGGCGGTGATGGTGGTGACTATCTATATGGCAATGACGGAAACGACTATCTTGATGGCGGCTCCGGAAACGACAGCCTTTATGGCGATGACGGTGACGATACATATATCTTTGGTTCCGGTTACGG
>SVJB01000035.1:7500-12360 GCA_015069185.1 Oscillospiraceae bacterium
ATGGCGGTGATGGTGGTGACTATCTATATGGCAATGACGGAAACGACTATCTTGATGGCGGCTCCGGAAACGACAGCCTTTATGGCGATGACGGTGACGATACATATATCTTTGGTTCCGGTTACGGTAACGATACTATTTCCGATAGTAGCGGTACTAACATAATTAAACTTGCAGATGTAGCAACAGATGATATTTCAGTTGAATTCCCGACTGATAATTATCATGCAGTTCTTACAATAGCATCTACAGGCGAAACTTTGACTATACAGAATTTCCGCAGCTCTGCTGCATGGCGTAATTTCATACTTGAATTTGATGACGGCACAACAGGAACAATAGATATCAATACATCCTCTCTGATTCTTGACATTGCCGAAGAAGACATTGTTGAAGCTAATGCAGAGCTTCTAACTGAGCTTTATGAAGACGACAGTCTTGAATCCGAGTTGTTCTCTGAAGCTGATGGCACAGTCATCTCTGAGGTTACAGACAGTGTTTCTGTTGCTGATGAAACCGATACAGTCGCCGATCAGACCGATGTTCAGGCAATGATACTTGCTGAGAATATGTCTGCATTTGCAGACGAAAGCAGTGTGTCTGATAATGTAACTCTTACTGATACAAACATGAATATGCTTTCAACAGACCAGCTTCTTGCAAGCTAAATCAAGGCTTTGGCCATGTGCGGCAGCTAAATGCTGCTGCACATTTTTTACTAAGTGAGGTCAAAAAATGGAGAAAAAACTGGACAGTGGCTTGGCTTGTTTTATGATAGTTATGAAATTCCACGGTATACCTATCACCAAAGATCAGGCGGAGCGTCTCAGCGTCCTTGAAGCTGGACAGAAAACAAGTGAGATTGAGATAATTCAATCTGCAAAAGCTCTTAAAATGAGAGCTAGGCTTTGCCGACTAAAGATCAACAAGCTTAAGAATGTAAACGCTCCCATAATTGCAAAAGACAAGGCCGGCGAGTTTTTCATCATAGCGAAGTCCAAAGAAGAAAAATTCATGATCCTTTTTGCGGATAAAACTCAGCCTGAGATAAAAAGCTGCAAGGAGCTTTCTGACATATGGGATGGTACTGCTGTTCTCATTACTAAAAAGGGCTTTGCAGACAGAGAGGCTGTGTTCAGCTTCAAATGGTTTATACCCACTATTCTGAAGTATAAAAAAGAGTTTATTCTGGTGCTTATCGCGGTGTTTACCGTTCAGATATTGGGTATACTTACGCCTGTCATGACACAGGTGGTCGTTGATAAGGTGCTTGTCCATAACAGTATGTCTACACTGAATGTGCTTGCCATAGGAATTGCTATCGTGTACGCATATGAGCTTATACTGGGACTGGCGAAGAACTATCTGTTCACCCATACGACCAACAGAATAGACGTCATGCTGAGTTTTAAGCTGTTCAGGCATTTGTTCGCTCTGCCGCTAAAATATTTCGAATCGCGCCGCGTTGGTGAAACCGTTGCGCGAGTACGCGAGCTTGACAGCATACGCAGCTTTCTTACAGGCACTCCCCTATCCTCGATGATCGACCTTATTTTTATCATCGTCTACATAGTAGTGCTTTTCTGCTACGATAAAATATTGACGGTGATAGTACTGTGCTCGATACCCGTATACGCAATACTATCCGCTATAGTAACTCCCCTGTTTAAGAAACGTCTCGACGAAAAGTTTGAAACAGGCGCTAATACGCAGTCATTTTTAGTGGAGTCCATTACAGGCGTGCAGACAGTAAAATCCTATGCATTAGAGCCAAAATTCGAAAAAAAGTGGGGTGACCTCCAATCGGATTATGTTAAGGCGAGCTACAAGACCTCTATGGTTTCCGCAACAGCAGGCACGCTCGGTCAATTCATACAGAAAGTGTTTGATCTGCTTATACTGTTCTTCGGCGCAAAGGCGGTCATGGACGGCAATTTCACAGTTGGTCAGCTTGTAGCATTCCGTATGCTGTCAGGACGAGTAAGCAGCCCTGTTTTAAGGCTCGTGCAGCTCTGGCAGGAATACCAGCAGGCCTCGTTGTCGGTAAAACGCATCGGAGATATCTTTAACACCTCAACTGAGCCTGTACTGAATACAAATCTTACCTCAATGCCCAAAATAAACGGCAGAATCGTATTTGATAAGGTACATTTTCGCTATGATCCGCAAGGCGGCGAGGTCATAAAGGGCATGAGCTTTGAAATAGAACCTGATACCGTTGTCGGCGTCGTGGGGCGAAGCGGCTCAGGCAAGAGCACTATTTCAAAGCTTATACAGCGCCTGTATATCCCTGAGGGCGGAAGAATATCCGTTGACGGAATGGATATCTCGCTTGTAAACCCTGCAATGCTCAGAAAGCAAATTGGGGTTGTTTTACAAGAGAACTTCATGTTCAATGGAACGGTTGCCGAAAACATCTCAATACACTGCCCTACGGCTTCGCTGGAGCAGATAATGGAGTGTGCAAAGATCGCAGGCGCACATGACTTTATTCTGGAGCTTCCTAACGGTTATGATACAGTAATCGGCGAAAAGGGTATGGGGCTTTCAGGAGGTCAGAAACAACGTATTGCTATTGCAAGAGCGATACTCAATGACCCGAGAATACTTATTTTTGACGAAGCTACCTCTGCCCTTGATTATGAGTCTGAGAGCATCATTCAGGGCAATCTGAAAGAAATATGCAAAGGTCGGACGGTGCTGATAATCGCCCACAGGCTTTCAACCCTTAAAGACGCACAGAAGATAATGGTTATTGATAAGGGTAGTCTTGTTGAATATGACACGCACGAAAACCTTATGAAACATCAGGGCTTGTATTATCATCTGTACAGCCAACAGCAAAGGGGGGGACGTTTATGGATAACAAGCTGACGGAGTATGCCTTGAAACGCACCAAGAAGCGTGACAAGGAGCTCAAATACGATTTTATGCCGTCGTTGCTGGAAATAATCGAGCGTCCCTCTCATAAGGCGGGAACGATCATCATACTTGGCATATTCACACTTCTTATTGCAACAATCATTTGGGCGTGCCTGTCAGAGCTTGATGTAGTAATCACAGCAAGCGGTAATATTCAGCCGATAGGCAGTCTGAACAAAGTACAGTCCTACACGAGCGGGACAGTGAAAGCTATCAATGTGCAGGAAGGCACATATGTCAATGAAGGTGATGTGCTGATAGAGCTCGATATCGAAGCACTTGAAATAGACGTAGAACAGCTCAACGAACAAAAGGAGCTTCTTCTTGCACAGAAAAAAATGTATCTGATAACAGGTCGCGGAATTGATATTTCAAAGTTTTCAACTAACGGATACCCTGATGATACGAAGCCATATATTCAAGCAATAATAGACAGTGACACAAGCTATAGAACCTCACTTGCAAATCTCGAAAAAGAAAAAGAGAACGCTGATCTCAACAAACAAATTGCTCAAGTACAGCTTGAGCAATACGAAAGCTATAATGCCGAAACCGAAACAAAGAAGCAGGAGCTTCTAATTCGGCAATATGATGTGGTCATTGAGCAGCTAGATCTGCAAATAACCAATACAAAAATTCAGTACAGCATACAAGTAAACTCTCAGCTTTCGCAGATAAACAGCAAGCTTGAAGAGATTAACGCTCAGCTTGAAAAATACAGACTTTCAACGGAATATCAGAATATAACTGCGCCTGTTAGCGGTTATATTAACAGCATTAATGTTAATACGCTCGGAGCAGCTGTTACTTCAGCACAGGAACTTGTGACTATCGTTCCTGACGATGCTGCACTAGAAATGATATGCTATGTTAAAAACATGGACATTGCAGATGTAAAGGTAGGTATGGAGGCAGAGCTTAAGCTTGAGGCTTACCCCTACAGCAAGTGCGGAACAGTCAAGGGAATCGTTAAATACATAAGTCCTAGCGCCTTTACAAGCGAACAGCATGGCAGCGTATATATCGTGAAGCTGAACATCACCGATTATGACAAAGGTATTGATATTATTTCAGGGCTTTCAGGAACTGTAGAGATAAAGACGGCCAAGCGTACAGTTATGGAGTATTTCCTTGAGCCAATCATAAAAGGGTTTGGAGAAAGTCTTAAGGAGAAATGATTAGCACTTACATAAACCGGACAATCAAAACCATCCGTTCAACTTGTGGTTCGCTCTTGCCGTTCAAGAGCGTATACTGGCTTGTGTTTAACAACGGCTTCTCATTCACTAACTTTCGCACAAGCATCTGTTACTTGTGCTTATGTATTCTTACTACGTTATACTGGGCCGTTTGCCAAATCATCTTGCTGCTGTTTTCGGATATAGGCTTCTATCGCCTGCTTGTTTTTTACGTGTTCACATAGTATCTCTCTACACCAAAAGATTTGTATGATAGATTGTCAAATAACACATGGTCAGAGCATACTTACAATATTTTGCACCATTCTCTGTTCGTTTTTCCATTCTGCTTATATGATGCGTACATCTCCGCCCACGACCGCAGGCATAGTTCTTTTTCGTTGCTGGTATTCTGATCTATTTTAATCTACTCCAATCTGGTATATGGATTGCATTAAAACCAACCGCAGACATCAAAACAATATCTAAAAATTATCTAAAAAAATATGCATGGGAACGAATTGAGTTTTTAAGCCAACGGCTTTGCATACATGCCATAAGACCGCATCAAAATAGGAAGAATCCGACTTTGGATGTTCTGCGATTCCACAGGATTCTAAGATGAGTCAACATCTTAAAATCCCTCGGACTAATAATCCGTACCGGTTCGACCCCGGTCAGCGGCACCAGTACCGTCAGGTTGCTCTGTGAGCAGTCTGGCGGTATTTTTTTATCCGCTTGTGTTTTAGATAAATCCCTC
>SVJB01000036.1 GCA_015069185.1 Oscillospiraceae bacterium
ACAACATGATATTAAGGTTGAAGATGTAAATGCAATTTTTTTAATTATATCAAAAAGTTTAAAGACAAATTAGTGCGAAGAAGTAAACGCAACTTAAATGTTGCGTTTAGTTTTTCAAATAAAGTTTAAGGCAAAATAATAAATAAAATGTTTGCATATAGAAAATGTTTGTGATATAATCCGTAAGTCACAGTTTATGGAGGTGTTCTTTGTGGTAGCATTAAAGTTAGTACTTGGTATTGTATACTTGATTATATGCGCTATTATTATAGTTCTTGTTTGTATGCAGGAGTCAAAGACAGAGGGTCTCAGTGGCGCCATTACAGGCGAGAACACAGAGTCTTTCTATGGTAAGAGCAAGGGTGGTATGAGCAGAGAGAAGTTCTTGATTAAGCTTACTATAGTTTTATCTGTTACTTTCGCTGTTGTTGCTGTTATTCTCAGCGTACTTATGAGAGCTGGCATATAATAAGATTATTACAAATGCGACAGAATATACCGTGCCGGAGACGGCACGGTTTTTTGTGTTGGAGATGAAATTATGAAAAAAATTAAGACAATAAAGAAAAGTACAAAGCCGAAGCTACGAAGCAAAACAAATAGTCACACCCGAACACACTCAGGTAGCAGAGGGCATAATAAATCGCGTATTAGATTGCAAACAAAGAAAGTGGTAAAAAGTGATAATCCCTTGCTGACAAGCTTTGATCTAGAAGCATTTATAAAGGAAAATGGAACTTTCCCTGAAAATGTTATTAATGAAGCTTCTGAAATATATCAAATTATTCCAGAAGAGATTATTCAAAGAGAACTCAATACAGGTAAACGCAAAGATTTACGATATCTGAATATTGTTACAATTGACTCTGAGGATACCAAAGATGTAGATGATGGTGTATCTATCGAGATAACAAAAGAAGGAAATTATTTGCTTGGTGTGCATATTGCGGATGTTGCAGAGTATGTAACAGAAGATAGCGCTATTGATGCAGAGGCAAGACGTAGAGGTACCAGCGTATATCTTACAGATAGAGTATTACCGATGTTACCATCGGAACTGTCTAATGGGATTTGTAGCCTGAATATAGGAGAAAATAGATTTGCATTGTCTGTATTTATGGAAATCAATCACAAAGGAAAAGTGCTGCATCGTAAGGTGTGCCAGAGCATTATACAGGTAAAATATAAGCGTACCTATAAAGAAATATATCATTTGTTTACTGATGCAACCAAGGAAGAACAACAATCTGATCCTTTTTTTGGCCAGTTGGAACTAATGAAGCAGCTTGCCGAAATACTTCATGTGAAAAGATACAAAATGGGCTGTCTTGATTTTGACTTTCCGGAAACAAAAATAACAGTAGCTGATAATGGACAACCTATCAGCATTGGTGAGTATATTACTGACTTTTCACATAATATAATTGAAGAGTTTATGATAGCTTGTAATGAAACAGTAAGTGAATTTTTCACCAGAATGAATGTACCTTTTATGTATAGGGAGCATAAGAACCCTGAAAAAGAAAAGCTGGAAACTTTAGCAGAGGAACTTAGAGGAATAGGATTTACGTTGGATATTAAGAAAGATGATATTCCTGAATATAAAATTCAGAAACTGCTGGAAAAAGCAAAGGACAGCCCTAAGAAACTTCTGGTAAATACGTTGGTGCTCAGATCGATGCCTAAGGCGGAGTATGTAACTGAATCCGAGGGACACTTTGCTATCGCAACAGATTATTACTCACATTTTACTTCACCTATAAGAAGATATCCTGATTTGTTTATTCACAGGATTATTAAGAAAGTTTTGTGTGGTGGTATGTCTGAAAAAGAGAAGAAGCGGATTAGTGCATATAATGATGCTGTGGCCAAGCATTGTTCGGAGACAGAAAGACAAGCGCAGGCGATAGAACTGCTGGATACGAACATAAAGATTGCAGAATATATGAGGCAATTTCTTGGTGAGAGCTACAGTGCCACTGTAACAAGTATTACATCTTTTGGCATATTTGCCAGGTTGGATAACTCAGCAGAGGGGTTACTTTTCTATAATGCAATGCCGGAATATATGATATATGATCCCAAACGACTGGTTGCTATTGGTGAGAGAAGCAAGCAGAAAATATCAGTGGGCGACAAGATCGAAGTTACTGTAGCAAGGGTAGATACACATCTGGGAAAGATTGAATTTTCTTGACACACGAGGCCTTGGTGGTATACAATCAAGAGGATAAAATGTTTTGTGAAAATAAGTGAATACAGTTTGTTTTGAAGAAAATCCAGGAGGTTATAAAATGACTGAAATAGATGAAAAAAGAGCCCTTGAAAAGAAAAAAGCATTAGAAACAGCTATGGCCCAAATTGATAAACAATTTGGTAAAGGTGCTGTTATGAAGCTTGGCGATAATGTAAATATGAATATTGACACAATACCTACAGGTTCGTTGGGTCTTGATATGGCACTTGGTGTGGGAGGTCTTCCCAGAGGCAGGATTATAGAAGTATATGGACCGGAGTCATCAGGTAAGACAACTCTGGCTCTTCATTGTATAGCTGAAGCGCAGAAGGCAGGCGGCGAAGCCGCTTTCATTGATGCAGAGCATGCTTTGGATCCTGTATATGCAAAGAATCTCGGCGTAAACATTGATAACCTTATTGTATCGCAGCCTGATACAGGAGAACAGGCACTTGAGATAGCTGAAGCTTTGGTACGCAGTGGTGCTATTGATGTTATCGTTATAGACTCTGTTGCGGCGCTTGTACCAAAAGCAGAGATTGATGGCGAGATGGGAGATTCTCACATGGGACTTCACGCACGTCTCATGTCTCAGGCATTGCGTAAGCTATCAGGTGTTATCAGTAAGTCCAAGACAATTGCTATATTTATAAACCAGCTTCGTGAGAAGGTTGGTATTATGTTTGGTAATCCGGAGGTAACAACAGGAGGCCGTGCGCTTAAGTTTTATGCATCTGTCAGACTGGATATCAGGAAAATTGAGGCTATCAAAAATGGAACTGAGGTTATAGGAAATAGAGCTAAAGTAAAGGTTGTTAAGAATAAGGTAGCGCCACCGTTCCGTGAGACGGAGTTTGATATTATTTACGGAGAGGGTATATCCAAAACCGGTAGCATACTTGATATTGCTGTAAACTACAATATTGTAGAGAAGAGTGGCGCGTGGTTTGCATATAATGATCAAAAGATAGGTCAGGGAAGAGAAAATGCAAAGAATTTCCTGAAGGAAAATCCTGTTATCATGCAGGAAATTGAAGCAAAGGTACGAGATGCTTTTGCTAAGTCGAGAGCAAAAGACGCTGCTGTATCACTACAGGTAAATAATGAGTAACACATATGTTACGTCCTGTATTAAGAATCAGGATAAAAGTAAATATGATTATGAAATAACATTCTCGTCAGGATTGTCATTGGGCTTTTCTGACGAGGAAGTTTTTGAACACTTTTTATATGATACAGATCATCCTATAGAGGATTTGGACAGCTTATGCATCAAGGTATTATCTGCAAGAGCCCGCAGGATTATGATAAGCTATGTTGCATCTACTTGTCGCAGCATTGCTCAAACAAAACAAGCCACATCAGAAAAGTTAAAGTTAGGCTACACAGATAATTGGAAAATTTATATAGAGGCAGCAATTGATAAAGCAGTTGTTGATTTGATGCTGCTTGGATATCTTGATGATTATGATTACTGCAGACGATATATAAATACAACCATCAAAGTAAAGCCTGCATCTATCGTTATGATTAAGCATGAACTGGAAAATGTACGTGGTGTGAGCAGCAATATTGTTGAGAGTGTGCTTGCTGAATATAATATTGATGATTCAGTGACTGCGTATACTTTGTTGGTAAAAAAAGTAAAATCTACTGATGATAAGAATAAGCTGTTCGGATATCTTATGCGAAAAGGTTTTACATATGAATCTGTAAACAAAGCGTATAACAGATATATTGATAATAAAAATGAATTGGAGCAGGAAGAATGAGAATTGGATTAATCTCACTTGGTTGTGCAAAGAATACAGTTGATTCTGAGATTATGTTGGGTCTGCTTGTTACCGCAGGTCATGAAATAACAAATGATATTGAACAGGCAGAGGTGTTAATCGTAAACACTTGCGGTTTTATAGATAGTGCTAAACAAGAGGCAATCGATGCGATTATTGAGTGTGGTAAGCTCAAGGAACAAGGTTCATGCTGTAGATTGATTGTTACCGGTTGTCTTGCACAAAGATATCCTGATGATATAAAATTACAACTTCCTGAAGTGGATTGCATATTAGGCATAAACGGATATATACATATCGTGGATGCTGTAGAGGGACGATTAGATTATTTCGATCTGATAACTCTTGATGTATCTTATCTAGAACACGAACGAGTACTCACTACTCCAAAAAATGTAGCATATGTAAAGATATCAGAAGGTTGCGATAACAGATGTAGCTACTGTGCTATACCGTATATACGAGGATCATTCCGTAGCCGCCCTATGGAAAACATTATAGATGAAGTCAAGAGACTTATTAATGAAGGAATTAAAGAAGTTGTTATTGTAGCTCAAGATACTTCAAGATACGGAAAAGATCTGTATGGTCAACCATCCTTAGCACAGTTAATGTATAAGCTTGATGAAATAGACGGTAACTTCTATATCAGAATTATGTATCTGTATCCTGATGAGATTGCAGATTCATTAATTGATGCTTTTGCAAACTGTAAGAAAGTAATGCATTATGTTGATTTGCCTATACAACATATAAGTGATAACGTGCTGACAAACATGAACAGACGCGGAGATTCAAAGCTTATATATAAAATTTTCAACGATTTTAAGAAAAAAATACCGGATTGCGTTATGCGCACATCACTTATTGTGGGATTCCCGGGTGAAACAGAAGAAGACTTTACTGCACTTAAAGAATTTGTACATAATATAGGTTTCGACAGACTTGGTGTGTTTGAGTATTCAAAAGAAGAAGGGACTCCTGCTGATAAAATGAAAGGACAGGTACACCATGCAACAAAACATCGTCGTTATCGCGAGATAATGGAAATCCAACAGGAAATATCAAAGCAGAAAAATCAACAGATGATAGGTAAAGTTGTACGTGTACTTGTTGAGGGCATTAGCGAAGATGGCATTTTTTATTACGGCAGGTCTTATATGCAGGCACCTGAAGTAGATGGACTTATATATTTTATTGCTGAAAACGAAGCAATTGATCTGATGAATGAAGATAATTTACCTGTGAAAATAGGCGATTTTGTAGATGTGGAGATAATGATTGCTGAAGAATACGATATGACAGGCAAAATAGTTTACACGAAGGAAGCGAGATAGCACATGCTGTATAATTATCATACTCACACATACAGATGTGGACATGCTGCACCGGATGAGAGAGAATATATAGAGAATGCAATACAAGCAGGAATAAAAACATTGGGCTTTTCAGATCATTCACCGTATTTTTTTCACGATGGATACTATTCAAATTTCAGAATGCGTCCGGAAACAGCATATGAATATTTTGATACACTTAATAATCTTAGAGAAGAATACAAAGATCGTATTGATATAAAAATAGGTTTTGAAACAGAGTATTACCCCGAGTTTTTTGGAAAATTAATGGATTTTTATAAAAACTTTAATGTTGAATATCTGATATTAGGTCAGCATTTTCTGGATAATGAATTAAGAGCACGATACTCAGGACAACCAACTGCAGATGAATGTATTATAGAAAAGTATGTTAATCAAGTTATAGAGGGAATGGAAACAGGAAAATATACATATGTTGCACATCCGGATCTGTTGAATTATCAAGGGGAGCTTACGATTTACAGGAAGCATTTCTCACGATTATGCAGAACATCTATTGAACTTGATATCCCGCTTGAGATTAATTTCCTTGGATTATCAGACGGAAGACCATATCCAAACAAGCGTTTTTGGGAGTTAGTAGGTGAGTTGGGTGCGCCTGTTGTATTTGGTGTTGATGCTCACAACCCAAAGGCGCTTAATGATCCTGCAACAGAGCAAAGAGCATTAGAAATGTGCCGAGAATATAGCTTGAACTTACGTAAAGAGATCTCGCTTAATCCCGTATAATTAAAAACCTTTTGACATATAACTTAATTGATGTATAATGACTGTGATTACATAAGAGAGGATGTTTTCTTTTGAATTTACCTAATAAATTAACTATTTCAAGACTTGTATTAGTACTTGTGTTTGCTTTTTTTGCATTTCCGTTTCCGGAGTATAAAATTTTTTCAGGAGCCTTTTTTACAGGTCAATACAGGGCGTTTGTAGCACTTATTGTTTACATAGTAGCTTCTATTACGGATGCTCTGGACGGACATATCGCACGAAAGAATAATTTGGTTACAAATTTTGGTAAGTTCCTTGATCCTATTGCAGATAAGTTGCTTGTTACATCTGCGTTATTAGCGCTTATGACAATTAGCGATGTATACCTTTGGGCAACATTAATTATTCTTGCAAGAGAATTTATTGTTTCTGCTATCAGAATGATGTCTGCAAGCAAAGGTGTGGTAATTCCTGCCGGTATGCTTGGAAAACTTAAAATGATTTTCCAGACTATTGCGATTATTACTTTGTTGGTAGGTGGTATTGTTCCTGTGAAATGGAATATTTCCGGTGTATATCTTGTTGATGTTGTTTACATTCTCGGAAACATTATATTGTTTATTGCTGTTATACTTACTATCGTATCCGGTATTCAGTATGTGTATAATAGCAGACATCTTTTATCTACAAAAAACAACGACTAAAAATAATACTTGCAATTATAAAAAGGTTTGTGTATACTATCACCTGTTAATATTATCACCTGGTAATAAATGTTTTGGAGATAGAATACATGAACCTTTTTTCGCAGTCAAGAAAAGACAGACATCAAAGATTAAAAGAGAAAATTGCCGTGTCACCGTTTATGACCGATAGCGAACTGGCTACATATCTTGGCGTCAGTGTTGCTACGGTTCGATTAGATAGAATGACACTTGGTATTCCCGAGGTAAGAGAGCGTGTGCTGACTGTTGCGGAGAAGCATGTCGGTGATGCTGATGGTATTGCTGAGATACTTGATGTTGAGCCGGGTGTGCGTGGAGTATCGGTGCTTGTGACAAATGATGAAATGTGTTTTCACGGTACTGATATTGTTAAATCTCAATATATTTATTCTATGGCAGAGGATCTTGCAGTAAAAGTACTAGGGGCCAAAGCTACAATTGTTAATGTTGCTAATATTAAATATAAAACAGAAGTGAAATCAAATGTTAAACTGGTGGCAAGATGTCTGATTAAATCTGCAAGAATAATGAATACTTTAGTTTGGGTCACTATATATAATAATTCAAATGAAGTTTTTAGATGTAAGTTTATCTTAGAAGAGAAAGGAACAAGTCTACGATGAATATTCTTCTTGATACAATGGGAGGAGATAATGCTCCGGGTGCAATGGTATATGGTGCTTTGGATGCGATCAAGGAACAAGGCGACTTTGAGATTACACTTCTTGGAGATAGACGTTCGATAGAAGATATCTTAATTAATGAAGAATATGACAAGAGTCGTTTGCATATAAGACATACTACCCAGGAGATTACTAATAACGATAAGCCTACAAGGGCTATCAAAACAAAGCAGGATTCTTCGATGGTAGTTGGATTTAATATGCTCAATAATAAAGAAGGCGACGTATTTATATCTACGGGTAGTAGTGGAGCTCTTCTGATTGGAGCTATTACAATTTTGAAAAGAATACCCGGTATAGACCGACCGGCGCTTGGATCAGTGATACCTAGCAAGAAAGGTAGAGTTCTTCTGGTTGATTCGGGCCTTAATATGACTTGCAGACCGGATCATTATGAACAATTTGCTTACATGGGATCAGCATATATGAAGGCTGTATTTGGCATTGAGAGTCCAAGAATCGGTTTAGTAAACGTCGGTACAGAGGAGGAGAAGGGTACCACTGTTATAAAAGAAGCCAATAAATTACTGCGAGGCTCTCATTTGAACTATGTTGGTTATATAGAGGGTAAAGATTTGTTTACCGGAGTAGCTGATGTAATTGTAACAGATGGATTTACAGGAAATGTTATTCTTAAGTTGATAGAAGGCGCATCTAAGTTTATTTTTTCCGGACTTAAGAATGTTCTGTACGAAAGCTGGAGGTCTAAGATTAGTGCTCTGCTACTCAAGAAAGGATTGACTTCATTTAAGAAGTCTCTTGATCCTGATGTAAATGGTGGAGCACCCATACTTGGTGTTAACGGATTAGTTATTAAAAGTCATGGCAACTCTACTGCCAAAACAATTAAGCATGTAATTCTGAAGGCTGACGCTTTGGCGCGCTCAACCTACATGGATGACATAAAAAATGAACTTGAGCATCTGCATAATGATAAGACAGAGGTTCTTGTGGTAAAAGAATAAATGCATAAGCAGAAAGGATTAATTATCATGTTTGAAAAAATCAGAGACATTATTGTTGAACAATTAGGTGTTGACGAGAGTCAAGTTACTATGGAGGCTTCCTTTGTAGACGATCTGGGCGCAGATTCTCTTGATATCGTTGAACTTATTATGGCGTTAGAGGAAGCTTTTGATGTTGAGATTCCTGATAGCGAAGCTGAGAAAATCGCAACAGTTGGCGATGCTGTAGAATACGTTAAGTCTATACAATGATGTTGGATATTTCAGAATTAGAAAGCGCCGTTGGCTATGTTTTTCGCAAACGCGAATTGATATACACGGCGCTTACCCACATTTCATATGCCAATGAGCGTAGTTGTGTCAGCAACCAGAGATTAGAGTTCTTAGGTGACTCTGTATTGGGATTGGTTGTTAGTCGGTATTTGTATGAAAACTTTTCATATATGCGAGAGGGTGACCTGTCAAAGCTCAGAGCCAGTGTTGTATGTGAAGCTACTCTTGCTGAGATGGCAAGAAAAATCAATTTGACGTCATATATGCGTTTTGGTGTAGGGGAGAGACAGACAGGCGGTGCAGACAAGGCATCAATACAGGCCGACTGTTTTGAGAGTATGCTTGCCGCTATTTTTCTTGATTCAGATCTTGCTACAGTGTCTGATATATTGCTAGAGCGCCTTGATATGAAGCGAGTGATTGAGAGCCACGCACTTACATATAAAAGAGTTGACTATAAAACAGCATTACAAGAGACAGTTACAGGACAAAACGGCGTTATAAAATACGAAATATACGATTCTACCGGTCCTGATCATGATAAAACGTTTTATGCTCGTGCTACAGTATTATTCGGCGATAGGACGATAGAGGCAAAAGGGCAAGGACGTTCTAAAAAAGACGCAGAACAAGAAGCAGCTAAACAGATCTTTAACTCAAGTCAATTGCATAAGTAATTCTAAGACGATACACAGATATCGTCTTTTATTTTGTTGTATTTTCCTTCCTTAATCCCGGGAACATTCATTATATCTTTTATATCCTTAAAAAGACCATGGTCGGTTCTATATGCAATTATTGATTTTGCAGTACTCTCTCCAATACCGCTTAATGTCATTAATTCTGACAAAGTAGCAGTATTAATATTTACTTTGGTAGCCTGAATAGAGCCGCTTGTATCTCCACCTGTAAGTGGAGTACCCTCCGACAGCAGCCATGTTTTGTCTGTATCAGTGTGTGACGGTATCCGTATCTGCATACCATCACATAGTCTCTTTGCCAGGTTTGCTACACTTATATCTGCTTCCTGCGTAAATCCACCTGCCTGGTTTATTACATCAATCAATAAAGTATCTGAAGGTAAATAAAACACACCGGGATTCATGACACAACCTGTAATATGTACAGCAATAAGTCGATTCGTAGCATTTATATTATTCTCCTGGGTAGGACATATCGTTGCTTTTGGTAAATAATAAGTTACCTCTGGTGCGGTGTCCTCAGATACACCTGTAGCACTTGTCGATATTCTCACCGGAATATAACCGATAATCCCACATATAATAAGAAGTAGCAGAGAATATAAAATGCATTTTTTCTTAGTGAAAAAATACACTCTGCCCCATAATCTGATATGCACAGCAATGCCTCCTTGTATTTGTTTATATCACGTACCGCCACGCGCTCTTGGCATTAGTATAGCCCTGAAAATATAAAAAGGCAAGCCTTGTATTTAAATTTTTTATTTGATAGAATTTAGAACGAAAAAATTTTGAGGAGATGTGCTTATGAATTTTGAATTACTTCATCCTGCAGATCAGCTTATCATGATCATGGAACGTATATATAAATACGGTATGACGACAACTTCAGGAGGTAACCTATCAATTTTAGATGAAAATGGTGATATGTGGATCACTCCCGGTTCCGTAGACAAAGGTAGCCTTACCAGAAATGATATTATTCAGATTAAACCTGACGGGACAATTATAGGCATTCATAAGCCTTCAAGTGAATATCCTGTTCATTCGCGTATATATAAAATGCGTCCGGACTTAAGAGCGGTATTACATGCGCATCCACCGGCACTTGTTGCTTTTAGTATTGTGAGAAGAATACCTGAAACAAGACTGATTCCGAATTTCTCGCAAATATGCGGTAGTGTGACAATAGCTCCTTATGATGTGCCGGGTAGTGTAGGTCTTGCTACAAAGATTGCCGATGAATTTGAGAAGGGCAGCAATGTTGTTATGCTTGAGAACCACGGAGTATTTGTTGGTGCTACGGACTTATTCAAGGCATTCATGGCTTTTGAGACGCTTGATTATTGTGCACGTTTACAGATATCTGCTGCAAAGATGGGCAAGCTTAATGTCTTATCAGCAAAACATGTTCAGATATCAAAGGAAAAGCAGAATCCTTCTATGGATGAGTTTGTGAAGACTTCATATACAAGTGAAGAAAAAGAGTGCCGCAGGGAGATGTGTCAACTCATTCATAGAGCATATGATCAGCAGTTATTTACAAGTACACAAGGCACATTTTCACAGAGATTGTCAGATGGTTCTATGATTATCACACCTTATCACAAGGATAGAAAATATCTGGAGGAGTCAGATCTGGTGCATATTGTCGACGGCAAGAGAGAGCAGGGTAAGATTCCATCTCGTTCGTGTGTATTACATCAGAAAATATATGATAAATTTCCCGATATTAATTCTATCATAATCGCTCACGCACCTAACGTAATGACTTTTGCTGTAACAGACAGAGAATTTGACTCCAGAACAATTCCGGAATCATATATAATGCTGAGAGATGTTAAGAAAGTACCATTTGGTTCCAGCTTCATGCAACCCGATATGGTAGCAAATGAATTTTCTGACATGACACCCATTATTCTTGTTGAGAATGATTGTGTTATTGTTACAGGAGCCAGCCTTATAAATGCATTTGATAAACTTGAAGTTATGGAGTACAGTGCAAAGGCCATTGTGGCTTCAGAAAGTCTCGGAGAGATTGTAGCAATTACAGACGAGGAAGTTGCAGATCTGCGTAAAGCATTTAATTTTTGATGTAGGGTAGTATCAAGTTGGTGTAAAATAAATCTTGGGATTTGAAAAGAAAAAAATAATGACGGGAGCCCCGATTAGTGATAAATTTAAATTGACAGAAAAACACTAAAGGATGGTGGCTCCCGTGAGAAGTATTTTAACAC
>SVJB01000009.1 GCA_015069185.1 Oscillospiraceae bacterium
GCTCCTGCTCCATTATTATCGTAATTAATCTCAATAGTTGGATCAATTCTTATTGGATATTTTGTTTTTGGATCTTTTAGATATTCACTATCCACATGTATTGTTATTACGTATTCCTGATTAGGCGTGATAGTCTCATGTGTCATATCTCCAAAAGTATTATTTTTCTCATCTGCTGTGAAAATGATAATATCACCTAATGTTGCTTTAATATTCCCACTACTATCTTTTAAGAAATATGAGCCATACTCTTTTACTAATGTAAGACCATTTGTGTAGAGAGTAAATTCGTATTCCGTCTGTCCTGTATATTCATTTACTACAATATCTTCCTTAAAGCCTGTGTATGTAAGTGAATACTCTATAGTTGTTTTATTATCATATACATACGATACTGTTTTTTTGTCCTGAGATATTATGGCTTCAGATGTTTTATCTGTTGCAAGACGTATATTTACATTATTATGTGTTAATGTAATACCTTCTTTAAGTCTTTTAGAAAAAGTTGTTTTTATACTATTTGCTTTCGTCTCAAAACTACCATTTTCGTTTACTTTAATATCTGTTGATATATCCTGTACATTGCCCTTTTCGTCAATATATTTTACAGGATAGCTATAAACTTTCATTGTCTGTGTACCGTCTTTGTTTTTAAACACAAATGTATTGAGATTCTTCTCTTTTGACTTGGCTCGTGATATATATTGAGAAGAGCCTGCTTCTTTTTTTACAATATCAGGAAGTCTTAACTCTTCAAATATTACATTATCTTTTTTATCCAAGTTTGTATTACCATTTACGTCTTGATTCAGTACGTTCTTGGCATCATTTGTTACAGTATCAGATATCTGATTAACATTTGCTTGTGCCTCAGCTATCACAGTACTATACCCAGCCATACTTGTACACATTAATACAAGTACCAATAATAGTGATAGTAATTTTTTTGTGACCTTCATAAGTTATCCACACCTTTCAAAAAAAAATCCTTACACTATATATAACTTTCAAAATTTCATTTTGTCTCAAAAAAACTTAGCAAAGCGAAAATTTAACATTTTATACATATTTAATTTACTCTTTGAGCTTACCTACCACATTCATCCCCCTTTACTACTTATTTTTACGTTCTCTGGACCGGTCGCTAAAACGTTAGTGTTTTTTTATGTTATCATCATACTAAACACCTCTCTCAAAATCAAGCACTTTTTCCTTTATTTGCTATTCTATACTCCACCGGACTCATATATCCTAACGTGCTATGCAGACGTTTTCTGTTATAAAATAGTTCTATATATTCAAACAGGTCTCTCTTAACTTCTTCTATTGTAGCATACTTCTTTCGTCTGGTACATTCTTTTTTCAGCCCCGCAAAGAAGCTCTCCATACACGAATTATCATATGGACATCCAGGCGAACTCATACTGGATCTGATTCCTGAATCTTCCAAGTTTTTTTGATATCTTTTACTCGTATATTGGCTTCCTCTATCACTGTGAAATATTATTCCATCCTGTTTTACACTTCTTGCTTTCGCTTTATCAAGTGCCCTTACCGTTAGTTCTGTGTTAATCTCTGTACTTAATTGATAGCCTATTATCTCCCTGTTATATAAATCCATAACAGCTGCCAAATATACCCATCCCATATTTGTTGGGATATACGTAATATCTCCTGCCCATACGACTCCTATTTCGCTGACATCAAACTGCCTGTTAAGTAGATTCTCACTATATTGATTATCTGTCTTTGATTTTCCTCTACTTGCCTTATATTTCTTTATACAAACTGAACACAAACCGTTTTCTCTCATTATTTTGCGTATTTTCCACTCACTTACGTGAATTTCTTTATTTATTACCATGTATATCTTCTTATATCCATATACTTCCTTGCTATCCTTAAAAACTTTAACTATCTTTTCTACCAACTCTTGTTCTGCCTGGCGCCTGCGTTTTCGTCGCTCATTGGTTCAAATCCATCTATAGTATTGATTCTCATATACCCCTAATGCTTTGCACATCTTACTCACCGGATATTCGGGGCTGTGCATATAGATTTCTTCACACTTCATCCTCATGCTTGCATAAAGATATGCAGAGATTTTTTTAGTATTTCTACCTTCTCCTTTTCCTCTTGTAATTCTTTTTCCTTCTTTTTTAATGCTCGCTCAAGCTCCTTGATTTTAAGCTTCTGTTCACTATCGCTTAGTTCCTTCGCCTTGACAATCCCTTTTTCTTCCGCATAGCTAGGCATTCCGTGTTTTCTTCTGTAATCTCTCACCCACCTACAGACGGTATTTACATCTATTCCCAATTCCTCTGCCACTGATGTTGCAGATCTGCCATTTTCCAATATGAATTTGGCTGTTTCTTCTCTCATCTCTTGTGAATATTTACTGTTATTACTTGGCATGGTTTCTTTCCTTTCCTTTTGTATGCATATGACTTATATTTTACATACTAACACTTTTCCATACCAGTCCAACATTTCAAAGGCGAAAAATGGCATTTTTTATTCTTTTATTTCTTTAGTTGCTTAAAGCGGAGGCCTATTGCATTGCAACTTACTATACTCTGTTTGACGCCATAGATTATTGATAAAAAGTTATTAAGAAATACCGTAGAATCCCCGTGGATAAAAAAATATTTGTGGGTGGCATGGAATAACTAATGATTGGTATTTCACAGAAAATGGCTTAGAATTTATAAATATGAATTCTCCTAGTTATGCGGTAAGCGGACTGCTTAATTTCAGTCAGAGATTTTCGCGCCGGTTTTATGACGATAAATTGCAATACATACGCATCAAGACTGCTGCCTGATGAATGCTTTAACCAACAAGAAATACACACTCTTACTCTCGAGTATAATTTGGATAAAAAACTGCTGACCGGAATCATCAACAATGAAATTGTATCATGTATTCCGGTCAGCAGAGATGATCACTTAACAGTAATCTTTACATCATATGAGAAGCTACCACAGGTAACTGTAACGATTGCAGTACCTCTGCCCAGCGCCTCCACCATACCACGGGTATCCACTTTGAGCACAGATTCATCTGATGAGCGATATGCAATATCAAAGCGATAATGAATCTGAGTCCAAAATCTGGCATTCAATCCTTGATTGTTAAAAAGCTCCATCCAATTTCTGTCATTAAATACGCCAAATGAACGAACTTGCAGCCTGTCTCGCTTGTTATCCAGCTCTATCTCCACACTGCCGTCTTTGTTTACGACAATAGGACCTGTACACGGATATATCAAGGCTGATGAGAACTTAACAATCTCCGGCTCCGGCAAATAAATCAATGCGTCATCCGGCAGGATTGACACTTTGAAAACGTGTCTGACGCCATCATATATAGCTGTTACATAAGTATCCCCATACTGTTTTGGGATACATTTGAGTCCATCAAAATCGATTATAGATTTATCGTATTCACAAAAACAGATCTTGCTACTATCAGTAATTAATTCTTCCCGATAATTTGTATCAAACCAATATATTTCTATATCAAAGCTTCCCTGAGAGAGTTTCTTCTCAAAATGTTGGAAATCCTTGGTTGTCAAGCCAAGAGTCCATCTTCCGTCATTTTCCCAACATTCAACATCTACCTTGCGATTATCATTATTAACATCAGATTTGTCAATTGTATCAGACAGAACAATTTTAAATTCGTGTATTCTGGTGCTCCATTTACCCCAGTCATTACTGATACCCCCATAGGCATATGCAAAATACAGCTTATCATTAAGATTGATATGCCCATTAGGGCGTCCCATCATACCGGGATTATGTGCATGACAAATAATATTTGTTTTCACAAGATTAGTCGGGTGAAAAGTAATTCCATCATTTGATTCCCAGAATAGAATACCACTATTCTCGTTCATTCTGTCATGAGCAGTAACAGCTAAGAATTTACCGTAATTCTCAACATATTTCACATCAGGAGAATCGATTCTGGGGCTTTCACTACGTTCCATGGCCATACCGCGATATTGAATGGTCTCCGGCCAATTGTCTATTGTAGCGTCTGCAGTAGCAACATATGTATACTGGTGGCCAGGCACCACCCATGTGTAATAAATATACAATGTGCCATCTACCTCTACAAAAGACGGTTCTCCCGCGCCAAAGCCAGCCATATCATCTGTATAATAAACGATAGGTGCGGGATCACCTCCCCATCCTGTACCATCCCACTTTTCATATGGGCCATCAGGGTGACGCGATCTACCAACAAATAAGTTATTACCTACTCCACCGGAAAACACAGTTGAAGTATATCCCAGATAATAATATCCGCCAAAATATATACAGCTAGGATCGCATACAGACGGATAATCCATAGTATCCGGCGTAGGTTGCATTACAATCTTATCATGTCCCCATGTTTTGCCACCGTCATCAGAACTCTTATACGTAAAATAGTCCCATAATCCGGCAGAGCCGGGAGATGCAAACCATACATCCATACTGCCATCTGCGTAATTCATCATGGTGGGACCATAACGATATCCCCATGTCATGCCCTTCTCATATGCGTATATGTCATGTCCCTGATCTAAAACAGTAACATTCATATATTTTGACATGTCAGGCTTAATATTTTTTATTGTATCATTAAAATCAAATTTACTCATTCTTTTCACCTAAAAGCATAATCACTGTACAACAATTTTCAGATCATATGAGAACTCACCACATGTTACTGTCACAGTTGTAGTGCCAACGCCTCTTATTGTTACCATACCTGTATCTCTCACTATAACAACATTCTCATCGGCAGATGAATATTTTATTTTATATTTATAATGTGTACCGTCCCAGAATCTGGCAGATAATCCCTGTTCATTAAACAACTCCATCCAGTTACCATCGTGAAATTTTGCCAAAGCACGTATTTGAATACGTTCTCTTCTGTTGTTGTTATCAAGTATGACAGTGCCGTCATCTGTTATTGTCACAAAACCTTCTGTAGGATATATAAACGCTGATTTAAAATCAACCATTTTAGGCATCTGTGAATTTACAATAGCATCATCCGGCAGGATTGATATTTTAAATCTATGAGTAGCACCCTTATAGCTTACTGTAACATATGTATCACCTATTTTCTTAGGTTTGCACATAATTCCATCAAAGCTGACAATGCTAGTATCGTAATCATAGAATCGCACTCCCTCACCGCTTGTGATCTGATATTCTTGATATGTGCTATCAAACCAAAGCAGATCTATCTGGAAGCTACCGCCTGATAAATATTTCTCGAAATGCTGGTTGCTTCTGGTAACAAGACCAAGTGTCCATACCTCATTATAATCCCATCCAACAACTGGTACTTTACGATTTTCATTTTCAGCATCAGAAGTATCAATACTATCACCAAGTGAGAGCTTAAATTCATGTAAGCGTGTACTCCACAGCCCCCAGCCATTAGTAGTACCACCATATGCGTACGCCAGATATAATTTGTCTTTTAAATTAATATGACCGTTAGGACGCCCCATCAGGCCTGCATTATGAGCACAGCAGATCACATTTGTCTTAAGCAAGGATGTTTTATAGAAGGTAATACCATCGTTTGATTCCCAGAACTGAAGTCCGCTGTTGTCCGACATTCTATTTACTACGGTAATAGCCAGGAACTTGCCATAATCCTCAACATACTTTATATCTGCAGAATCCTCCATAGGTGTGATCGTTCTTTCCAGTGCAACTCCCTTAAACTCAATAGTTTCCGGCCAGTTTTCTTTAGTTGCATCTGCAACAGCAACTCTTGTTGATTGAGCAGAAGGAGTGGTCCATGTGTAATAAATGTACAGGGTACCGTCAACTTCTACAAAAGATGGTTCACCGGCTCCAAAGGCCGCAGCATCATCTGTGTAATATATAATCGGCTCGGGTATATCTCCTCCCCAGCCAGAACCATTCCATTTTTCATAAGGACCATCAGGATATTTGGACCTGGCAACAAACACATTATTAGACACACCACCTTGATACACAGTAGAAGTGTATCCAATATAATAATATCCTCCAAAATATACTACACCCGGATCACATACTGATGGATAATCCATGGTGTCTGCAATAGGTTGTAGCACAACCTTGTCCTGACCCCATGTAGCGCCACCGTCTGTGGAGGTCTTATAAGTAAAGAAATCCCACAAGCCTGCAGCTCCCGGAGATGCAAACCAGGCACCCATTGTGCCATCTCCATAAACCATCATTGACGGTCCATACCTGTATCCCCAACCTGCGCCGGTCTTATATGCATACAAGTCTGTACCCTCATCAACAAGAGATACATTCATGTATTTATTAGGATCTGCAACAACTCCTGTTACAGTATCATTAAAATCAGTAGTCGGTGTAGCGCCAACAATAGGAGTACCCTCAGGATCTTCATCATTATTGTCGCCACATGCACATAAAGATATTAAGCAAATCAAAGCCAATAAAAACATTAAACTTCTTTTGAATAATTTCATTACATCACGTCCTATCGTTTTTTATTTTAATTAATAGTAACATATTTTCACGTAAAAAAAATGATACATAGTATTGAATTTTATTGATTTTTTTTGCAACTAAATTATGTTTGAAAATTGCAATATTTGCAGTATAATATTCTAGAAAAGAGAGGTGACAAGTGATGTCTTACGATAGTGCAGATTTGGATAAATTATTTGAGACATATACTCCTGCTGAGATTTTTTACAAAAAATATTATGAAGCCAGCAAGGATAAGGATACGCTGAAGGTCTTTCTGGACAACCTAAACCCGGATTCATATGAAATGGAAAATTACTATATTCCGGAATTAAATTGTTGTAAATTTGATTATTTTGACGAAAATCACCTGTATACTTCTCTAAAAGATAATATTGCAGTAGAACGTCACTGCAGATACACGCCGCCTTTCCGACACGCACATTCATTCTTTGAGATGATATACGTTTATAAAGGCTCCTGTGAAAATACTGTTGAAGGCAATACCATAGTCATGAAACAAGGAGATATTTGCATTGTTGCCCCTGATGTTTATCACACAATCAGCGTATTTGATGATAGCGCAGTATTAAATATTCTCATTAAGAAAACTACATTTAATGAGACTTTTTTCTCGATACTTGCAGACAATAACCCACTGTCATGTTTCTTCCAGAAAATTCTATACACAAATAATGCTGATAATTACATCTTATTCCATACAGACGGTGATCAGGAATTAAAATACTTTCTTAATTGTTTTATAACAGAAGCATTAACCAAAGTAAAAGACTCTTATAGCAATATGCTACTTGAAAACATGCTTTGCGTTGCTTTTGGACATATACTGCGCGACCATATGAGCGACGTTGAGATATCTAACCAGAAGCATACGAATGACAGTCACATTATTGACATTCTGCAATATATCACTGATAACTATAAGACTACTTCCCTGGAGGATGTGGCGCGCCATTACGGATATGCAGTGCCTTATCTGAGCAAGCTTATAAAAAACTCAACAGGAGCCTCTTACTCATCATTTATCGGAGATTTGCGTTATAAGAAAGCTTGTTCATTGTTAGCAAACTCTGATATGCCTTTGTATGAAATATGCGAGCTGTCAGGATATGGAAGCATTGAACATTTTCACAGGATATTCAAACGTAAATCAGGTCAGACTCCTTTGGAATACAGAAAAAATCATCGTGTTAATTAAAAAAACTTCCGATCTTATAATATCTTCTATTGTTCTTTTTTTCGATTGTTTTTGCAAAGCTACAAATAATTGCCACAAAAAAAAGTGTATAACAAGCAAAAATCCAATCACTGACCAAACATGCCCCTTGTCCCATCGTATATTATCGTCTGTTCTCCATTTTCTTCTTTTCCTGTATACATATGACTTATATTTTGCTTACTAACACTTTTCCATACTAGTCCACTCAAACGCGACGCTTGCTGGTATAGTTTATCAAGGGCTTATATTTAATTCGCAAATATCAAAAATATACTTTGATTTTACTCCAAATTCAATTTTCACAGTATCCCCTTCATCAATATCTCTACTGATAATATCATCAGAATTTAAACTGCTATAAACCATTGTATATTCTGTATTGTCTATAATTAGATTTATGCGATCCTTGCCATCTTGCTCTATACTATTGATAACACCGATTTTTTCCTCGACACTATTACGACTATATTCATAATAGGCCAAAGAAATCGGAAACAGATTCACATAAATAAAAAACCATATCCAGAAGCAAACAAGTACACCACTTATACCGAAGCGTAAAACTGTTTTTATCTTTTTACTTTCAATGTTTTTTGTATTTTTGAATGTTCCAACGATAGCTAAAAAACACCACAATCCTGAAAATGCTGCCACAAAAGCATAGGCCGATAAACTACTTTTTATTAGTTCATACATTGTACCTTTCCTCCAATTTTATAACTTCATATCTTTATACAAATATTCTATAAAGATAATAAATATTATTTTCATACCATTTTTTTAACTAACTATATAAAACCATACCTAACACTCCATGTCAATATATTTTCAAAAAAATTCCGATAACCAAGCCGGCTATCGGAAGTGAATAAAACTTTCTCACTGTTCACTGTCAAGGAACAGGTCATAGTAATGCATCGCAACATTTACATGTTATTTCAAATTGTTTGTGCTACCAAGACAATTAATCATTGTGGTACAAGCACCTTTTTCCGTAAATATAATACTTGTGTCTGACTTACCATTGGTACGAGCAAGCTTCACAACAAAATGGTTAGCACCTTTCTTAAGAGGTACATCGAGTTTGTGTATGTTTTCAGGAGTCCAGTTCTCTGTAGTCTCACTCTCGGTAAACAGCTGACCATTAATCCATATTCTGATTTTATCTGAATGACCCACCTGAATACATAATGTCATATCCTCCGGCGCATAAACATCTCTTACCATGTATGTAACACAAGGAGCATTAAATGCAAAAATATCTTCAAGACTGAATTTATCCTCATAGATGGATACCGGGAATCCTACATATGCAGGATCGCGCTTCTGCTCATCATCAAGAGTCTTATCTCCCAAAAGTATATCTTCCATATAATCCTGTTCCCACTTAGCTTTCATATTGATATGGAACTGTCTCAGCTTTGTCAGACTCTCCTCCGCAGTCTTAGCGCCACCAAGTCCGGCATAATATGATTCACCGGCACCTGGAGCAGCTACTTCTGTTACATTCTCCCAGAAAGGTCCGTAAACTGTCCACAGCTGAGCACCGGCAAGGCCAAAACGAAGCTTCTGAACTTCCTGGTCTGATACTACAACTGCAACATTGAATATATTCTTCTCCCACAGAACATCTACATTCTTATCTAAATGTACTGTGAAAATATATTCTTTTTCTTCATTTGTAGCATCAAACTCACAAACAGCGGGATCTACAGTAAATCCGTCAGGTGCTGTCACAATGAGTTTACCGGACACAGGCGCATCAAAAGCAGAAATTTTTATAATAACTTTCTTTGTCTCGTCTAATGAAATAACAGGATAATCGTTTTCGTAAATCACCTGAGCGTTAATAGTCTTAACAGTAACATCACTGGGTGTGATATACATTTCCTCCGGTACATCTGTTATAACAAGATTCTGATTGAGTTCTGTAAACAACAAAGCAGCCTTAGCAGTGTCTTCTGCAAGGTCATACACTTTATCTGAGCGTCTTGTTGTGTTAACACTAAGCTTATAAGACTGTTCCTCAAACTTGTATTGATCCATCAGTGCTTTTCCACCAGCCAGAATACCTATAACTGATCCAACAGTAGCGCATGTACAGTCTGTATCAAAACCACAGTTGAGAGCCATCATAGTTGTATCAAGCATATCATTATTGCCGAGAAGAAGTGACATTATTGTAATACCCATATTCTGGAACATATTAGTACAGTCAGAATGTCCATAACATCTCATAATCATGCCATATACTGTACGCCAATCTTTATATTCGTCACACCACTTCACAGTATCTCGTACCAGTTTCTGGTATCTGCAATCATCAGGAATATATGCAAGTGAATCCAGCACAAGAGTCTTCATATCGCCTTCCCAGGTAAAAGCCATAGCTTCCATTGCAGCCATATGACGCTCTGCAAATACAGACTCACCCCAGTGATCCATAATACCGTCTTTTTCAGAACAATCTGCAGCAAGTTGCGGATCTCCGGGAGCTATACAAGCCCAGATCTCAGATCTGATAGGACAACCCATTCCCTGTAAATAATAGTTATTATTATACTTACCCGACAAAGGAGGCATGATTCCCAAAGCATAATTCTTTTTGAAAATAGCATATTCACCAGGTGAGTATGGACATTTTTCTGCAAAAATATCAGCAAGATCCTCTGTCGTAAAGGCTGTACCTTTCTTTTCTAAAACTTCTAACCAAAGTATTTGAAGATCAAGGTCATCATTTGGTAACATATCCTTAATAAGGATCGGGTCATACTTGATACTCATCAGACCCTTGTAGCCTTCATAGGGTGCACCAATAGTACCCGATACACACTTACCAATCCAGCAGCCATATACTTTATCTAAAAAAGTATCCCATGTCATTTTTGTTTTATTTTCCATTTTCATTTTCCTTTCGTAAGAAAATCATCTTACACGAATAAAAGCTCGTATCATTTCTGTATAATACCATAATATCTGCTTATATTCTACTGAGTATTTTAAATTATTTTATTGACTTTTTTTGCATCAATCATAACCAGATGTCGTTATATAAGAGATAAATACTCTGAAGTCCCGACTCCGCCTGATAAGAATGTTCTTTTTTTTCTTCTAAAATATCTAATAAATTTCTATTCGTTCCGGGAAGAAAATATGACACATCAGGAATATATGTGTATCCCCTGTGTCTATCGATATCAGGCTTATTCACCGGACCGGTATTTTTCTGTCGCATATGATGTCGTTTGTTTGCATACACAAGTATCACCCATAAAAAAACTGACACTGTATTATACGTAACCAGTGTCAGTAATTGTGTTTAGCTTTTCACAATTGTTACCGTATTATGGCATTATGAAAAACATGCTGTTTTGTAGAACTTAGGATAAGCCGAGTAAAACTCTGACAGAGTCTTACGAGATGCTGTTGCCGGGTCATGAATCATATAGCTTGACGACTTAGTGATAGATCCTCCGTTGTAGCCTACAACAAGCACCCAATGCTGTCCTCCTGAATATGTCTTAGCGCCAACAAGTACAGGTTTTCCAGACTTAAGCTTGTTATAAATGCCCTTCAGACTTGAGCTCCAATCCTGAATGTAATTATCCGGCCAGTGCATATCACCGCTATATGTATATTTTAGCATTGATGCCATTTTATCTGGATAGATAATCGTTCCTGTACGATAGCTCTCTGACATCGCTATACATGTAGTCAAACAACCTATATCCCCCAGAGTCTTACCACCTGCGCCAAGCTTAACAGATGCCCATCGGCTATCTCTCTGCTTAAACTCAGGTACGATCAAGGAGATCGGATCTGCCGTAGAAGACGACGAAGAGGATGATCCTGAAAATATACCTACATAGTTGCTGGATACATATCCTACCTTAGTGCCATCATACAATACCTTAGACCAACCGCCACTGCCCGAGAGTACAACAAACGACTCATTGCGAGCTAGCTTTGATATAATGCTATATGATAGTCCTGCATCGCTTCTTACATTGAGACTGGTACTTACTGTGTTAGCATATCCTGCGTAGCTGGAATTAACAGCCTGTATGTAATCCTTAAAACAGTATCCGTATTTCGAGTCTCCGTATCTTACGTACCACCATGATCCTTTTTGTGATATCAACGTAACAAAGCTTCCTTTCGCCAGTTTACCAACCACACTACTGTCGGTGGATGCTTCTTTACGTATGTTTAATGCAGTGCTTTGAGTATTTACGATACCCGCCAGCGATTCAGAATAATTTACAGCATAAAATTTATTCGGTGAAATGCTTGCGATGGTAATAAATACCAAGACCAGTATTATTAGCTTATTAAATTGTGCTTTCATCCCTGAATCCTCCTTTTTTATTTACTGCCAGGAGAATAATAACATACTTATTACAATAAATAAATGGTAAGTTTTGTAAGGGATGGAATTATATCATCTGATTATCTCACTTACCAGGGGCCCTATGGCGGTAAAACCTAATACAACACCTAATTGGGCCGGCATTAATGCTGTAGTTTTAAAAACCACTTGCATTGCAGGCATATATATTACAGCTACCATCATAAGCAAGGATACAGCAGTAGCCATAAGCAACCATTGATTCTTACGGATATCAATCTTAGACAAAGTTTTATTTTCGCTAAGGCATTCAAAAGAGTGGACAAGTTGTGTCATTACCAATGTCATGAATGCTGTAGTACGAGCTATCTCAAGACTTCCTGTGGCATGATTTACACATACAAACGCTCCTAATGTGCACAATCCTATCAATATTCCTCTTATTATTATATGAAAAGGCATCTTTCCGCTGAATAATCCTTCTTTGGGTGAGATTGGCGGTCTTTGCATTATATCAGATTCACCTTTATCAAGACCAAGTGCGATTCCCGGCAATCCGTCTGTCACAAGATTCACCCACAATATCTGTATAGGAAGTAACGGCAGAGGTAACCCAAACAAGATACCGATAAACATTGTCACAACTTCCCCTAAATTGCACGCTAGCATATACCGAATGAATTTTCGTATATTACTATATATTACTCTTCCCTCGCGTACTGCATCTACAATTGTTGCAAAATTGTCATCGGTGAGTACCATAGAAGATGCCTCTCTTGTAACGTCCGTACCATTTATTCCCATTGCAATACCAATATCTGCTTCCTTTACCGCCGGGGCATCATTCACACCGTCGCCTGTCATAGCAACAACATTACCCAGACTTTTGTACGCCTTAACAATCCTCAACTTATGTGCAGGTGTGACTCTGGCAAAACAACTTGCTCTTTGTGCTGCCTGTTGTAGTTCAGAATCGCTCATTTTTTCAATATCATCGCCTGTAATCACCTCTCCGCCGGAAATTCCCAATTCCTTTCCAATTGCCGCAGCAGTTAATTTATGATCTCCGGTTATCATCACAGTCCTTATGCCAGCTTGCCTACATATATGTACACTTGAACGGACCTCAGGGCGCAGCGGATCAATAAGTCCTACAAATCCGCAGAAAATCATATTATCTTCTCTGATATCTGCCTTTTCACCATTTTGATCTAATTTTTTCCAGCTGATACCAAGCACACGTAAGCCCTGATTTGCCATATTGTTATTAGCCTCTTCCAGTTTGTGCCGCATTGTACTGTCCAAGCCGCGAAGTCTGTCTTTTATCATAACAGATGTACATTTATTCAATATAACATCGGCTCCACCCTTAGTGAAAATATATTTATCTCCATTCTTGTCACGCACTACTACTGACATACATTTTCTGGTAGAATCAAATGGTTTTTCTTTTATACGGGTATAATGCGATCCTGTACCCAATTTAAGAAAATGACGTATTTTAATAAGAGCTTTTTCTGTTGCGTCACTATTATTGTTGCATACACGGCATACATCAGCAAGTCTATTTAGTTCTTTGTTATCAATTGACATATTCAGTGCATCCATAGCCGTCACCACTTTGCGAATACTCATTTTGTTTTGAGTAAGGGTACCTGTTTTATCAGAACAAATTACTGTTGTAGTACCGAGAGTCTCTACAGCAGGCAACTTGCGCACCAGAGCCCTGTTAGCAGCCATCCTCTGAACCCCAAGAGCCAGAGCAATTGTAACGATTGCAGGTAAACCCTCGGGTACCGCGGCAACAGCTAAACTAATGCCGGCCATAAGCATTTCCATAAGCGGCTCTCCTTTGAGTACTCCTACCAATGTAACTAAAATACATACTACAACACAAATGGCAACAATATATTTCCCTAACTTTGCCAGACGTTTTTGAAGTGGTGTAGCTTCTTTCTTAACATTAGAGATCATTTTCGATATTTCACCCATGCGAGTAGACATACCGGTAGCTGTGACCTTTGCTATACAGCTGCCACCCACTACTAAAGTACCTGAATATATCATATCTTTACTTTCCTTATATACAGGCACGGATTCTCCTGTGAGCATGGATTCATCATTACATAATCCGGTAGATTTGAGTACAATAGCATCAGCAGATACAATATCTCCACTACGCAACATTATTATATCTCCCGGTACTACGTAATCTCCGGCTATAACTTGTTCTGTTCCGTTTCGTATTACTTTTGTCTTGAGCGCTGTCATTTCTCTTAGCGCTTCTATAGTCTTCTCAGTTTTATATTCCTGAATAAACCCCAAAATTGCATTACATACAATTATTCCCATCATGACAAGGGCCTCTACCCAATCCTTCATAAAAAAAGATACGCCGGTGCAAACGATCAGTATTATCGTCATTACATCGGCAAATTGTCTGAAAAAAAGAACAATCGCCGGTGTTTTTCTATGTTCTTCTAGTGAATTTTTTCCATATTTTGTAAGTAATTCTGTTGCCTGTGTATCAGAAAGTCCCGAATAAATATCCTCCATAGTCAGCCTCCAATTGCTTGTACTTGATAATATTTATTCGGGACTCTTAAGTTTTATACTTTAAATTATTTTGTCTGCAGCCTTATAGTTCACACACCTTCATCTGCTTTTTTCAGTTCGAGATCCGGTTCACATTCAGACATAAGCTGTATAAAATCACTACCTGTAAGATTTTCCTTTTCATATAGCACACCGGCAATTCTATCTAATGTTGCCTTATGTTCATTAAGTAACTGGTATGCTTTGTTATAGCATTCAGTAATGACCTTCTGAATCTCATTATCAATGCGAGTCGCTGTTTCATCAGAACACTCAAGAGAAGAGCGTTCAATCAGATATTTATTGGTACGTTTCTCTCGATTTACAAAGCCAAACTCATCGTTCATTCCGTATACAGTAATCATCTTACGTGCTAATTCTGTTGCCTTCTCAATATCATTTGATGCTCCTGTTGTTATGGAATTAAACTCCAGTTTTTCAGATGCACGTCCTGCTGTAAGGATAGTAATTTCTTCTAACATCTCTTCTGTATTTAATAATACTTTTTCTTTCTTGGCAACCTGCATTACATAGCCAAGGGTACCTGAAGTACGAGGTATGATCGTAATTTTATGAACGGGTTCAGTATTAGTTAGTAGAGCAGTTACCAAAGCATGACCTGTCTCATGGTAAGACACGATACGCTTTTCCTTATCAGACATAACTCTATTTTTCTTTTCTTCTCCTGCAATAATAACTTCAATTGCTTCATCCATTTCTCTCTGACTGACACGTGTTCTCTTGGCACGTACAGCACGCAAAGCAGCTTCGTTTACAATATTTGCAAGATCAGCACCTGATGCACCGGGAGTTGCTCTGGCTACTACATCAAAATCAACATCCGACTCCATAATAACATTTCTTGCATGTACCTTAAGTATATCAACTCTTCCCTGCTGATCCGGCAAGTCAACAATTATTCTTCTATCAAATCTACCCGGTCTGAGCAGAGCTTTATCAAGTACCTCCGGTCTGTTGGTCGCAGCCAGTATAACAACACCCTTAGATGAGTCAAAGCCATCCATCTCCGCAAGAAGCTGATTCAATGTCTGTTCTCTTTCGTCATTACCACCCATAACATTATCTCTTGACTTACCGATTGCATCGATCTCATCAATAAAAATGATACACGGTGCGTTATCAAGTGCCTGTTTGAAAAGATCTCTAACTCGTGAAGCACCCACGCCAACAAACATCTCTACAAATTCAGAGCCTGACAGTGAGAAGAACGGCACTTTTGCTTCCCCGGCAACCGCTTTAGCAAGTAAAGTCTTACCTGTTCCGGGAGGACCTATAAGCAGCGCTCCCTTAGGTAGTTTAGCACCGATTGCAGTATATTTACCCGGACTATTAAGAAAGTCAATAATCTCAACAAGAGACTGCTTAGCCTCTTCTTGTCCTGCAACATCAGCAAAAGTTTTGCCAGTATTTTTTTGTGCATATATTTTTCCTGTATTCTTACCAAATGACATAACTCCACTCATACGTTTATTCATTGAACGTATCATTATAATGAAGAATACAACTGTAATTACCAAAGGTAACACATATGCGAGAAGAATCTCCCAGATAGCGGTGTTCTTGGGTATCGGTGTACTGTAATCAAGTCCAGCCTCTTTACAAGCATTGATTATGTCATATTCAAGATGATCATTACCAAATCGCCCTGTTTCATAATATGTGTTCGTTTCATCAAAATCCGCAGGTTTGAGTACATATCTTGAGCCCTCAAACTCTATATCTACCGCCTCACCATTCTCAATCATAGAAATAAATTCATTTAACTTTATTTCCTTATAATCAGGTGCAGTCAACATAGGCACCAGCATTTTACTTATAGTGATAACTATGAATATAAATATAATGTAGAAAACAAAAATCGGGATTTTTCTTTTTTTCGGCTGATTGTTATTATTTATGTTCGCCATATATAACCTCTGTATTTCTTAATGATAGTCACAAACTCTAGTATATCACAAAGAAAAGAATACAGCAAAATATTTCATAAATCTTTCATAATTCTTTTTGTACAACCTGTTGACAAACCCTTTTTAAGTGATATAATACATCACGTTATACACCTTTAGCTCAGCTGGTAGAGCAATTGACTCTTAATCAATGGGCCCAGGGTTCGAGTCCCTGAAGGTGTATTTTTTTTGCTCAAAAATAGTAAAATAAAACCGGCATGTATAATTGTTACATGCCGGTCTGACTTTTAAAATTAAAATTCAAATTTATTTTCTCTGTCAAATAATGACTCTAATGCTTCGTGTGGATCACGATTCTTGAAAAGGATATCATTCACAACTTTAGAAATAGGAAGATCAACGCTGTATTTTTCACCAAGAACTACCATCGCAGTAGATGTATCTACTCCTTCTGCAAGTCTTTCCATCTTCTCTCCTCTTATGTATTTCTCACCATACATTCTATTATGACTGTATTCAGAAAACAAAGTAGCCTGATAGTCTCCGAGGTGAGCAAGTCCATATGCTGTAATTCCCTCTCCGCCCATAGCTTCTATAAGTCTGGCGACCTCTCTGGCGCCTCGTGCCATCAAAGCACCTTTGAGTCCGGGAAAGTCAAACCCATCAAGCATACCAGCCGCAATGCCCATTACATTCTTTGCTGCTGCGCCTATCTCACAACCAATAAGGTCGTTTGAGTAATAAAATCTTATAAGCTTGCTATTGAATAGAGATACCAGATATTTAGTAAGCTTAATATCATGGGATGCAATAATCATACAACTTGGTCTACCTGCGTAGTAATCCTGTACATGACCGGGGCCTACCCACACTGCAACCTTATCCGAACCTGTCTCTTCTTCAAATATTTCCGTAAGTCTCTTTCCCGTAGCACTTTCCATGCCTTTCATACAGAGAATAAAAGTTTTATTAGATATATCGTGATGTTTTACTAAATCTCTTAAAAACGTTCTGAAATTTTGCGCTCCAATTGAAACAATTACATAATCACTATGAGCCAGTGCCATTGCCTTATCATCAGTCAATACAATATTTTCCGGAAGTTTCAAAAAGTCATTTTCACGTGTAGCAGCTAATCTAATATAGTCAGGCGCGTCACTTTGTCCGCAAAGAACTACATCATGACGAAGTACTGATGCACAATACCAAGCTATACAGCTTCCCCATCTTCCGGTACCTATAACAGTAATATTCATATCAAAATTACGCCTCCGTTTAAAATATAACCTCCAAATATTTGTGAATGTCTATTTTTAGACATAAAAAAATGGATCATCAGGGACTTGAACCCCGGACCGACCGGTTATGAGCCGGTTGCTCTAACCAACTGAGCTAATGATCCAAACAACGGGGTTTAGTATACTCTAGTAAATTCACCCTGTCAAGGACTTTTTTTATTCAAAATCTCTTTTTGTAAGCCATTTATGATAATGCCCTACTAAACCACAAGGGAAAATGCCCCAACTGTGGTATCATACTTCCTTCTATATAGATGGAGGCGAATTCGGATAGAAAATTATGATGATTCTGTAGAAGGTACTGCTGTAGATATTTACATCTCGATTAGTTCCAGAATTTGCCTCATCGGTTTGACTCCAACGGCCTTATTAACTACCTTACCATCTTTAAAAACAAGCATAGTAGGAATACTCATTATATTAAATTCCTTTGCCAGATCTTCAGCCTCTTCAACATTTACTTTACATACTTTTATTTCAGGATGTGCGTCTGCTATTTCTTCAATAATAGGAGATAACATACGACACGGGGGACACCAACTTGCCCAAAAATCAATTAATACAGGTCTATTACTTTCTATAACTTCTTTGTGAAAATTCTCACTATTTAATACTAATACTGACATTTTTTATCCCCTTTCATCTTTTTATATCTATATTATAACCAAATTTTGTTTTTTGTAAATAAAACAGAAGATCCGGCCTTATAGCGGCCGGATCATTAGTTTAATTGCTGCATGAATACATGATTAGAATTGTTCAACATCCTTCATAGAAAGATCTGTTCTGCCTTGCTTATCAACTCCAATATATTTAACGCGGACTGTATCTCCCACGTTAACTATATCCTCAACGTTGTTTACTCTGTAGTTCGCAAGCTTTGATATGTGAACTAAAGCTTCTTTACCAGGTAAATATTCAACAAAAGCACCAATATTAGGAAGAATCTTAACAACCTTACCCTCAAATATATCACCGATCTCAAGTTCACCTGTGATACCCTGGATAATCTTCATAGCCTTGTCAGCACTCTCCTGTTCAACAGTTGAGATATAGATCGTACCGTCATCATTGATGTCAATCTTAACGCCTGTCTCATCAATAATCTTATTGATGACTTTACCGCCTGTACCGATAACATCTCTGATCTTATCAGGATCAATCTTCATAGTGAACATCTTAGGTGCATACTTAGAAACTGTTTCACGAGGCTTCTCGATACAAGGAAGTATGATTTCATTAATAATCTGCATTCTACCCTTCTTTGTCAGATCAAAAGCTTGTTTTATTACTTCATAAGAAAGACCCTGCACCTTAATGTCAACCTGAATGGCTGTGATACCCTTCTCTGTACCTGCTACCTTAAAGTCCATATCGCCGAAGAAGTCTTCAATACCCTGAATATCCATAAATGTAATGAAGTCGTCTTCGTCATCGGGATTTGTAACAAGACCTGCGGAGATACCTGCAACAGGTCTCTTAATCGGCACACCTGCGTCCATTAATGCAAGAGTTGATCCACACACACTACCTTGTGATGTAGAACCATTTGACATAAGTACTTCAGATACTAAACGCATAGCATATGGGAACTCTTCCTCTGATGGAATAACAGGCTCCAAAGCACGCTCTGCCAAAGCACCGTGACCAATCTCACGACGACCTGGGCCTCTTGATGTCTTAGCCTCACCTACACTGTAAGCAGGGAAATTGTAGTGATGCATATATCTCTTAGTATCTTCTGTATCGATACCATCAAGTTTCTGAATCTCTGACATAGAACCAAGTGTAGCAATTGTGAGTACCTGTGTCTGACCTCTTCTGAAGAGACCTGAACCATGTGTACGTGGCAGAATAGCAACCTCAGCGCTAAGAGGTCTGATTTCCTCTAAGCCTCTGCCGTCAACACGCTTGTGTTCCTTGAGCAGATATTCTCTGACAACTGATTTCTCAAGCTTGTGAATACCTTCTTTGATAACTGACTCGCGCTCAGGATACTTCTCAGCCAAAGCTTCTAATGTCTTTGCGGTAAGAGCATCTACTGCGTCATCACGAACAGTCTTATCCACTGCCAGGACAGCTTGTCTCATGTCATCATATGCAACTGCGCTAATATCAGCATAGAGCTCCTCCGGAATAGCGCATGACTTATACTCAAACTTAGGCTTACCAACCTCCGCGGCAATCTCATTGATGAAGTCGCAAATTTTCTTAATTGTGCCATGACCCTTGATGATAGCTTTGAGCATAACATCTTCAGGAACTTCCTTAGCACCAGCCTCAACCATTGTGATCTTTTCCTTGGTACCAGCAAGAGTTACATACATGTCACTCTTTGCTCTTTGCGCTTCATTTGGGTTAATAACAACCTCACCATCAACCAAACCAAGTACTACTGCACCAATCGGTCCATTAAATGGAATATCTGAAATAGAAAGTGCTGCTGATGTACCGATCATAGCGGCAATCTCAGGTGAGTTATCCTGCTCTACAGAAAGAACTGTATTAATGATAACTACATCATTTCTCAAATCCTTAGGGAAAAGCGGTCTAATAGGTCTGTCAATAACTCTTGATGTAAGGATCGCCTTTTCAGACGGTTTTCCTTCTCTTTTAATATATCCTCCGGGAATCTTACCTACTGCGTATAGCTTCTCTTCATAATCTACGCTAAGTGGGAAGAAATCAATCCCTTCTTTTGGTTCTTTTGAAGCAGTTGCAGTAGAAATAACAACTGTATCACCGTATTTTACCAATACAGAACCATTCGCAAGCTGTGCCATCTTGCCTACCTCAATAGTAAGAGGACGGCCTGCTAATTGTGTTGAAAATGATTTAAACATTATTTACCTCTTATTTTCTTAATCCAAGTCTGGCAACCAATGAACGGTATCTCTCAATGTCAATCTTTGTAAGATAATTAAGCAATCCTCTTCTCTGACCAACTAAAATAAGAAGACCTCTTCTTGAGTGGTGATCTTTGTCATGTGTCTTAAGATGTTCGTTTAAGTGATTAATTCTCTCTGTGAGAAGAGCTACCTGAACCTCAGGAGAACCTGTGTCGCCTTCGTGAATAGCATATTCAGCTATAATCTGTTGTTTTCTTTCCTTTGTCATTTTGGAACACTCCTTTAATATAATAATTTAGAACATACGGCGTAATCGCAGGTGCGGCCAAGAAGCTAACGTCCTACATCCGCGAAACGTCATCTGATGTATGATACCACTT
This sequence comes from Oscillospiraceae bacterium, assembly GCA_015069185.1. GTDB lineage: Bacteria > Bacillota > Clostridia > UBA1212 > UBA1255 > SIG424. Next base: position 21,145 of record SVJB01000009.1, read on the forward strand.
TACATTAGGTTTGTAAAGGATAATTATTCAGAAATATCACTCCTGCGTCATTGACTTTTTTATGGTATGGGATTAAAATCCCACTATCATTTTAATTATGAAAGGATTGTTTAACATGGATACTTTGAAAAAATATTTTCCATTGTCATTTGGAGCAAAAGACATAGCCAATCTTGTAATCAGAATAGTCATCTACGTTGTAATAGGTTTTGTTACAGGTCTTGCAATCGGTCTTTTGAATAACTTACACTTGCCTTTACTTGGCGTCTTGACCTCCATTGTAGGTTTTGTTGTAGAGTTGTACACAACAGGCGGTATTGTTCTGGCAATTCTTAGTTATGTTAAGGTTATTAAATAATCAAACATTTATAAGCAGTTAAGTAAATAAAATGAATAATTATGGTAATGAATTAAGTTTTATAACTGGCGCTATAGTTGACGCTTATAATAAATACTGCAATATCAATATCAAACAGATTGATAAGGCCGATTTTGATATTGTCACTGAACTTGATTATAACATTGAGAAGGAAATATCTGCAAAGATTCTGGAGGCTTTTCCTGGAGATTTAATTCTGGGCGAAGAGCATTCATCAAACACTGAAGTTTGCGGACGCACATGGACTATTGATCCGATTGACGGAACTAACAACATGGCCAATAATCTGCCATTATTTGGTGTGCAATGTTCCCTGTTGGATGATGGGCAACCTGTAGTTGCTGCTATTTATCTTCCCTTTGCTGGTGAAATGTACAGCGCATCCTTGGGAGGTGGTGCATACCTAAACGGTGAGAAGATTACTGCAAAGAAAGTTGATTTGAAGCATACTGTAGTAAGTTTTGGTGACTTTTCACACAAGAGACAGGAAGATCTGAAACAAGAATATAAAGTTATGGGCTATTTGGCAGATAAGGTAGCGCGAATAAGAATGTTTGGTGCAGCAAGTATTGATTATGCGTATGTTGCTGCCGGCAGGACTCACGGGGTAGTTATATATACAAAGAATAAATGGGATATTGCACCCGGTATTTTGTTATGCCGAGAAGCCGGTGCGGAGACTTACTCGCTGCATACAAAAGACGGCGAATATAATTTCGATTCGCCGTCTGTAATAACTACTGCTACAAGAGAGTTATTTGATTGTATAAAGCAAGCTATTTTGTGATTACGTCGTCCTCAATATGAGTGTATATTCATTAGCAACTATGAGAATAGACGCCTTGGCTGAAGAAAAGCCAAGGTGTTTGCATATATTACCAAGGTTGTTTTGTATCCACTCTATCACGTTTTCATTACCAATATACTCAAAATCACATACATACATAGTACCATATTGTTTTACAGTAGCTGTAACAGCTTCTATGCTTAGTTCTTCTAAAATCGCATCCTGTCTTGCATAATAATTATATTTTGTACTGGTACAAGTTGGTATTTCCGGTACTGGATAATCATATGTTTGAGGGATATGATCCTCATTCATTTCCTTGGTAGTCAAGTTGAAATATTTATAATGAATAGTTTCTCTTTCTGGTTCTCCGGCGTTATCCCACGTTACATCTACGAGACAATATGTGCCATCAAGGCAAACAAGATTCCATGCATGATTTTCATATTCTCCGGTTGAAGCATTTACTGAAGTACCTTCTACAATATAAGCCTGAATGCCTGCTAATCGACACAGATATTCAAAAGATTTGGAAAAGCCGTCACAGACTGCTGTTTTCTCTACAAGTGCACCATATGCTGTATGACAAAGATCAGTAAAATTGTATGTTACCTTTACAACTATCTCATCGTGAATAATCTTTTCCAGATCATACTGACTCATATTTCCATCTAATTTTTCTAATATTTCCTCTACTGCCTCATTAAAGCTGTTTTGTGCAACCTTCTTTTGGGATTCTGTCATATTGTATGAAAGATAGAATTTTACAACTTTTGTACCAATAGTTCCCCATCTGAGAGATGTATCAATCCAAAAGTGTTGCGGATAATCATTGCGATATACTTGCCATACTGTGTTAAGCTCTTGCGTTGTCACAGACAAATCAGAAATGTCAGTTTCGTCTGCCATTGTTTCTGCTGATTCTATAAAACGTTCGTATAAGGCCAATAATTTCTTGCTATTGGACTGAGATGCAAGCCACTTTCTGCCAAAATAGTCCTTTTGCAAAATGGGAGTTAGCTCTTTTGGCGCTAATGTCGGGGTCGGTGTTGGCTTTTGGGTTGGTGTTGCCGTAGGCTTTTGGGTTGGTGTTGCCGTAGGCTTCTGAGTTGGTGTTGCCGTAGGCTTCTGGGTTGGTGTTGCCGTTGGCTTCTGAGTTGGTGTTGCCGTAGGCTTCTGAGTTGGTGTTGCAGTAGGCTTCTGGGTTGGTGTTGCCGTAGGCTTCTGAGTTGGTGTTGCCGCAGGCTTCTGAGTTGGTGTTGCCGTTGGCTTCTGGGTTGGGGTTGCCGTTGGCTTCTGGGTTGGAGCTATTGTTGGCTCCTGGGTTGGAGCTATTATTGGCTCCTGGGTTGGAGCTATTGTTGGCTCCTGGGTTGGAGCTATTGTTGGCTCCTGAGTTGGAGCTATTGTTGGCTCCTGAGTTGGAGCTATTGTTGGCTCCTGGGTCTGCATGTTGGTGCCTTCTGGAGAAGGTACAGTAGCTTCCGGGGTCTTCATTCCGGGCTGTATCGACTGTTCAATAACAGGAGCTTGAGTGTTATACAGATCTTTGCTTACGCCAATCTCACAACCACTTGCAAAAACAAGTACGCAAACAATGATCAAAATCATCAACGAAGCAATCTTTCTATTTATTTTTTTCATACGCATAATAACAAGCCTTCTTTTGTTATATTTACAAACCAACTTTATTATATAATATCAAATTCATAAAGTCCAATATTTCTTATCTGAACTCATCTCCACAAGCGAGCAATACTGTTATAATAAAATATCTTATGAGCGCAATCTGCAAATCCTTTTCACATGTGCAGTCACACTCTGTATAGATCTGCTCATACTGGCGGCTTTTAATAATCTCCGCGTTATATGATTTCAAAATATCAAGTTGCCATGATTCACAAGTATTGTGGCGTGAAAGATAATTTTCCAAAACCGAGCCGTCGTCCCAGCCATTTGCCCAATCATAAATACTCACATGCATTGCATTATCGATCTGTGATATGTTAATACACCACTTAGAAAATCCATCATTTGGCAAATACTTCAAGCCCATAAATATTATATATGACTCGTCATTTTCTTTTGTTACCTTAATTGTCTCATCAAAAGCCGTCTTTAGATCACCACAAGTCATATCAATATCGCATTCCGCATCAAATGCTTCCATAAGCTTCTCGTCAATCGTGTATTCAATGGAATTTGCAAGACATTTTTCTGTACAAATAATATCCGCATAACAAACCAAGACTAGATCCTGTAAATAATCAAGCAGCGCCCTAACTAAATGCAATTTGTCACAAGTAAGTATCCGACCACAAGCCTTGTCGTCCTCGATCTGGAAAGTACCCTGTTTCCTATCACATACACAGTACGCGTATTGTTGCCAATTATTACCATTATTGCCCAAACGTCTTTTCAAATACATGGTAGCAGCACCGAAGTCATGGAAGTAATAATAATCGTCATGGCTGCAAACTCTAAGTACAAGAGGCTTTGATATTTCAAAGAAAAAATCATCAATTACTAACAAAACTTCTGTTCCATTACGCTTGATTGCAAAAATATTATTTATACATTTCTTAATATCCATAAGTAAATTCCTTTGTGATATGTTACAAAATACTTATAACATATTTTTCAAAAAAATAAAAGAGCAGAATAGTTTTTGAATTTTCGGGTAGAATATTCAAAAACTATCAAAGAGGTGTTTCGTATGGTACACGAGGATACTATTAAACTGCTACGTGAATGCGATGCAGGAATTAAAATGGGAACTAAATCAATAGAAGATGTAATTAAATATGTAGAAAATCCAGATTTTAAGAAAAAATTATCTGATTGTAAAAGTGAGCATGAAAAGCTTCAAGGTGAAGTAACAGCTTTACTTGGTAACTATCAAGATGATGGCAAAGAACCTAATCCAATGGCAAAGAGCATGTCTTGGATTAAAACTAATGTAAAATTAAGTTGGGATGACTCTGACAAGACAGCAGCGGACCTTGTAACAGACGGTTGCAACATGGGTGTTAAATCACTGAACAGATATTTAAATCAATACAAGGCCGCAGAAGAAAGGGCCAAGGATATTACAAAGCGCCTTATCAATTTAGAAGAACAATTAGCAATAGGAATACGCTGTTATTTATAATTTTTTTGTAAAATATCCTCCTTATGATTACAATACCACAATATTACACTTCTCTTTTTTTTAAAAAAGGAGTATACTATTGTTTGAGAGTAATTATAAGGAGGTTTTGTTTATGCGTATAGAAAAAATTAATGAAAATGTAGTTAAAGTTTTTGTTGACAGCGAAGATTTAGCGAGCAGAAGCATAGAACTGTCGCAGCTAAGGAACAATCCTTCTGATTATGAAGATTTGATTCTTGATATCGTCGAACATGCCGAGATCGAGCTAGGTACTGCGATCACGGAAGGACATCTTATGGTTGAATGTTTTACCGGAGAGAAGAATAATCTTATTGTTACTATCACAAAGCGAGACAGCGAAGCTCCGGGACCTGACGGTTTTGATCCTGTAAACAAGAAAATTAATGAACATATTCATAACCTAACCAGCATGGGACTCAGAGAGTTGATGGCAAATAGACAACCCAGTCGTTTTTCCAGATTCAACCGACGTGTTAATCCACCGGTTAACCCGCAGGCAAATTCTATTACCGGTCAGCCTATGAATAACAACATGCATGTACATCCTCAGCCCGGAAATCTTTCGCAAGCAGAAAAGCCGGATCATACTTCCGGTGATAAAATTTCTGATTTATTAGGTGAAGATCTTTCTGTTAATTTAAAACACAACGATTATGATATTGTCTTGTTTCCAAAATCAGATGATCTACTGCATTTTGTAGCTGCCGCCCAATCTTTTACAGGACTTACAACATCACTGTATACATTGCAGAAATCATTTTTCCTTGTTATTCGTGTCACAAAGAAAAATGTACCGCTTGTTAATAGGCTGGAAACCAAAATAGCAGACTATAACGCAACATACGTTCCATCTGATGTTTTTTATCCCCTACTTCAGGAAAAGGGCAAGAAACTGATTAGTAAGAATGCGATTGCAACACTCATTAATAATTTTGACCTGTAAGAAAATATAAAATGTGATAAGCATAAAATAAAACATCGCGCCTTACCAAACGGTATGGCGCGATTTCTTTTTACAGAATAAACAAATCAATATCCGGGTTTGCCCAGGAGTCTGAACATATTCTTCTTATATGCCTCAACTCCAGGTTGATTAAACGGATTTACACCTAGCATATATCCACTGATGCCACATGCCTTCTCAAAGAAATAAACTAATTCTCCAAAGTTATAAGCATCCATTTTCTCAATTGTGACGAGAAGATTAGGAACTCCGCCATCAATATGAGCCATCAATGTACCTTGCATAGCCTGCTTATTAACATAATCAATATCCATGCCGGCCAAGTAATTGAGTCCATCAAGATTTGCCTCATCGCTCTTGATGATAATAGATCTGCGTGGCTCCTCGACTGCAATAACAGTCTCAAATAACACTCGCTTACCGTCCTGAATATATTGTCCCATTGAGTGAAGATCCGTGCTATTGTCCACGCCTGCGGGAAAAATACCCTTTTGATCCTTACCTTCGCTCTCACCATATAGCTGTTTCCACCACTCTGTCATATAATGCATCTGAGGCTCATAATTCACAAGTATCTCAATATACTTTCCTTTGGCATACAGACTGTTACGAACCATAGCATACAGATAACAGTCATTTGTCATTGGGTCTGGATTTGAATATTTTTCATACGCAGCTAAGCTACCTGCCATCATAGCATCAATATCCACACCTGCAACACCTATCGGTAATAGTCCTACCGGAGTCAGAACTGAATACCTGCCACCAATATCATCAGGGATAACAAAAGTCTCGTAACCCTCTTGTGTAGCAAGCTGCCTTAAAGCTCCGCGTGCTTTGTCTGTTGTAGCATATATCCTCTTTGCAGCCTCTTCAATACCATATTTATTTTCCATATATTCTTTGAAAATACGGAATGCAATGGCCGGTTCTGTAGTAGTACCTGACTTTGAAATAACATTAACGGACAGGTCATAGCCCTTGCTATCGATCATATCAATCAAGTCTGCCAGATAATTTGAACTGATACTGTTACCCGCAAAGACAACCTGTACCTTATTCTCTGCCGCAAAGTTAGGCGTCAGCATCTCAATTGCTGCTCTGGCACCCAGATAAGACCCGCCAATACCAATAACAATAAGTAGCTGGGAGTCATTTCTGATTTTTTCGATGCACTTCTTCATACGAGCATATTCTTCTTTGTCATAATTAACGGGCCAGTCAACCCATCCGGTATAATCGCTACCTGCTCCTGTTTTATTAGTAAGCGTATTGTGAGCAGCCACAGCCTGATCCTTCAAAGATTCAATTTCGTGCTCACCCATAAACTTCAATGCATTCTCATAGCTAAATTTTATCATTATTTTTCCTCCAAAAATACAGATTCTCACCTGTTTATTTTATCATAAAACACTTTGGTATACAGTAAATTATATAAAACATACCGAATTATTATTCATTTTCACAGACATATATTTACTTTCTTTCAGCAATATAATTCTTGTAAAAATACGCGCTCTTCTTAGGCTTCAGCTCCATTGTCTGCGGATCTACCTGTGTGATACCAAACTTATAGTTATATCCGGCAGACCATTCAAAATTATCCATAAGACTCCACAAATAATATCCTCTGATATCATAGCCATCTCTAATAGCCCTGTCCAGACTACTCAGGAAACCTGACACATATTTTATTCTGTCATTATCCTCCACCACACCATCTGTTCCTATCTGCTCCTCACCGATTGCATATGTTCCGTTTTCCGTAACATAAATCGGAACTTTTATATCGTAAAGATCATGTAACAGTTTCACTGCTTCATAAAGAGCTTCAGGATAGTACTCTGTCTTATTATTCAAGAAGTTCCCCCCCTGTGAAAAGTCTGCCTTAGCCTGTTTGTTAACGGAAACAGGTACACGGTTATAAACATTCAATCCAAAGAAGTCAATAGGCAAAGAGGTAAGTTCGAAATCATGAGGCTCCATTTTCATCAAAGTGCCTTCGCTCGCTAGCTTTTCAAGAATATAATCAGAATAATGGCCTGCAAGTATAGGATCGCAGTAGAATTTCCAGTTACGCTCATCCTGATTCATAACTAAAGCTGCATCTTCAGATGAATCTGTAATTGCATAACGTTTCCATATGTCAATAACAACACCAATCCGAGAATTTTTCAGATTATTTGCACGGAAAGCCTCTACACCTTTGCCGTGTGAGACCAGAATATTATGTCGCGCCTGATTGCCCCATGCCTCGTTTGTGTGTCCGGGAGCAAAGCCTCCATGTGCATATCCCACATATGTAGCAATAGGTTCATTTATAGTAGACCACATAGGAACAATATCACCATATTGTCTGAACATTTTATCGGCATATTCACCAAACCATTCTATGGAATCACGATTCACCCAGCCACCTTTATCCTCCAGAACTTGAGGCAAATCCCAATGGTATAGTGTAACGTTAGGAGTAATGCCGGCCGTCAATAGTTTCTCAAAACAACTTCTGTAGTAGTCTACACCTGTGTGATTCAGTTTACCGATACCTTCGGGTAACACTCTGGACCATGAAATTGACATACGATAACTGTTTACTCCCAGAAATTTGAGCATGTCTACATCTCTGTCAAACCTGTGATAACTATCACAGGCAACATCCGGCGTAGCTCCACCGTGAATCTTGCCGGATTTTGTTGCAAAAGTATCCCATATGCTTGGAGTCCTGCCTCCATCTTGCGCGCCACCTTCTATCTGACTTGCACTGGTTGCAAGTCCCCATTTAAAACCATCTGGATAAATCTTTTCTTTTATCATAAATACACCTCTCCAAATTAATTATTGTATTAATAAATCTTATAGACTAAATACTCCGCTTCCATCGATAAACCATTCTATTTGTTGATAATATTTATCAAAACTGTCCGTTTTTGCCTCTATTGTGTATATATTAAAACTAAACACCAGTACAGGATCTATCATCAACAAGCCCTTATACTTTTCACCGTCTTTGGTAAATGTATATCTACACATAAAAACTGTTCTCTCGGTAGGACTGGGCTCTTCTCCTTCATGATATGTATATCCACCTATAACTTTCATAAACTCTGTAGTATCGCTATGAGCTTCAATCTTTAAGTCATTTCGAATGCCATTTTTAACGAAAAGCTTATTGAAATAATAGTGAGCTCCTTTTTCTTCATATATAAATCGCTGATATATATCTTTTGATTTTAGGCCTTTTTCATCCGCATTAACATAATCATCCAGCTGCCTTATACTGTATATATTTGCTTCTAAATCAGGGCACTGCTTCATCGTGAAAGTATTTATAAGTCCTGCTCTTTCCGTACCATCCAGTTCATATTTTATAATAAATTCGCTATCTTTTTCATTATTCTCTATATCCCACACGGATGAATCATACTGTTGAAAATATGAGTAGCGTGCGTTTGCATAAAAAGCATCATATGTTGCATTTTCTTTCTTTTCATGGCAAGCAGAAAAAATAAAAACAAAACATAAAACAACAATAAACATTGATGTTTTTTTCATTGTATTACCTCCGTTACGCATTTAATCGTTAAGATTATAGCATATAAATTATGTTATGAATAGTCAATTTCTCACATCTTTTAAATCAAACAAAAACAGCCACTTCGTTTGCCGTAAACGGACTGGAAGTGGCTGTTAAAACTAACTAAGTCTTATTAGTTATTATAAAGTTCTGCTTGCTTTACGAGATGTTCATACTTCTCTTTTGCATTGATCTGAGCAGCCTCGAAGAGCTCTTCAGCTCTCTCAGGGAATGCCTGTACGAGACGGCTGTAACGTGTCTCGCTTAAGATGAAGTCCTTGTAGCTCTCGGTTGGAGCCTTGCAGTCAATTGTAAGAGGATTCTTACCCTCTGCCTTAGCTTGAGGATTGAATCTGAATGTCTGCCAGTAACCACAAGCAACAGCTTTCTTCATCTCTGCCTGACAGTTGGACATACCACCCTTAACACCGTGCATCTCACATGGAGCGTAACCGATGATAAGTGAAGGTCCATTGTAAGCTTCTGCTTCTTGGAGAGCCTTGATTGTCTGGTTCATATCAGCACCCATAGCAATCTGTGCTACGTATACATAACCGTATGACATAGCAATCTGAGCTAAGTTCTTCTTGCCAATCGCTTTACCTGCAGCAGCAAACTGTGCTACCTGACCGATCTGGCTTGCTTTAGAAGCCTGACCACCTGTATTAGAGTAAACCTCTGTATCAAATACCATGATGTTAATATTTTCACCGGAAGCAAGTACATGGTCTAGGCCACCAAATCCGATATCATAAGCCCATCCGTCACCACCAAAGATCCATACAGACTTCTTCGAGAGATATTTCTTCTCTGCGAGAATCTTATTCTTAAGATCGTAGCAAGGACACTCAGCTGTACATTCACAGTTCTCAAGCATCTCAACGAGAGCTTTTGTTGCCTTTTCGTTAGCAGCACCATCGTCAATTGTATCAAGATAAGCTTGAGCAATTGCTTTCTTATCATCGCTTGAAAGCTTCTCAACCAGTTCCTTTACATAACCGATGAGACGGTTTCTGATTGTTTTCTGACCAAGATACATACCAAGACCATGCTCTGCATTATCTTCGAACAAGCTGTTAGCCCATGCAGGACCACGGCCTGAATCACGGTTAACTGTATAAGGTGTTGCAGGAGCAGAACCACCCCAGATTGATGAACAACCTGTTGCATTTGAAATATACATTCTCTCACCGAAGAGCTGTGTAATAAGACGTGCATAAGAAGTCTCTGCACAACCTGCACAAGAACCTGAGAATTCGAGGAGTGGCTGGTTGAACTGGCTACCCTTAACTGAGAAGTCTGAGAATGATGTAGGCTTCTTTGTTACGTTTGCAACTGCGTAATCAAATGCTGCTTGCTGATCAAGCTGTGATTCCTGAGGAACCATCTTGAGAGCCTTAGTCTTAGAAGGACATACATTTACACAAAGGTTACATCCCATACAGTCAAGAGGACTGATAGACATTGTAAATTGATATTCTTCACAACCTTTACCCTTCATCTGAACCATCTTAGTAGAAGCCGGTGCGTTAGCTGCTTCTTCACTATTCATAGCGAAAGGACGGATTGTAGCATGAGGACAAACGTATGCACACTGGTTACACTGGATACAGTTTTCAGGAATCCACTCAGGAACGTCAACTGCAACGCCACGTTTTTCGTATGCAGCAGAACCTTGTGGGAACTGACCGTCTACATAATCTGTGAATGCTGATACAGGAAGTGAATCGCCGTTCATAGCGGAAACAGGTCTGAGAACTGTCTTTACGAATTTTACTAAGTCTTCGCGCTTACCTTCGATAACCTCTTCAGCCTTAGTGTCTGTTGCATCTTTCCAGCTTGCAGGAACATCAATCTTAACGATAGCGTCAACACCTGCATCGATAGCCTTGTAGTTCATTTCAACAACAGCTTCACCTTTCTTCATGTATGACTTCTTTGCAGCAGCCTTCATGTATGAAATTGCTTCGTCGATAGGAAGAATGTTTGCCAAAGCAAAGAATGCAGATTGGAGAATTGTATTTGTTCTCTTACCCATACCAATCTCTCTAGCCTTATCAATAGCGTTAACTACGTAGAACTGAACATTGTTTTCAGCAATGTAACGCTTAGCTTCAGCAGGCATATGTTCTTCAATTTCTTCAGGTGTCCACTGACAGTTGAGGAGGAAGATACCGCCCGGCTTAACGTCATTTACAATCTTGTATCCCTTAACGAGATATGAAGGATTGTGGCATGCTACGAAGTTAGCTTTTGTTACATAGTAAGAAGACTTAATTGGTGCATCACCAAAACGAAGGTGTGATATTGTAATACCACCTGTCTTCTTTGAGTCATACTGGAAGTATGCCTGAATAAATTTATCTGTGTGGTCACCGATAATCTTAATGGAGTTCTTGTTAGCACCAACTGTACCGTCGCCGCCAAGACCCCAGAATTTACAGCTGATAGTGCCTGCAGGTGATGTATCAACCTTAACATTTTCTTCAAGTGATAAGTTAGTTACGTCATCTACGATACCAATTGTAAAGCTGTTCTTAGGTTGTTCTGCCTTAAGATTTTCATATACAGCAAATACGCTTTGTGGTGGAGTATCTTTTGAACCAAGACCGTAACGACCACCAACAACCTTAACATTGATACCATTTGTTGCAAGAGCTGTTACAACATCAAGGTAAAGAGGTTCGCCAAGAGAGCCAGGCTCTTTTGTTCTATCAAGAACTGCAATTTTCTTACATGTAGCAGGAATTGCTTCGATGAGCTTGTCTGCACGGAAAGGACGATAAAGACGAACTTTAACGAGACCAACCTTCTCACCGTTTGCGTTCATGTAGTCAATAACTTCTTCGATTACATCACAGATACTGCCCATTGCAACGATTACTCTATCAGCATCAGGAGCACCATAATAGTTGAAAAGTTTGTAGTTAGTACCAATCTTAGCGTTAACTTTGTCCATATATTCTTCAACAATTGCAGGAAGTGCATCATAATACTTGTTGCAAGCTTCTCTATGCTGGAAGAATATATCTCCGTTTTCTGCACTACCGCGAAGTGCAGGAGATTCAGGATTGAGCGCGTGCTTTCTGAAGTCAGCCAAAGCATCCTGGTCAATCATTTCTTTAAGATCCTCATAATCCCAAGCTTCGATCTTGGAAATCTCATGTGAGGTACGGAAACCATCGAAGAAGTTAAGGAAAGGAACCTTACCCTTGATAGCAGATAAGTGTGCTACTGCACCTAAATCCATAACTTCCTGAGCGTTAGTATTTGCCATCATAGCAAAACCTGTCTGACGGCAAGCATATACGTCTGAGTGATCACCGAAAATATTAAGTGCGTGAGATGCAACACAACGAGCTGATACGTGAATTACGCAAGGAAGTAATTCACCAGCAATTTTGTACATATTAGGAATCATAAGGAGCAAACCTTGTGATGCTGTGTATGTTGTTGTAAGAGCACCTGCAGCTAAGCTTCCGTGAACTGTACCGGCTGCGCCTGCTTCTGACTGCATTTCGATAACTTTAACTTCGTCACCGAAAATATTCTTAAGACCTGTAGCTGACCATGAGTCTGTAAGCTCGGCCATAACACTCGAAGGTGTGATCGGGTAAATACTTGCTACTTCTGTGAAAGCATAACTCACGTGTGCGGCAGCGGTATTACCGTCCATTGAAATCTTTTTACGTGCCATTTAATTACTCTCCTTTATATGCTGCTGTAATTTTATCACAAATAGCCTGCGCTGTCAGACCATATTTCTCAAGTAATGCTGCAGGAGTACCTGACTTACCGAATTTATCTTCTACACCGATACGAAGTACTTTGCATGGTGCTGTAGCACAAATAGCTTCGCAAACTGCACCACCAAGGCCACCAATAACATTGTGTTCCTCTACAGTAACGATAAAACCAGTTTCCTTTGAAGCCTTAGCAAGAATATCAGCATCGATAGGTTTAATTGTATGCATATCAATAACTCTTGCATTGATACCATTTGCTGCAAGAAGTTCTGCTGCCTTCAAAGACTCCTGTACCATAAGACCTGTAGCTACGATTGTAAGATCATTACCTTCCTTAACCTGTACGCCTTTACCTAATTCAAATTTGAAGTTTTCTGCATCATGAACTGCCTCAACAGCAAGTCTGCCAAGTCTGATATATACAGGACCATCATGGTCAATAGCTGCCTTAATCGCCTGATTTGTCTCAACTTCATCACAAGGACTAAGAACTACCATGTTAGGAAGAGCTCTCATAACGGCTAGATCCTCAACACACTGGTGAGAAGCACCGTCTTCACCAACTGTAAGACCTGCATGTGTAGCACCGATCTTAACATTGAGTTTTGGATAACAAATAGAGTTTCTGATCTGTTCACAAGCTCTCTCTGATGCAAACATAGCAAATGTGCTGGCAAATACTGTCTTACCTGTTGAAGCAAGACCTGCAGCTACGCTCATCATGTTACCTTCTGCAATACCCATATTGAAATGTCTCTCAGGATATACTTTCTTAAATGTATCTGTCTTTGTTGATTTTGATAAGTCAGCGTCTAAAACGATAACCTTTGTATCTGCGCCATACTGAGCAAGTGCTGCTCCGTAAGCTTCTCTTGTTGCTACTTTACCCATGACTTACGCCTCCTTTGCGATCTCTGCTTCAATTGTAGCAAGCTTAGCATCAAGCTCGCTTATAGCCTGGTCTCTCTGCTCCTGGTTAGGTGCAGTACCATGCCAACTATATTGATTCTCCATGAAAGAAACATCTTTACCTTTGATACATCTGCAAACAACCATTGTAGGTTTGCCCTTAACAGTCTTAGCAGCCTCGATAGCTTCCTTGATCTGTGCGTGGTTATGTCCGTCTACTACGATAACATTCCAACCAAAAGCTATGAACTTATCAGCAATCGGCTCTGGGTTCATTACGTCTGTAATATTTCCGTCAATCTGAAGACCGTTGTAGTCAACAAAAGCTGTAAGATTATCCAGTTTATAATGAGCTGCTGCCATTGCTGCCTCCCAAACCTGACCTTCTTCAAGCTCACCGTCACCAAGGATTGAATATACACGGTAGTCTTTGTTGTCAATTTTACCAGACAAAGCCATACCAACTGCTGTTGAGATACCCTGGCCTAAAGAACCTGTTGACATGTCAACACCCGGAACATATGTCATATTAGGATGTCCCTCTAAGTAGCTGTCTGCCTTACGGAATGTATATAAGTCCTGCTCGGGGAAGAATCCTCTTACTGCAAGTGTTGCATATAAAGCAGGAGCACAATGTCCTTTAGAAAGAACAAAACGGTCTCTGTCTGCCCACTTAGGATTCTTGGGATCAACATTCATTTCTTCAAAGTACAGTGTTGTGAAAATATCTGTACATGAAAGTGATCCGCCGGGATGACCTGATTTTGCAGAAAATACTTCTTCGATAATGTATTTTCTGATGATTGTAGCTGTTTTCTGAAGCTCTAAAGCTCTAAGCTTATCCATAAATAAATCTCCTTCCAGTCTTCTGATTTAGTTTCTTGACTCTATTTGTGAAATGGTCTCAACACGAGGCGTATGTCTACCGCCTTCAAATTCTGCATTGTACCACTCATCTACTATCATTTTAGCAAGTTCTTGACCTACTACTCTGGCACCAAAGCACAAAATATTTGTGTTATTGTGCTGTTTAGACAACTTTGCTGAGAAAGGCTCTGAACAACAAACTGCTCTGATACCCTTGACTTTATTTGCGGCGATTGAGATGCCGACTCCTGTACCACAAATCAGGATTCCTCTCTCGCACTCACCACTCACAATACTATTTGCAACTTCCTCTGCTTTAAGCGCATAATTGCTGGAGCCGGTATCATTTGTACCAAAGTCCTTAACGACCTCTCCCTTGCTCTCAAGATGCGCTTTGATAATGTTCTTAAGCTCAACAGCTGTATGATCATTACCTATTGCGTACATGGACGTTCCCTACCTTCTATCATTTATTTTTTTACATGAAAAACTTGTGGCACTTGGCCACCAATTCACTATTATACACTTTAGACACAAAAAAATCTACTAATAATTTAAGATTTACAGTCAATAATACTAAAGAAAACGTAAATAATTAATGAATGGAGCAAAAATAATGAAACCATCTAATAAAAAGCCATACAATAATAAATATCCCTGTGAAAATGCCTTCTTAACAAACCCGGTAGCCTCGGTAAATGATGTTACGGGATATGTTCAAAGAATGCCTGATAATTCTGATGCTGCAGAAAATTATGCAACATTGTTTGACGTGCCGGTCAGTGGAGAGGAAGACGATGGCGTCAAAAAAAAATAATTAATCAACTATTCAAAAAGCACTGCGAGATAATACTATTTCCAAAAGTATTTCTGGTCTGTATATAAATTGTCTTTCCCTGCCAATCATCGAGAATCTCAATTCCATCAGCAATGTTGTAGTACGTCCACTCGCCCATGTTATCTTCTGACAGAGATACTCTAAACTCAGTAGGAAAACCTTTTAAATCTATAAATAACTTATCCTTTTCACAGGAAATAACTGTTGGTGCTTCCGGTGCATTTTGTTTCCAGTAATTAAGCTTGTATAGATTAAGCTTAACATTATCAAAGATCTCAAATCCCAGATCAACATTAGGTTCGATATGAGAGCTCTGATATAGAGACAGACCTACTTTTATTTTTTGCAGTAAATGGACAATTTGCTATTGTTTTTGCATATTCTGGTTGTACATTATTTGCGATAACTAAATCTTACACGCATCTTTCAGTAGCAATGACGACAGCACTAATGCTCCGGATGCAAGATATTTGTCACATGATTGATAATAATTATTAACAAAACCACATATTGTTTCGCCTATGATTTTATGACCAATCTTTGACGGATGTATGCCGTCGTCACAGATCATATTCTTGTAATTATGATTAACAAGAAATGGTGTACGGATATCAATAATATTAACATTCTTCATCAATGCTGTTCTCTCTGCCATTCTATTATAAGATTCCTGCCATCTGTATAAAATATCCTCATCCCCGAGCCATTGTAAAATATTATCGCGGGATAATCCTTGTGATATCCAATTCATATATTTTTCAGCGCAAAGAGGCACCAGATTACAGCACGCTACATGCGCGCCAAGACTCTGTACATAATCAATCATACGGCAATACGTGTTGATAAAATCAGTTTGATTTGTCATTGGCAAGTGCTCAGCCTGAGGGAGCGCAGATATTTCTTTCCATTTATGATCACTGTCATTACCACCAAACTCCAAAATAACAAGTGTATTCTCATCACAATTATTCCGGTTTAATTTTGATAACATTTGCTCAAAACCACATATGACTGTATATCCCATATGTGAATAATTAGTGACTGTAATGCCTCTTTGAGTAACAGGCGTGAAACGTTCTTCTCTGTATGTTATATACCTTGAACGTTCTGTGTTGTACATCACACCTTTGAGTATTGAATCACCAAAAATGTATATTTTATTAATTTGATTTTTCATAGGCCTGACCTCCGCGATTTCTTTCATCGGATATTATTGCCTTCTTATAATCGTTTTACTACCTACAACAGCAGATTATATGTAAACAGATTTTTTGCACTACTCTACGGAACATCATTTACTCTTCTACACCCATACTTCCGGCTCTCTACAATCTGTAAAAAAGCACCTCTACTCATGGTAGAACAGCCACAAAACAATGTTTTTAGCTTGCGTTTTATTGTCTTTTATGGTACTCTATGAGTATATTGATATAATAATTCGGATCGGAGCGATAGTTTTGGATAACATCACACAATTGCGCCGAGGCGACCGCACGGTTATTGCATGGGTTACTAATCCGTATGCTTCCCGTTCTATCGTCCAGTGCGCACGCAGAATCGCGGATGAAAATAAAGCAGAACTGATTATAATAAGTATACAGAATTCAATAAAAGATAACTGGGTATCAACTATGAAAGACCTTGAGGTATTGGTAGATGCTGCTCACAGCGCAAATGCAGAGTTGACAGTTATGTACTCTGATAATAAAATGGAGACGGCTTTTAAGACTATGTGTTCAGTAAAGCCTGCTGCAATGGTCATGGGTGTACCTGACTCCACAGGTAAAAACGATTTTGTAGATTTACTTGTAAACTATGATAAGAATGTTTTTGTGTATACGGTGGATTCACACGGCAACGCATTGAAGCTAGCCTGAATTTTTTATAATTACAATAATAGGAGATAACATATGAGCTACATAACAATCGCATTTGAAGGAATCGACGGCAGCGGAAAAGGAGTACAATTTACCAGACTCAAAGAAAAATTCGAATCAATGGGACTTAAAGTTGGCACAATGGACTTTCCACAATACGATTCATTTTTTGGAAATGAGATTGGTATTCTTCTATCCGGAAAAAACAAAACTACAGCTGCAACTGTTGATCCTAAATCTATGGCTCTGTGGTATGCTATGGATCGTTTTATGGCATACAGAGATAATCCTCCTGCAAATGATTGCGATGTAGTCTTGCTTAATCGTTCTTCCCTGGCAAATGCTGCTTATCAAGGCACGCGAATAGATGACGAAGAACGAAATGTTTTTTTAAAATGGATTTTTGACTTAGAATTTGTACAGCTCAATATCCCAAAGCCTGATTTATTTTTCCTGTTTGACATTCCGATAGAAACATCAATTAACAACGTAGCAAAGAAAGGCCACCGCGATTACGTTGGTGATAATGCTGATGTATACGAAAAAGATCTGAAATATCTTGATTCTGTTCGTAAGTCCTATCTTGCTTGCGCAGAAATTATGGATAATATTATAAAAATTGACTGTACCGACGGTACAGTCAATATGAGAAGTATTGAAGATATACACAATACTGTATTAAATACTATATTAGAAAAGTTTCCGAATCTTTGTTAAACAAACTAGAGAATAGACCATAACTCATTACAGTATGTTTCAAGCCGTACAAATTCATCATATAGTGCGGCATTTCCGTTCATAACATTTGATATTATCTTTGGCATTGTATCTTCAATATTTGATGCAATGATATAAGGCAGTCTGCAAACAACCTGCCCTATTATATATTCAGAAGATTGTTCCTGATATATAAAAGCATCCCAATTCTTATCCGTCCAGTCAGCTTCATCCGGATATTTCCATACATCAGTATTCTGTATAGACTTAATTGTCGGCACAGATCCACCGGGTTGGCCATTGAAGGCTAGTTGACCATCTTCAGTATATAAATGCAAAGCAAAAACAGCTGCTGTATCCGGATTATGTGTTCTGTTATATACACCAAATCCTGATGATGAGCAAGAAATAATATGGTTATTATCAGCCTGACTAAGACCTGGAAAAGCTACAAAATCCCACATAACACCTTTTGAATCATACTCTTTGCTAATCTCCATCACCTGGCCATGCCTAATAATCTTAAACACAGGCTGTCCGACGGTCTTTGACGCTATTCCTGGATTTATATACCCAGACATTGCTGCTACAATGCAGTCTTCGATAAGTCTGAGATTATTTCCCATGAAGTCCGCAAAAGTTATTTTTCTACCCTCCATGTCGCACCATGTTCCATTAGAAGAGATCTCCAATAATGCTGTGTATATAGGTGAATATGTAAGATCAATATCAGCACCATAATACGGACTGCCACTATCAGCAGTAAACTCCGTTACTGACTTTGCGATATTATGCAAAGTACTCCAGGACCAATTATTGTCTACAAGTAAATCTAGTCCCAAGCTGCTTAACACTGACTTATTATAAGAAAAACAAAGTTGATTATATTCACTTGCTACATAGTAAATGTGATTATTCACTTTGCCGCTTTTATAAATAACCTCCGGGATTTCTGTTGTATCCATTTGCAGAGAGGCTATATATCCATCAAGAGGCATGAGACTATTATATGTCACAGCATATTTATACACCTCTGCATCCTCCATATAAAATATATCTCCTATTGTACCGGAAAGGATACGTGCCGGCGAAACAGCAGAACTATCCAGCGATACTTTTGCATCCGGATATTTGTTTTCGAATGATTTAATAAGGGATGCAGCAGCTCTTTTCTGAAAAGCGTTACTTGTATTAAATGTCCATATAACCTCGCCACTGACGTTTGGTTCATACGGATTGCCAATAACGGTCTCTGATATTATTGGAGTAGTCTCAGGAGTTGCAGTGGGAGCCTGAGCTGTAGGAGATGTTAATTCCGGTGAGAATGATGGGCCTACGCTAAAATAACCTTCACAGCCTGTAAGCAACGATAAAAAAACGACACAAATCAAAACGTACGTACAAATTCTTTTAAACATACCTCTTCGCTCCTTATTATAAAATTTCATAAGATGGATGTCACTATTCTTTTCATTTCATTCAATTTTCTTTCCATGTCCCACACCAATTTCAGTTGGGTACGGGCTCTATCTAAATTTTGTTCAGGATATTGAACATCAAAATATATATCGCCTGCAATATAATCACTTAGGAATCTCATACCGCATTCTAAAGTAAGCAATATACATGACTCAGGAATTAATTCTATTTCCATAGGTGTCAGCACATCTGACATACGACTCAAATATCCACTGGCATATGCCTCGAAATATTCAAGTCTCATCCATACCTTATCAAGATCTTTTTCGTCTTCTGCAGCCGAGCTTGCAGCAAAACGTATACTATCACCAAAATCATAAAGTCGACTTCCCGGCATAACTGTGTCTAAATCAATAAAACATAAAATTTCGTCTGTATTACTATCCATCAGGATATTATTAAATTTAGTATCGTTATGGGTCACACAAAGAGGCACACTGCCGTCTTTTATTCGTTCAACAATTATTCCGCAAAAATCTTTTCTGTCCTTAACAAACTCTATTTCATCAATTACATTCTGCGCTCTACCAGAGCCATTAGTCTTTACTGCTTGTTCAAAATCGTTGAATCTTGATACCGTATTGTGAAAATTCACAATAGTCTCATTAAGAGTCTCTGCCGGATAATCAGCTAAAATCTGTTGAAATTCTCCAAGGGCATTACCCGCCTTATACATCAACTCAGCACTTGATGCTGTATCATATGAACTGCTACCTTCGATGTAGTCATAAGCTCTCCAACATTCACCATTACTATCAAAGTAGTAAATGTCACCATTTTTCACAGGAATAATATTCAATGTGGATCTAGCAGCATCTTTACCTGTAGCCAATACGGCATTCCTTATATATTCCGTAACACCGCGTACATTTTCCATAAGGCCAACAGGGTCCTTGAAAACACTTGTATTAATCCTTTGTAAAATATATCTAACAGCTTTGTTGTCGATTTTATTGGTGATAATATAAGTCCGGTTAATATGACCTCTTCTCAGAACCTCAACAGAAATGTTCTCACCTTTAAAATCAAAAACATGAATCAACTGCATCAATTCAATGTCTGCCATTGATTATAGCTCCTCAGTAGGAACATATTGAGTTAGTTTGATTTTAAAATTACCATTGAGCACTCGAAGCTCGTCCATAAATGCCTTTACATTCAAATCAGATGGAACCTTTACATAGTAAGTAAGCTCTGTCAGAGTACCTCCTCCTGTTACTCTAACACCTGCAAGTGAATATGCCGTTACATATTTCTTCAAAGTATCGTCAAGCAATCCATCATAATTAATACTCTCAGGGATAGCAATAACAAGGGTTTTCTTTACAGGAGCACTTTTCTTGTTGCCTATAGCAGTGAAAATAACAATGAAAGCACAAGTAATCAATACGAATAACAACGCCGGTATAAACAACCCTGTACCCGTAATAAATCCGGCACCCATACCAAAGAAAATAAATGCAATGTTTCTTGGTTTTATTATTGAACTCCTATAGCGGATAATTGATAATGCACCGGCTAAGCTGAAAGCTCTGGCAATATTTGTTCCAATAACAGAAAGCAGCAGCGCTACTACTACAGGAATTATAATCAGGGTCAATCCCAACTCTCTATCAAAAGAAAACTCCTGAGTCGTTATCTTATAAGTAAAATAAATAATCAAGCCCAAAACAAAAGCTACAAAGATTGCTGCTAACATGTTAATTATGTTTGACAAACTATTGATAGCAATCACATTATTCAAAAAAGTTGTTAATCTACTAAGCATCGATTTCCTCTCCTGTATGCTGTAATTTTATATATTCGCCGTAAAGCGTTTCATTCTCATTCATAAGCATTCTCACATAGTGTGAGCAGTATTTTGAAAATGTCTGATTACGATATCCATATTTTGATACGATTTGTACAAGCCACAAAGGCAGCTTCTCTCCGGTCTTCAGTTCAAGCACCGCAACGCGAGGAGGATTGACTTCTTCTCCGTAACTACCGTGTGCAAGGTCAAGGTCCATCCAACGTGTACGTATATTAAAATCAAATGTTATACGAAGTTCCGGTGAATCCTTGGCAAACAATGCAACACGCTCATAGCTTACCACATTCTTTGCCTTAAGCTTCTTTGTTAAGATGGTGTATTGGAGTTCCTTGAGAATCTGCGGATTAGAAGCATGAAAAGATTCTATCCACTTCTGATTCTCTTCGGTGAAAATATAATTCTTGTCCATACCTGCATCTATTTGTTTTTCTGTTTCCTTAAGAAAATCCATAGCCTCCGTCAAAGGAAGCACCGCACGTCTTTTAATAACAAGTCCATTATATTTTGATTTAAGTTCAAAAAAAGACTTTTCTGTATTGGTTCCGTAAATTCTGAGCCGTACCTTCTGTCTATAATCAATGCCGTTCATTGTCTCGGCAAAACAATCCAGCTCCTCATTTTCAAGATATATACTACTGATAGTATAGCAGCCATTTTCATCTGCGTGACTATCTATAGACACATAGGGGTCAAGATCTGCCATCATCTGTTCCATAACATCAAACGTAACAGGATATTTAAACTCATACCTACTAAAATTCTCTATAACTGCCATACTCTCACCACCTATGTTATTTATAGTCAGTCGATACATCCTTATCCGTCTATTTTATCTTGAAAATGGATATCTGTCAATTATTAATACTCTCATTTCTGGCGCTGGTCCTGCCATGTGCCTTAATATCTCCTGCCTTTGTCAGCGCGATCTTAGTCAGGAATGGACCAACGATTTCGTAAATCAACACGGCAAACAACGTAATATTACGTACGATAGCTCCATCCGGTCCCAGTTCTGTTGCCTTTATCGCCATGCCAAGCGCAACTCCTGCCTGCGGCAAGAGAGTAATACCTAAATATTTTACTATGTTTGGTTCACATTTAACAAGGCGCGAACTAATACCTGCTCCAAAATACTTACCGCATGAACGGGCAGCAATATATACAACACCTATAATAACAACTGCTAACTCAGTAAATACAGACAGCTCCAGCTCCGCACCACTGATAACAAAGAACAAAATCAAAATAGGCGCAGTCCAGCGGTCTGCTCTTTCCATCAGCTCCTCAGATACATCACAAATATTGCAAAATACAGTGCCTAACATCATGCATGCAAGTAAAGAAGAAAAGCCTACATGAATATTACCTATTTGAAATTTCAAGCAAGAAATTCCTACTGTAAGCATAACAAATGTAACGGATACTGCCATACGTTTTGAGCGCGAGTGAAAATATTTTTCACACAATGTAAACAGCAAACCCATAACAAAGCCCAGTGCAAGAGATAAAATAACCTCTAAAAGTGGCTCTAATATTATTGAAAGAATGCTGACAGATGATACACTCAGAGATCTTGCAATACCAAAAGATATAGCAAATACAACAAGTCCTACTGCATCATCAAGAGCTACAACAGGAAGTAACAAGCTTGTCAAAGGTCCCTTTGCCTTGTATTGCTTAACAACCATCAAAGTAGCAGCCGGAGCCGTTGCAGTCGCCACAGCGCCCAGCACGAGAGCAGCAGACAAACTCAATTTATCCGGAATGGCAAGATGTAATAAAACAAGGACAATATCAACCACAAGAGTGGTAAATACTGCCTGAAGCACACCAATAACAGCGGCCTGTTTACCAATTTTCTTCAGTTGAGCAACTCTGAACTCATTTCCCATAGAGAAAGCGATAAAACCAAGAGCAACATCACAAATAATACCAAAACTGGATACTTGCTCTTTTGAGATGCCAATATATGGTAAATGAACTGCTCCGAGCATAAAAGGACCTACAAGCACACCGGCAACCAGGTATGCCGTAACTGCAGGAAGATTAACCTTCTTAGCCAGACGTGATAACAACAGACCTGCAAGTAGTGCTACAGAGAGACTGATTAAAATGTTCGCTGTGGATAACATTGTATGTAAAAGCCTTCTTTCTTCGAAAAAACATTATATTATTTTATCCAGCCAATTGTTTTACCACAATATACTTTAATAATCAAGTACTTCAGAATAATAATTTTCTTATCTATCAGACCACTCTATTTTCTTTTCGCTGTATACGTAATTTAATCTGCCATATGGCGCACTGTCTCCATCTGTATAAAACGACCAAATATCATTCCAAATAAAATTATCAGCCCACTTAAACTGTATATCAAGTAAATCATTATCAATAATTGCCAACTCTATACGTGGAATACAAAGCATTAGCTTATTTACTTCCACTTTGACAGATAAACCACATACATCTACCCAAGTGCCTTTCTGTGTACAACGCTTCAAAGTGCAATCTTTATCACCTGTTATAACGACAACATAATCATATCCATACCAACGTGAGCTATCTTTTTTTCCTGTATTCAGGAACAAAGCCAAATCGCCGTTATTGCCATCTAAAATCAATGGTTCTTTAGAATCCATGTAAAAATAAAGGTTTTGCTGATTCTGAGCCACTTTCATGTTAACAATATCATTACGACCGGTCTGATTTATATACTCTATTTTACCGTAGCCATCCGAGTCGCGTGCTATTATATCATTGGCACAATCAAGATATTTTGCAGTTATTTTATTTGAATCCCACTGACTGAAATCACCATTAACATCAATATTCACAGGCTCTCCTATGTACACACGCGGTTCTGTTCCTTTGTATTTTTGAATATAATAACACATCTGCATGTAATAGTTATCGCCAAATCCACCTTTCATAGGTTCAATATCTCTACTGTATTCTGGAGTAGCAGTATCCACGAAACAAATAGGTTCTTTTTCACGACCAAGATCCATTCTTCCTGCAGCCCATTCATTCCACTGAGTAATGAAAATCGTTTCTGTATCCTGTGCTATAGCCCACTCAAATTGTTCAGCAAAATTATATCCATATAATACAGAATCCTGTGTAATCTCATTTTTTCCGTTGTGAAAACTCCTTGATTGGTTATATCCTCCGTAAAAAGCACTAGTACTCATCAAATTGAAGCTATGTTGACATGGTGAAACACTGACTATTTCTTTCCTGCCATTAATGCCGTACACCGCATCCGCAGTAAGATTCCTGTCAAATTCAATCCAGGGCCAACCATCGGGATTTTTCTTTTCATTTGGCCATTGACTGGCTTTAATACGGAAAGTCTCCTTAACTATTTCACTTGCTTCAGCTTCTTTACCAATCATCAATGGCTTACCATCCCACTGAAACCAAAGATAATGATATTCAGGATAAGAGGAATATATTTTATTATATATTGCATCCATTGTCTCCCCTGATTTTGCATTTGTGTAATAAGCTATTTGCGGGACATCGTAACCCTGACTTGCATAATCATCAAGAATCTCAAGGAGTAATCTGCTTTGGCGCGTATATATATGAGGATTACCGTTTGTTGTATCCAAGATCATATAATCTATATCTGCATCTGCTAACATTTGAACATGTTTACGTACAACCCATTCATCAGTTTGTAAATAATATCCAAACAGAGGCTCTGACCAAAAATGATTTGTATTTACTGAGCCACCGCCCGCGGCAATCCATGCCTCATCTGATACAAACGCCCGAGGATCTTTTTTCAATATTTTACTTATATCATACGGACCCTTTGTACTGTGTGCGCCGGCACATAAAAAATAAAAAATACCAACTGTTTTATTTTGTTTTGTTTTGCCCGCCTCTATATCCGTAAGCAAAGTTCTGCCCAAATCATCTACGCCTCCAAATGCTCCATTAACTTCAGAATACGGTCCGTTATATTTAGTGATTGTATATGTTCGTTCAGATTCATCTTGACAGCCTAAAACAATAATTAACAGAATTAGTGATGTTATTAGAAAAATTGCTTTTTTTAATAAAAGAAAATACTTCAATTTGACACCTTCCTTAACATAATTATTGTGTTGATTTTAGCATTTATAACTATGCATGTATATGTACTCCTTTAATAATTCTTGACATTTTTAACTTAAAATTATATATTCTTTTTTTATGAAAGAGGTGCAAAATGATTCCAATTGAAATATATTCAACGTGTAAACTTCGATTTGCGCATACATATAAAGCAGATAATTATTATAATAACTTGCGTTCAGAAAAAAATTTTATGGAAATTTCATATATTTCTGATGGTCATGCTGTGTTTGAAACACAAGACGGACTTTATCCTGTACAGAAAGGCGATGTCATATGCCTGCTTGAGAATGCAAAAATCACTGCAAACAGTTTTCACGCGCATCACACAGTCCGAGTAAGTGTTGATTGGGATTATACGGATAATCCGCAATGTCTTTTCCTGCCATTTATTACGAAAAAAGATTATCAAACCGATAATATTATTTCCCTTATTGACGATATTATATTTTACTCCTCTTTATATGAATCATCACAGGCCAAGTGCACTAAAAAATTCCTTGAAATTCTCTGTGAAATCGATAATTGCAATCGTTTATCAAATAATATTAAGTTGTCAGAACCAACACTATATGCTGAAAAAGCAAAAAAATATATTGATAAAAACATTCATAAAGCTTTGACTCAAAAGGAGATTGCAAACCATCTTTGTATAACACCTGAATATTTATGTAACATTTTCAAAGCATCACAAAACATTACAATCATGAAATATATTAATAAAACAAAGTTAGAAAATATAGCAAACCTTATTGAATCAGAGCACATACCACTATATAAAGCAGCTGCAATGTACGGCTTTTCTGATGCAAATTACGTAAGTCGTCTCTATAAAAAAATCTTCGGCCACAATATTACTAAAAAATCAACGAATCACACTTTGCAATAAAGTGTGATTCAATAATCAATGTTCATATTTACACGCAAGTACTACCGCTTCATGCATACTGACAGAGCTTGCCATATTCTTCCATGCGATATCAAAAGCAGTGCCATGGTCTACAGAAGTACGCAGGAAAGGCAGTCCGTGAGTAATTGATATCGTTCTCTCAAAATCAAGTGTCTTTGCAGCAATATGACCTTGGTCGTGGTAAAGAGACAGTACAGCGCTGTATCTTCCCTTGTGAGCCAGATGAAAAACAGAATCTGCCGCAACCGGTCCTGTAACTGTGCTATTAGCAAATTTTTTTTCCAGAATCTTCTTGGCTTTCTCTATCGCAGGCTCAATTATCCTCCCCTCTTCATCACCAAACAATCCGTGTTCGCCATTATGTGGATTGAGTCCTGCCACGGCCATTACGCCTTGCTGAACACCAATCCTGTTCAGCGCCTCGGTACATCTGACAATATAATCAATAAGTCTTTCTTCGGATAAGGCATCTATACTGTTTCGTAAGCTAAGATGACGCGTCAGAAAGAAAATACGAAGTCCATCAGTCTCAAACATAGTAAGAGGATCTTTAGTGTCAGTCAATCCTGCGTATATTTCAGTATGTCCAATATAAGGCACATTAGCAGCCTTCAACGATTCTTTATTTATGGGAGCGGTAGCTACTGCCTGGCACTCTCCTGACATACACAAATCTACTGATTTTCTAATATATTCAAAAGCCGCTCTGCCTCCTGCTTCAGTGACGGTGCCCGGTGTGATCTGATCTAAGCCTGTATCAACATGATATACGTATTGACTGTACTTCTGTAAAAAATCCTTGACACCACAAACATTTGCAGCTTCTTGAAGTACATCTTTATTTCCAATAACCACAGGAAAACATTGATCATACGGAAAACTATCTGCTAGCATTTTAACTATTATTTCCGGACCAATACCATTTGGGTCACCCATTGTAATTGCTATTCTCTTCATGTAAAGACCTCCGCTTCCCCACAGAAAGTTCCGAACTTTCCGTGTTATTGCTCATTGTAGCAAGCAAACACAAGGCGGTCAAGCAACTTACGCTAACTGAAAATAAAAATCCAAATGTGCCTGAACCAAATCGGCTTTGGGACATAATCTTGCCACTAACGCAGACAGCTGTAAAAATGGCTACAGGCTTTAGTATCCAGTTCTTAAAATCGAAGTTGATTCTTGTATATTTTATTATCAAGATAAAACTAATTACCGTAGTAATGAACATACTGATTATGGTGCCTGTTATGTAACCATCTACGCCGCGAGCCGGTACAGCAAACCAGATAAATCCTATTCTGATACCACAGCCAAGCAATGATATTATCAGATGCGTAGTTTGTTTCTCTAATCCGTGCAAAACTCCGGATAAAACCTGCTGCAGATATATAAATATGCAGCAGCTGCTCATAGCACACAGAAGTGGTCCCACTCGCTGCCCGTAATACAGAAAATCACCAATTTGCTCTCCATATATTAAGAAAACTGCAAAGAATCCAGCACCCATAATCAAACTCATTGATACAGATGTATTTACTTTACGTTTTGTGCTACGTATGTCGTTATTTTGTATAGATTGTGCAATTGCGGGTACTAAAGTTGTGGCTAGCGATGATGTAACAAGCGTTGGGAAAGTTATAAGTGGCATACACATACCGGATATACGTCCAAGCATTTCAAGGGAACTTGTGGTATCAAGTCCTCCTGCTGTAAAACGCAGCGGGAGCAGCACCGACTCAACAGCACCTACAAGAGATACTATTAAACGGTTTAGAGATACAGGCAGTGAGGCTTTTCCAATCTCTACCATACTTTGTTTATATGTAACCATTGCTGTTTGCCTACGACTCTTTACCATGTCATGTAAGAAAGCAATGCCGACCACTGCCAGATTTGCCATCTCTCCTATTGCGGCTGACACAGTTGCAATAGCACAAGCCATCTCAAGACTTTCATTAATAACTTTGGGCGCCACAATAAATATCACAGCAATCCGAACAATTTGCTCCACAATCTGGGATATTGCAGTCGCAGTTACTCTCATTGTCCCATAAAAATATCCCTTAATAGCACTGGCAGATGCTACTATCGGTATGCACGGGCAAAGCATTATAAGGGAGTATCTTACTCTAATATCATGCAAAACATATTCTGAAATCTGCTCAGCAAAACCACCAAGTACCAATGCCAAAACACTTCCCGACACCAACAAAAGCATAAAAGCCGACTTTGTTATTTTAATAGCATTAGCTTTATTTCCTTTAGCCATTTCACGAGCACACATACCGGATACCGTAACAGACACACCGGCAGTCAGAGTAAGTATAATAAGTGAATATACAGGTGATGACAGCTGAAAAAGTCCCATCCCCTCTGCACCTAATAAATTAGACATATATATCCTGTTAACAAAGCCAAAAATCCGTACAATAAAGCCGGCTACCATAAGTTTTACGGCACCGGTTTTATAACTTTCTGTTCTCAATTATCATTACCGCCCGTATTTAAGACGCTTCTTTAGAATTTATGTGATGTTTTCTGATTTTATACATAAGGAACGCAATAAAGAATCCTGCACCAAATCCGCCAAAATGTCCGTAGTTATCTATTCCGGTCTGAATAAGTCCATAGAAAAGATTATAAACTACCATAAAAGCCAGCATAAGATAATTGCCTGTCTGGCGGAAACTCTTTGCATGTGCGCCAAAAAACATTCTGTAAATAAGCACTCCTCCAAGACCCATAATAGCACCCGACGCACCCAGAGAGAAGCTATTTGTCAGGAAGAAGAACGACAGTATGCTGCCAAACAAGCCGGAGCATAAATATATAATCATAAATTCAAGATCTGTATAGTACCTTCTGACAACTCCGCCCAGATACAGGAGAGCTATCATATTACCCGCAAGATGTGCAATATCTGCATGAAGGAACATCGATGTAAACAATCTCCATACATCGCCCTCAATTATCAGTGTTGTATTTTGTATGCCAAACGCTTCCAATGGCTTATAGCCATATCGTGCAGACAGTATTATATCAAGAATGAATATACTGACATTTATTATAATTAATATCCACACAGGGTTAAACGGATTTGTATGTCTTATCGGTCTGAGTTGCTGATACACGGTCTTTCTCTGTTGTCTTTTCTGTTCCAGTACCTGCGCCCTTGTATACGTATCCATACCGGCATATGGCCTTACATCTTCTAATGTATCTCTAACGGTTTTATGCACCTTTCTTCCGGAAATAGTCGTGAAAATACCCGGGAACAAGTCGTATACAATCAGATCCACAAGTAGCCCTTGTTGATCCATTTCCTTCTGGCGCTCCCTGAGCACCGGAGCCAGGAACGGTGAAAAGTCAGCATAGTTGTCAAATACATAAATAATGCTCATCGTAGCAGAATGATTATTACTGCCTTGTTGAGCAAAACTTCGTACCCTACTAAGGGAATTATTTATATTGTTGATTATCTTGTCAGGACTATCTCCGTTTGCTATAACACACATAACCATAGCAAACGAAACCGCACCAAGATCACGCTTGGCGAGGCATCCGCCTCCGGCCACCGGAGAAAAACCTGAATCATGTATAAGGGAGAAAGCTAATAAATCAGCGAAACTCTTGCTATTAGCCCCTTCTGACATATCCGCCGCCTCGCTTATTTTCATTTTGGCGCTTCATATCAATAAGACGCTCGTCACTTTCCTTTATGTAACGTGCCAACTTATCTTCAAATGCAGTAGCTGTATCTGCTGTAAGATCATCATAAAGCGGTGGAGGCTCTGTGAACAATAGATTAGGATTAGGATTAGCACGAGCTGCCTTAATCTTCTCCTGACGATTCTGTCTCTTCTGCTTCTGTTCTCTGAGAACATTATCCTTCTGCTCTTTGGTCAGATCCTTTACCTGAGGCTCCTGTGCCAAGCCACCCTCAATAAGGATATCATCTGCCTTTTTTATAGACAGACGTTTCTTTCCATCATGCTCTGTAGCCATAGCAACAACACGTACAACCTGGCCTACATAAAGGAAATCATTAATGTCTTTAACAAAATTCTTTGAAATTTCTGAAATATGAACTAATCCCGAGGAACCATCCTCTAACTGAATAAACGCGCCAAAATTCATTAGCGCACACACTTTACCGGTTAATATACTGTCTAAATCCGACATATAAAAATAAATTCCATCCCTTCAAACTGGCTACATATCTTACTCATCTGATCGTATATATACAGTCTCGTCGTCCTTGACATAACCAAGAAGTTCTCTTGCTTTACGTTCAACATACTCGTCGGTACCGATTAGCTCTTGTTCTTCCTCAAGGGATCTAAGCTCCTGCTTAGCTGCGTTGATTTTCTCCTGTAACTCATCGTTCTTATTCATATTACGGGTAAGTACGCTTTGCTGTGATATTAGCAACGCAAGCAGACCGGCTAATACAATTAAAAATAAAAGGTTCTGTAAATTAAAAATCCTGCGCATGTTTATCTCTCGCTTTATCTTTAGTAATACACTGCTCAATTATATACTGTTATTTTCTTTTCGTAAAGTATTTTTTTACAAAAAGTTTAAAATTTATTATATATACATATTATTTAGAGACATTTTCGCTAATAGTTGTTAACAGGAAATCTCACCAACATTTTCAAGTACTAATCTAGGTCTATACGGATATTTATGAAGATTTTCCTTAGTTGTTACTCCGGTTAACACCAATACAGTATCAAGTCCACTCTCAATACCGGCAATAATGTCCGTATCCATTCTGTCACCGATAATTGCAGCATCTTGTGAATGAACGCCGAGCATTTGAAGGCCTGTACGCATCATAAGCGGATTAGGTTTACCTACATAATACGCGGATACTCCTGTAGCCTGCTCGATCGGTGCCAGTAATGCTCTGCATGCCGGTACTATACCTGCTTCGGTAGGTGCTGTCAGATCAGTATTGGTACCTATAAGCTTAGCACCATTAAATACGTGGTGTACAGCTTTACAAATACTGTCATAATTATAGTTATTTGTCTCTCCGACTATTACATAATCCGGATCTACATTGTTTATAGTAATACCCACATCATGAAGCGCGTTGAAAAGGCCAGGCTCGCCTATAACATAGGCGGTTGCCATAGGATGCTGAGAACTGACAAACTTTGCAGTAGCCAAAGCACTTGTATAAAAATGACTTTCATCAACATCAAGTCCCATTCTCTTGAGACGAAGTTGTAGCTCCTTAGGAGAATACCCGCTGCCATTTGTCAAAAATAAGAATTTCTTATTCTCCTTATAAAGCCATTCAACAAATTCCTTAACACCCGGTAGTATATGGTTGCCGTGATATATAACGCCATCCATATCGCAAATAAAACCTTGTTTTTCTCTTAATCTTTCCATCTATTTCTCACACCTTCTAAATGTAATATGTGTCGTCTCATGTTACTATACGAAAAAAACAAAAAACCGCAATATTTGTTTCAAAAAAATATTGCGGTTTTTTCTCTTCAGTGTTAACATAGCGGAGCGACATTTTGAATGTGGCATGTGCCTGTAGCTCAGCAGGATAGAGCAACGGCCTTCTAAGCCGTCGGTCGGGGGTTCGAATCCCTTCAGGTACGTTTTTTTATGTCTTTTTATATTTATTCAGTCCACAGTCTACAGGCGGGAGTGTTTTAAATGTCTGCAAACGATTATTATGATATTATCGTTATCGGAGCCGGACCTGCCGGTTCTACTTTCTGCCGTCTAATCAGCGATAAATATAAAGTACTTTTAATAAGCAAACCCGGTTCTAAGCCTTGCGGTGGTCTCTTATCCCCTGACGCGCAGCGAGCACTATCAAAATATAATCTGACACTGCCAAAGGACATTTTGGTGGACCCCCAGATATTTGCAGTAAAAACAATTGATTTAAGTACCGGACGACAAAGATATTATCAACGTTCTTATCTTAATCTTGATAGAAATAAATTTGATAATTGGCTACTTAGCCTGGTACCTGACAATGTGACTATTATAAACGCAGTGTGTACTGATATATATAAAGACGGTGAAAAATATACTATAACCTATAATGCAGGCAACACCAGTCACTTTGTCAAATGTAATTATCTGATAGATGCCGGCGGGGCTGGTTCTATAATCAGAAGAAAAATTTTCAAAAAGAGAATACGAAAATATATTGCTATTCAACAAGAATTTGAAGATACAGTTCAAAGTCCTTTTTACTCATGCATTTTCAATAAAGAAACAACAGACTGTTGTTCGTGGACGATATCTAAAGATAATCGCATGATATATGGCGGTGCCTTTCCTATAAATGGAGGGCGGAAAAGATTCGAATTGCAAAAGGATAAAATGATAAAACAAGGTTTTATTTTTGGTAAAGAAATAAAGTTTGAAGCATGTGTTGTATACAGGCCAAGTACACTTTTTCAGTTTGCACTGTACAAAGATAATGTTTTTGCCATAGGAGAAGCGGCAGGGTTTATAAGCCCCAGCTCTCTTGAAGGCATAAGCTATGCTATGGAAACAGCAAGGCTTCTTGCGTGTGCTTTTAATAAAAATAATAACGCAAAAAAAATTGCATCAATTTACAAACGTAAAACATTTTCACACAGAGTCAAAATAATGTTAAAATTATTAAAGTGTCCTTTTATGTACAACCAGTTTCTTAGGAATTGCGTACTTAAATCAGGAATCACATCAATTAAAATCGAAAAGTGAGGAAAAATATATGGGATTAAATATTGTTTTGGTTGAACCGGAAATACCACAGAATACAGGCAATATTGTGCGTACATGTGCGGCAATGAATGCAAAGCTCCATTTGATAAGACCTCTTGGATTCTCAGTCGAGGATCGTTATCTGAAGCGTGCCGGGCTTGATTATTGGCATTTTGTGGATATAAGGTATTACGATAGTTTTCAGGAAATGAAAGAAAAGCAAGGTCCTGATGCCCGCTTTTTCTTCGCATCTACAAAGTCAAAGCAATCATACACAGATATTACATACAAAGATGAAGATTATATTGTTTTTGGTAAGGAAACAAAAGGCCTCCCGGAAGATCTCCTGAAGGCCAATTACGATCATTGTATCCGTATTCCTATGCGAGATGAATATAGATCTCTTAATTTGTCTAATTCTGTAGCGATTATCGCTTACGAAGCTATGCGTCAATTAGGTTTTCCAGATATGTCTGCTGACGGAGCGTTAACCCAATATTAAGCTATATTTATTTAAACTGAGCAGCTCCCAGCGTCAGCTTGCTCAATCGCTCAGAAGCGATTCCGGTACCGGATATAGCACTTGTATTCTTGCCCCATATTACGATATCCCCGTCGGCTTCTAACATAACGCTGAACCATGCTCCGGCACCTGCCTCTATAATATCAGAACCTAATAAGTATGGATTTGTTTGGATTGCAGTGCTTCCGGGTGCAGTCTGACTATATGTGTTCAATCCCCAACCGTAGCATTTATTATCCATCGTCACTATGAGTGCATGATCCTCTTGCATACTTACAGATTTGACATTGGACATTATCTTATGCAATTTACCGTCTCCGGCACCTGAATTGAAGTTAGATACATTTCTCCAACCAATATAATACAAGTCGTTATTATTATCTATAATAAATGATGAATGTTCCCCTGCAATAACAGCTCTTGCATTACTGTGCATCTCAACAGGTGTAGAATAATACGCAGTTGAAGTAGCTGCTAATTTATACCATCTGTTATCACCCAATCCATACGCTTTGCCATTTGAGATAAATAATGTATGGCGTCTTGCTGCTGACATTGTAGTAACATTATCCGCGATTTTCACAAATGAACTCAAATGTGAGCCTACATTCTTTGGTCCAAGCTGTCCGTATGTATTATTACCAACTCCATACAGTTCACCATTCTCAAACAAAATCAAAGTATGATCAAGACCACAGCTAACAGCCTTAACCTTTGAATTCACATCAGGTAATACCACAGGCAACATTACGTTTGGATCACCGCTACGACCAAGTTGACCGTATGAATTGCTGCCAAAAGAATACACCGTGCCATCATCGGTTAATATTAATACGTACGGCTCAGCAGAGCTATTGCCACCCTGAGAAGTAGCTACATCTATTACGTTTGATGCGATCAAGGCCTTTTTCAATATAGAATTAGTAACCATACCACTCTGATACTTACTATTATCTCCCCAAGCATACAGGTTGCCATTTGCAGTAAGATAATATACATTTTTAGGACCTGTTACAATCTTTGGAGTTGTTGTTAAATTTTTCTTCTTAGCAAGCACAGTTATTGTTGTTCTTGATACAGGCGATAAAGTTATTGTAGTATCTGTATATAACTTCTGAGCGCCATCTGCAGTAGTCACTCCTATACCAACAAATGAATAGCCGGATTTAATTCCCACCGTAATCTTTATCTTCTCCCCTGTATCAAAAGTGGTGGTAAAGCCACTCTCGATTTTCTCGCCATTAAAGCTTACAGTACCTATATTTTCCTGATAATTGACTGTAATTTCCTTTGTAGAGATATTTAAGTAAGTACGCATATGTGTCTTAACGTATGCTCCTCTTTGACGTACAAAGCTACGCAATCCCTCTACTCCCGAATTAAAGTTTGAAGTAGATAATCCACCACCACTCCATCTTTGAGCAGTAATGGCAATACCTGATTTGCGTTCTGCTGCCATAGAATCAATAATAGAAATTAATTTTTCTTCTGTATATATATTATCAAGTACATACATAAATCTGTCATAGAAATCCTGTTTGAACTGCGGATTCTTAAGGCAAGCATTGAAAAGTCTGACAACAACCGCACCAGCCGATGAGGCAAGAGTGTGGCGGAACATATCAGTAGAAACACTGGCACCAAAACCACAGCCATAATCCATATCCTGAATCAGGAATCTCCATTTGGTATCAAAGCCACTGGGATCATTTTCATTCTTATTACGCCATACCTTCACATTATTTCCAGGCCAATCTGTATTAGCAAAATACATATTAGCAATAAAATGATCCACTAAACTATCCAGGTCAACTTGTGATGCTACATAATCAAAATATTCCTGTATAGCAAGATTATGCGATGTAGCATATTTAATCAACTCTTCCCATGGCTTTTCATCGCCGGGATTTCCTTCATTAACTTCATATTTACCATTATTTGGTTTAAGCGGAGTAGGTGCTTCCAATATAGCTATATTATCTTCTAAAATTCCATAGTGTGCATTAAAGTATTTGTCATCATATCTCTCACGGGCGTTATACATTCCCCAGAACTCGCCATTTACAAATACAAGCACAGGGCGTGCTTCCAGATAATCTACATTCATAGATGCACTGGCCTTCTGCATAAACGCATCGCGTATCATTGTATGTGGACAGTCATTGCCTGAATTTCTTAACAATATACGATCAAACGAATCTATAATATTACCATATGTATCTCTGGCTGCGCCCTGAAAAATATCGTATTTTAATTTTCCGGGATTGCCGTCAACGGAAGGATCTGCATCTTTCTTAAAATATAATCGCATGGATTTCATATGGTTGGCCAAGGACCCATTACCATTCATTGATATCTGAATATATTGTCCCGTTTGTTTCGTGCCTGTCTCATCAAAGAACTCAACATATCCAACAATACGCTCCTTTGTGTCATATGGATTCTGCATTACGGTAACATATATACCTGTCTTTGTTGTGAAGTCTTCTTTTTTGGTGCTTATTGATACAATTGGCATATCATATGTAGCCACTAAAGAAGAGCTTACAAAATACGAATTAGTTACAACAGGAGTCTTTAAATTACCTTTGACAGCATATGCTTTGACTACTGTACCAATTATCTGAGAAGACGGTACGGGGAAACCAAGAGCAGAACTGGTCGCAACAGTCAAAGGACCTGCATGTTGTCCCATACTCTGTGAAATGGTAATAGCAGATGTGTAGGTTTTCTTGGTCGTACTTGTTCTTGGGTCAGAACCGTCAGTTGTATAGTAAATGGTGTATCCATTGTCAGCAGTAAGTGTTAAATCAAACCTGGTTTTATAGACACCGCCATTCTTTGAAAATGTAACTGTGGGATCCTTGCTTACTGGTGTCGGTGTAGGTTTAGCTGTAGGTTTGGGTGTAGGCTTAGGGGTTGGAGTAGGAGTAGACATACCGGTATTACCTGGTGTACTTTGAGTATTGTCTGTACCTTTCGGAATATTTTCTGTTGGTGTAGCCGCTCCTGTTGGCCCCACAGACGAATTATCAGGAGTACCATCCAAGCCTGTATCAACAGGAGATGTAATCTCAGGTGTAGTGTCTAATACATCAGGAGTCTGTTTATTACTATCACTCTGTACAGTACATGCCACTACAGTAGATAGAACAAATATAATTATAGAGATCAATACCGAAATAAATACTTTTTTCACAGTTCACACCGCCTTTTTGTTATTATATCGTAAAAAAACAATGTAAAAAATGTATTATTCCTATGCATATTTGTGCAAAACCGATATTTTTACTGTCTACTCATTTTAGACATCTGTCTTTGTGCCATTACCAGTCCGTAGTAGATGCCTTTTTGTCTCATAAGCTCCTCATGGGTACCAACCTCAGCCACTGTTTTTTCATCAAGAACAATAATTCTATTGGCATTTCTCAGTGTAGACAAACGATGGGCAATGGCAATGGTTGTACGATTATGAGTAAGCTTCTGTAAAGAATCCTGAATTTGTTTTTCTATTTCTGTATCTAAAGAAGCAGTAGCCTCA
Source organism: Oscillospiraceae bacterium (assembly GCA_015069185.1). GTDB lineage: Bacteria > Bacillota > Clostridia > UBA1212 > UBA1255 > SIG424. Next base: position 58,101 of record SVJB01000009.1, read on the forward strand.
TCAAGAATAAGAATGCGAGGATCACGTAGTAGTGCTCTTGCGATAGCAACTCTTTGGCGCTCTCCACCTGAAAGAGTATGACCCTTCTCTCCTATTATAGTGTTGTATCCATCAGGGAGTTTCATAATAAATTCATGTGCACCTGCAATCTTTGCAGCATTTATAATCTCATCACGTGTAGCATCGGCCTTTGCATATAACAAATTATCATATACAGAGCCGGAAAACAGTATTGTTTCCTGTAATACAACACCAATCTGGCTTCTGAGAGAATGCTGAGAAATATCTCTTATATCTGTGCCGTCTATGCATATTGAGCCATCGTTTACATCATATAGCCTCATCACAAGGTTGATCAAGGTAGATTTGCCCACACCCGACTTACCTACTAACCCTACCATCTCACCGGGATTAATTTTGATATTCACACCTTTAAGAACATCTGTGATGCCATCATAGCTAAACGTAACATTTTTAAACTCAATCTCACCATTTATTGCCAGGTCCAGAGATTTTTCAGAATCATTCATATCTGATTTCTCATCAATAATATCAAATATTCTGGCAATAGATGTGAATACACGATTAAGAGCATTCGGGATATTAGTAAGCCAATTAATAGGGCCATACACCATAGCCACATAAGCAGTCAACATAGAAGCCTCACCTATTGTCATAAAGCCATCTAACATTTTCACGCCGGTATAGTACAGCACCATGAAATTTCCAATCAGTAAGCCAAATCGTATGAATGGTACCAGCAATGCATAGCGAGTTTCATTTCTAATCGACAGATCCCTCAGCCGGCCTGCAGCCTGATCATAACGTTCTGTTTCTTTTTCTTCTGTACCAAAGGCCTTAACAACGCGGATTCCGGAAAAAATATCATGGAGAATTGTGTTACATTTTGAGGAAGCCTGCCACTGTCGAGAATAAATCTTTCTGGTAAACCTGTGAAAAATTCTCATAGGTATTATCGTAAGTGGCAAGGGTAATAAAAATATAACAAGTAATTTCCAATCGTACCATATCAATAAGCCGCTAACACCGATAAGTTGTAGTATTAATCCAAGTACATTAGGAATCTGCGAATTAATAAAATTCTGTATCTCTTGAGTATCCGAGATAACACGCTGAGTCAATTCTCCTGTTGTTTTCTTTGAGATGCCTGACATTGACAGCATTTGTATTTTGTTGAAAACCATCTTTCGCAAATCCACAATCGTTCTGGCGCCAACATGCATCATAATAAGATTACGGGCAAGGTTTATAAGGTAGCCAATAACAGATGCAGCTACAGTAAGCAGCAGTGCGAGTACAAAACCTATAAAAACCTTTCCTCTGTCATCAGCAATAAGAGACTGTATATCCGGATTGTTTACATATGAGTCTACCAATATCTTATTTATGTACGGATTGATAAGGCTTATGAGCAACGAAAATATAAAGAATAGCGACCCTGCCAATAATAACCACTTATGCGGCCGAATTATCTCCCATAATCTGATAAAAAGCTTTTTCTTACTAACGCAGTTAGTACATATCCTGCCACGGCCCTTCTTATATGGGGTGCCACATACAGGACATACGTCAGAAGGCGAAGTGCCTTCGTCTTCAAAATATTCTTTCTTTTCCAGATATAGGTTGTATTTGCTGACCATATGTCCAAGTAACTTACTGTGGTCCATAGTAGCGCGACACAAAGCCACAGTCTGGCCGGACTTAGTCTCACATTCAACGCCCACAGAGCCTACATCATGGCGGAAAATAAACTTATCAATCTCGCTAAGTGCCATGGATATTTGCTTTGTACCATTTGTAATAATCATAAAACAGGTTGCAGTTAACACCGCAAAGCCCTGTACAGGCGACATATCTTTATCCATATTATACGAAAACAGGCTGACAACATCTTCATCTGTAAAGGAAAACCCCCAAGAAGATAATGTCTTCAACAATTGTTGCCTGTAGTAAGTTGTATTTTCCATATTTCGGTGATGCCTTTCTGTCATCATTATTACAGATATAACTCTATTTTCTTATAGCTGGCTTTATCTAATCCTGCTACACTTTGTATCAGGTACCTATTGCCATCCATATCCACAATCATTAGTCTGTCATCACTTATTTTCACAATATTTCTGTGTGTATCCTGCATTGTGAAGCTGGCGCTACCTGCTGTAGTAGTTACATCCCAGTACGTAAAACCATATCTGTCTTTGAGTTTATCTACCGAAACAATAGTCTGCATAAAATATTTGCGTTCCAGTTCTTTCTTTAGAATATCCTGCACATTTTCATCGAAGATAGCCAAATCTGTTATAATGCCGATTTCTTTTTTATCTTTATCAAGTACGCTGATATAGCACCATGGCTCCTCAAATGGAAAACAGCGATGCAGGAATACCCGATTACCTTCCAGAAGCAGGAATCCTCCTCCATCTGTGAAAAGTCCATCTTCTTTTGTAAAATATTTAGTATCTGTTATTATATCTAATCCCATTTCTTACCTCTTTATTCTGCCACACCTACATTTTTCAGAGCTTCTAACTGTAACATATACAGTTTGTAGTAAATGCCCTTCTGCCTGATAAGTTCTCCGTGAGTGCCGGCCTCAGGCATCTTTCCATTCTCTATAACAATCAATTTATCTGCATCTCTTAAAGTCGATAATCTATGTGCAATTACGATAGTTGTCTTGCCTACAATCAGTTTCTCAAGAGCATTCTGTATCTTCCGTTCCGTTTCTGTATCCATTGCCGCGGTGGCTTCATCAAGAATAAGGATCTTTGGATTCATCAGTACAGCCCTGGCAATTGATATTCTCTGTCTCTCTCCGCCGGATAAGTCCTTATATCCCAGACCTATCTGTGTATCATACCCATCAGGCAGTTTTATAATAAAATCATGCGCGCCGGCAATTTTAGCAGCTTGTATAATTTCCTCTTTGGTAGCATCAGGCTTGGCATAACGTATATTCTCAAGGATAGAGCCTATGAAAAGGTATGTTTCCTGTGACACGATAGCAATATTACGCCTCAAGGTCTCAAAAGAGTAGTCCTTAACATCAATACCATCTATAGTTATCTGTCCCTCTCCTACATCATACAAACGTATAAGCAGATTTGCCAGGGTACTCTTGCCCGCACCTGAGTGTCCCACAATTCCCATCATCTGCCCCGGCTCAACCTCAAAAGAAACATCGTCAATTATTTTCCTGTTCTTGTCATATGAAAACATAACATTTTTAAACTCCACATGGCCTTTCAGCCTGTCTTTGCTTACAGGATTTTCCTTCTCCATAACTTCCGGCTCTGCATCGTAAATCTCAAATAGTCTCTGTACACCGTTCATACAATGAGAAAAGAAATGTGTCATATCTACAAACATAAACAATGGTGAGTTAATCATGCTTACATACGAAAGGAACAGAACAAGAGTACCATACGTCATATTTCCATTCATTACGAGCCAGCCACCAACCAGCCAAACAATGGTATTACTCAAAGACATTATCTGGTTTGCAATTGGATATGCTGTATTGTTATACACAGTAATCTGTTTGTACATATCTGTAGTTTTCTGAACATATTTTCCAAAACGGACACTTTCTTCCTTCTCACGTGCAAAAGCTTTGACTACTCTCATGCCTGACAAAACATCGGCAAGTACACTGTTCATAGCTCTGTTACAGGAATAATTCTTCATATGCAAATGGCCTGAGTGTCTGTAAAGTCTCGTTATCATAAAGATAAACACAGGCACCACTGACATACACAGCACAGCCAGCAGTGGGTTGATTGTCAACATTACCACAAACACAGCGATTACCTGAACGATGTTTATCAAAAAGTACGGAAGGCCGTCAACAAAAAACCAATAAATAGATGTGGCATCCTGATCAATCTGAGTCATCAAACCGCCTGTTTGTCTTCCTGTAAAAAAGCTTAGCGACAGCCGCTTGATAGAATCAAATATTGTCCTCTTCATATCGTAAACAAGCGTACCGGCCACCTTGGCAGTTATAACATTAGACAGAATATTGATGCCTATGCTAATCAGATTAATAACAATAATAATTGCCAGCATGAACAGCAATTGCCCATAAAACGGACTACCCTCATCAAGAATTTTATCATAAAAAAACTTTGATGAGAAATACGGTGCGATAACACCAAGTGCACTTACCATAACTAAGGCAAAGAGAACGAGTAGTATTTGTTTTATGTATTTTCGTACAAATATCCACATTCTTTTCACCAATTTGCCTCTATCCATACATTTAGGACAAATTTTTCTATTAGGATCTGGGTATCTGCTGTGACATTTCGGGCAGAAATTATCTTTCTTAAAATCATCCTCGTCCTTCTCTATCTTGCCGTCTTGTTGAAACATTTTAAGATATTTCACAAAGAGCCTTATATCAGCTTTGCACGCATTTGTAAACATAGCAATACAGACAGTCTCATCGCCCTTCTGAGCGATAAGCCTGCCTGTTGATATTAGTTCCTCTATGGCAAAGTTACTGTACTGATCAAGTTCGTAACTCCGAGTAGTTTTATGTTGATATTTTAAATTAAGTCTGTCGCGTTTAACACTAAAACCTGTCTGGCCTTCAATCGTCACAAGGCCTTCTAAAACAATAAGTAAATCCTTAGTTATGAAGAGGTATGTATCAGACTTAAGTAAGTCCTTATCCATATCGCTATGAACAAAGAGCAAAATATCTTCTGTGGTCAACTTCAGATTGTCCAGTATGCTGTTTATTTCCGAGAAATATTGTGTTATTTCCAGCATGTAATCCTCCTATACCTCTTAGTGCGCAAAACAAAATATCTGCAGAGATATTTCTTAAATTAATATCTTGTTCATTGGGTTAATTTAAGCCGATTATAACATACAGCAATACGAGACACAATCGTAGTTTATTCATTTTTATTTATAAATATTTCCGATTTCTTCCTGCACAACATTATTCTCACTATCATAATATCTTATGTAATAGTCCCCATTTCCGAGATTAATTACCTGTTCTGTATAGCTGCTGTCCTCAGGATTATACGTATATATGCGCTTAAAGCCGTCATCGTTATGATATATTTCTTTTAATTTGTTACCTTCCTTATCAAACTCAACTTCAGAAACCAGATTATTCTCACCATCATATGTAACATATTTGATTGTATTTCCTTCTGCATCATTCGTATAATCTGTTTTAATAAACAATTCATTTCCTATGTAATATTCATATCTGATCTGGAAACCCTGGCTGTCATATTCATATTTCTCAAAAGAAGTAACCTGACCATTTTCATACTGTTCTTCAAGAACACGTTTGTCATTTTCATAATAAACCACAACTGCCAGCTCGCCATTGTCGTTATAATATGATTCAGTTCTCTTAGATGCTTCACCTGTGGAATTATACTCATACTCAATGTGAGTGGTAATAATTCCATTGTTGTAGTTCTCATACATGGTAACTTTACCATTTGTGAAAATTTCCTTGTACTTGAGAATACCATTCTCATAATCATATTTATAAAGTTGAACTCCATCTGAATCAAACTTCTCTTCTCTTGACACCTGATCGCCTCTGTATTCTTTTCTAATACACTCACCAGTAACAGCATCTACTTCTTCAGATGAAACAAGACCCTCTTGAGTATATACATAAAATTTTATTCTGATATTATCTGAAGTGTATTCAGAAACTTCTTTGGATATTAAGTCACCAAGAACATAGTGTTCACTTAATATTTCATTGTTATTTGTATCATATTCCCACTTCTCATTTTCCTGAAGTTCCCCATTCTGATATCTGTTAGAAGCAATAAGATTACCTCTGTTATCGTATCCATAAGTAGTATTACTTGTAACATTTCCTTGATCATCAAAACGCTTCTGTTCAATAATCTTTCCCGCTTCATTGTATGTCTTTTCTGAATATACTACGCCGTTACTATATACTGTATTCTTAACTATAATACCGTTATTATATTCTTGTTTCATTGCCAGTTTGCTGTTTTCATACCCATTTACTTCCAGCATTATAAAGTTATTATCTTTTAACTCTACATCTGCATCAATAGTAGCACCTTCGCTTTCCTCGCTATAATCATATCTGGACTCAATAGCTTGCTTGTACATATTGTACATTTCTTCATTATATTTCTTTGCTTTCTCAAGATACAAAGGAATAAACTTATCTCTATCCTGACCTATTACATCAATGGACATATAGACCTTATCGTTCAGATTCAGCTGACACTTATTACCATCCTGAGTATATGTTCCTGTGAAAATCATGTTTGACTTTATCACAATCTCTCCCTGAAGCCCGGCAGGCTCACCATCTTCTGATAAAAGTGAATTTATGTCATCATTATCAAACTCTGTTTTTTGAGTACACGTAATCAATTCGCATTTACCATCTTTTGATAAAACAAGTCGTGCATCCTCAAAACCATCAGTAACACCACTACATACATATGTATCTGTATTTTCAGGTTTGTCTGTAGGATTTGTATTGCTATTATCATTATTCTGTTCCCCTGCACCACAGCCTACTGCAACAATCATAAGGACAGCTATAAATATCAATAAAAATTTTTTCATTTCTTCCTCCCGGATGTATAAAATTTTCACAGATTATATCATATTGATTATGGTATAACAATAAAAAAACCCTCGAGATTATAATCCCGAGGGCATTAAGTGTTTTATAATCAATATGCTTTGACTACGATGTTATCGATAATTGTAACAGCGTCGTGAGACATTATTTTGAAGCCATAACCTCTCATATACTCTCCATCGTTGCTGCCTCTGAAAACTTCAGTTCCGTTGCCATCGTAAATAACAAGCTCAGTATCACCAATCTCAACGCTAAATAGCTTATGCTGTGTATTATCAGTTTTTGTAACATAACCTGTTATTTTATCCCTGCGGGCAACAAATGTAATCTTTTCCATTGCTTCGTTAAATGCCTCTACAGTAGATACGGAAGCAAATCCTCCATTCTTCCCCCAATGGCCTTTATCAATCGGAGCTCCCACAGGTGTTTGACCTAAGAAGAATACTTTTCCGATACATGAAGGTGTTATCCAAAGTCCTCTTCCTGTTCTATCAGGAAGCTTGCTTAGATCCGGCACAAAGAAACCAAAGAGACTTTTGTGAGCAATCTGACCGTTTGTCTGGAGATCCATAGATATCTCAATCTGTTCATATACATCGAAGTCCATATCAAATGGGAAAGCCAGAGTTGCCCAACCTTTTTTATATGCTCCATCCTGGAATGTAGTAAATAGCATTTCTCCATTAATCTCAACAAGATCCGGATGTACTACAGTTACAGTTCCATCTTCGTTCCAGTCCGCATCATCAAAAGTTTGAGTATACAGTTCTTCCAGTCCTTGCATATCATCTGCAAATGGAACATCTAATTGTTCTGCAGCAAGCGGCGCTCTTGTTGGCTTTGGAGTAGGTACCTCTGTGGGTTCCGGCACCTCGGTGGGTGCACTGGTAGGTACCAGAGTCGGTACTGTAGTAGGTGCTGTAGTGGGTGCTGTAGTAGGTGCTGCTGTTTGTTGGTTGTCACCACAAGCTACTAACACCACAGTCAGCACAAGTAAGCAAATCATTAAAAGTAAATTACGGTTAATAATCTTCATCATAAACTCCTCTTTCTATTAATATAAACTTCTATATAATGTAAGCATATCTTCATCTGATACAGCCTTGTCAGCCAGTATTAACATTGTATCATTTTGTGTTATAACCTTACCTGAAGTCTTAATAATATCTGATATCTCTACATACTCGATTCCATAATGGTTATACACAGTAGCCTGATCTACATTCAATTTCATTATTTCTTTGGCAAATTGCTTTGGTACATAAAATAAATTAACATCACCAAAGAAGGTTGCCTTAGTACTGGATTCATCTAATCTGACAAGTTCACCGCCTGCATATGCATAATATGATCCGGCTTTAAGTACTATCATATCTTTTGTTAAAATCGATGGCGTTGCCATAGTTGTTTTCTTAGTTGTATATCGATAATTAAATCTATCATTCGGAGCGCAGTCTCCCATATCAATAAACTGCATTATATCTCCCTCATTGACAGAATTATCAGCCCACTTAAAGTCAAATGTTTTTTCGATTGTTATCAAGGCAGGATCTACCTTAATCTGCATGTAATCTCCGTTTACTGTGTACTGCGCGCTGCCTACCTCTTGCATTTCCCATGAATTTTTCACAAATTTCATTACTGAGCATGTGCCGTTTTCTCTTGTACGATTAATAACATAATCATATCCGTACCAGCCTGTACTCTCCTTACAATCAGCATCAATAAACAGGTTCATCCAATTGGTACCTTCTGCCGGCGAAATATCATCTGCACACTTTACGTAAAATACAAGATTATCCTTATACTTAGATACTTTGGCCGACACAATATCGTTCCTGCCACTGTTATTCGTATAATGAATCTTGCCAACATATGACATTGCGTCCCTATGTGTAATATCGCCCTCATAATCACGATATTCCGGACCCACAATATCCCACTGTGACTCAGGATCGGTCATAACAATAGGCCGTTGGCCAAAAGCCTTTACTATCTGTCTGGCACCTTTGTATTCTCGTATATTCATTACCATCTGATAATAGTAGTTATCATTATAAACACCCTTAACCGGCTCTATATCACGTGAAAATTCAGGGTTGAAATTATCCACATAGTAATGTCGTGTCCAGTTGTTGTCATCGGTTACTGTATAAGTATTGGCAATCTTCTGACCTAGAGCATTGCCTGCTTCCCAACGGCCGGCCCACCATTCATTCCAGCCAATTAACATAAGAACATCAGGATCCTGCTCTATAGCATATGAAAACTGTTCCTGGAAGGCCAGACCTTTTCCTGAAGTGCCATTATCAACAAGGCCGTATCCAAAATCACCATCTACTATATTTGCAGGTTGTTTATTATTCTGATAACTACGGCCTCTACTGATATCCTTAGTGCCATTTGCCCAATATCCACTCATAACTACCATTTGTTCAAACTCTCCTGTAGGAGACTTACCCGGCGCCTGAGGATAGATGTCAGCCCAAGGCCAACAGTTGTTACCTTCTGTATCCGTATACCAGCTTTTATCAGAATTAGCCCAGCTATAGCGTACAGTAAAGAACTGTCTTTGTTCAGTTGACAGGTCCAGATTATGCGCGGCAGCAGGAAGCAGTATAAGGGGCTTACCCTCGTGCATAAACCAGAATTCCTTATATCTTTCTTTGGAGTAAAGATTCTTCCATAATGCATTAAAAGATTTTAATCCGTTCTCACGTACATATCCGCAATGGAACATAATCTGAGGTGTCTGATATCCTTCCGCTCTCATTTCTGACCATACTTTTAATATCAATTCATAGTTATCTTCATGTGTCTTACCATTCGTTGCATCAATGAATATAAAATCTACGCCGGCAGCTACAAGCTGATATGTATGTTTACGAATTACCCACTCGTCATCAGAACTGTAATATCCAAAATATGGTTCGGCCCAATAATGTGCAAATCCAAGAGGACCTTGTGTGATGACTTTTCTGAGCCCATCAACACCTGATGTATAATATGTCTTAGTATGGTCATATATATTGCCGTCTCCGGAGTTGTTATCATTATCATGCCACAGAAAATAGAAAATACCTACCTTCTTATCAGTCAGGTCCCCGTCTCCTGTGCCGGAGAATCTATTTTCATCATCGGTAGCCACCCAAGTATCACTATTAACATCTCTGGAGTTGAGCATATTAATAATCGCATTATCTGCCAGGACCTTTTCATAACCATCTGCCTTAAGATCAGATACAGTCGTATCACCATTCTTAATATTATAAGATAATAGGTAAAAATAACCATTATTTGCTACTCTTTGCGCTGTATTTTCTATGCAAGCAATATCTTCTCCCGGTGCATACATACGTATTACATTATTTTCAATCTTAATAGTGGCAATAACGTTATTCTTTGAGGATGCACTTACGGTAATAATATCATTTGTCATATCATCTACAACAAAAACATTCTGCTCTGTTGTAAAATCCACGCTTGTATTTACATATGTCACATCCGGGGATTCACCTACACGCATACCGATCTGATTCTCTCGAAAAGCAATCCACACACCTTCATTTGCTGTAACCTCCGAATATTTATCAGGTAAACGCAAACCAACAAAAAAAGCATTGATATTATTATCTTCATTCTTACTATTTACCTTTACCTTAAATTGGTAATTTCCAATAGTATTATCAGCAAAGACCGTATTCATAATAGCGCTACCAGCCTTAGCTTTGCTCATAGTTATTTTTTTATTTACAGAATATGAATTTTTCAAAGAGAAGGAAGTATCTCCAGATTTGTAATTATATGCCACTTTGACATTTTGGGTATTGGAGTCTGGATTTATATATGTAGACATAGTCAAATCTGTACTATCTGCACCCGGAGCCGCAACATATGGATCCCAGTTGATCCACACTTCTTCATCCTCCTTAGGTGTACAGGCAACACATACAAGCATAACAAGTAATACAACAAGAACCATTATTTTTATTATCGGTCGATGAATAAAAAAACTGCTTTTCATATAATCCTCCGGATACTATTTATCATGTCTAATCGAATAATATAATATTTGTAATAATATCAATTATAACATCATTTCATAGAACTATCCATAGTTTATATGGCATACAGGTTTGTGAAAACCCATTAAACAAGTTAAAAGGTTTCTTTTTCAATACATAATACGAAAAACTGTTCGTAAAGTAAAAGTGAGACCGCAAACTGCAGTCCCACCTTTACAAAACATAAGTGTATGAAATAAGTTATGAGGAGTTATCTGATCTTCTTTCTCTTAAGAGAAAATGCTGATACAGCAGCAAAAGCAACTGCGATTATGCCAAAGTCTCCGGTGCCCGGATTGGGTACTTCAGGATCACTGGGAGTCTCAGGGTTCTCCGGTATGGAGCCTGCTGTAGGATCTGTATAATCTTCATATATAATGTTATCAACAGACATAGGCTTATTTCTTGTAACGAAAACATTTAAACTATCTTCGTATATTATTGCGCTATCAGTTTCAGCAACATAATTCCATTAGGTTTTTTGCTGTCTGTTCTGAACACAACACCATTGCAATCACAAATAAAAAAGCCTTTTTCATAATTTCCTCCTTGATTTTTCTTTATGATAATATAAAACAATAAGCATAAACAAGGTAAAAAAACAGTTTAAAAGGTTTGTATTTCAAAACGAAATAGGCTGTAATAATGATGAAAGGTTATAAATATGAGTTTTTTAGATTATAATTGTTTTGAGATTTTAGATATTTTCAGAATCACGCGAAAGGCATGTGCCTGTAAATGTAGCCCTAATATACGATTTTGGTCTGCAATATCATATAGAATATCGGGGCAATCAACTTTTCACATAAATGATAAAGTTGTACATACCGGTGAGAATTGTATTGTATATCTTCCTTCATATACCGCCTTTGTGAGAAAATCCACAGAGGAAGAAATGATAGTTGTTCACCTGAAATATTACGATGAAGGCGAAAAAAAAGAAATCGAAGCGCTATACAGTAGTAACTGTCTTGCAGTTCTGACACAGTTTTATAATCTTGTTAATATTTGGGAAGAAAAGAGCCCCGGATATCAGCATCGTGCCAGTGCGATGCTACATATGAGCGAAGAGTATTTCAGGAAATTATACAAGGAAGCTTATGGCATCTCTCCTCATAACGCGATTATAGATAAAAGAATAAAAAAAGCATGTAGATTATTACAATCAGGATTCTTCTCTGTTAATGAAGTGGCCGAAAAAGTTGGATTTACAAATAGTAAGTATTTCAGTACACTTTTTCACAAAGCCATGAATATGAGTCCTATAGCATATAAGAAATTATTTTCATCATAAAAGATTCATATGTTTCTTTGTGATATTTCTTAACTTAACATAGAAAATTATAGAGGCCACCAGGTTAGCACAATATATGAATTGCAATAAAATAACCCAAAATGAATTTCTGAATCTTACCTTCTTCTCACGCATCGCCAGTATAACAGCAGCAGACTGCAGAAATCCTGTCATCATAAGTGAGAAATAAGCACAAAAACCCATTAAGATGGAAAGTGGCCAAGTAAAGATTGTTATAAGAAAAATAACAGCAAGCACTAATGTAATTGCATATGCAGGAAACTGAACAATTTTCACAATCATTACTGTCTTTGCCAGAGATGTAGCATCCCATTTCTTTACCATTGCCAGTATAAAACAAATAATAGTTGTACATGCTGCAACTAATCCATACAGTAAAACAACTAACAACAGTATTAACGCATTATTCTTAAACACGTGTTCCATTATGTATGGTATTTCCGGTGAAAAGAATATCAGCACTAATGAAAATAACAGTAAATATATTGCACTGGCAGCAGGTATAACTAACCAGATTCTCTTAGCATTCATTGCGAACTCCTTAAATAATATCGTAATATAATAAAGTCTCTTATGAATAATAATTCATAAGAGGCTTGTTGTCAATCTGCTGTCTCCTCCGGGATGGTGTCAAGTTATTCTTGGGATTTCAAAATTTTCTGCCACACTCGACATTTTAACGAAAACTCCCGATTTTGTGTCAACTTACTACTTTTGCCTTGCCATATGCTTTCATTAGCACTTTCAAGC
>SVJB01000010.1 GCA_015069185.1 Oscillospiraceae bacterium
GACCAGTTTGCCCGATGTAACACACGGAATTAACGGAAATATCGGAAAGAAATAGCCCCGAAAACCGTAAAAAACGGGTCAAAAAGAGCGTTTACCAAGCAAAATAAACTATAATTTTTGTTTGGGAACTGGATGCCGCAGGTTCGAGCCCTGTCATCTCGACTAAAAAAGCGATTCCGAAATGGAATCGCTTTTTCACATATATTACAAATTATTTCATCATACCATATCCACCGGCATATTTGCTAACCTCAGACGCAACCACAAACACTTTGCCATCGCAAGACTTTTTAATTTCCTTAAGAACACGTGGCGTCTCTTTACGCGGGAGCACGATAAAGATCATATTCATTTTATCTACGGATCCATGACCTTCAAATACTGTATATCCCCTATCATTGCTTTTTAAGTACTCAGTAATCTTCTCTGTACTCTCGTCACTGGCAATAAGCTCTAAGTTAGATGTACCAAGAGCAATTTTATTTTCTATAGTAGAGCCTAGGAATAGGCCAGTTGCGTACCCAATACAATAAAACAACAACAGCAAAAGATTATCACCCAGAGTACTGATAATTGTAGATATTACAAGTCCCCAAATGGCACACTCAACAAAGCCGAGACCTGCGGCCTTGAGTCGCTGCCCCTTAACCATCATACAAGTTTTAAGCGACTGAATTGTTATTTCGATTATTTTTGCTGCACAAATTATAATGCACACAAATGCGGGATGAATGGAGGACAAGAATTCTGACATGATAAATCACCTTTCTAAAATCTTTATATATTTATTATAAAAATACACCAAAAACGGAATTGATACAAGAAAAGTACATAAATCTACCAATGAATATATTAACACATTATTTCATTTTGAGCCAGCTACAAAACTCAGATTGTTCATCCCATGTACTGCCTGCTGAAAAATAGTCAATCATAGATATTTCGTCGCCACTGTCAGTTGATACTTTTGCCCTCACAATACAATCAATATCGTCAGCGTCATCAAGAACAACCTGAGTGGTGCCACGTTGTACAGCTTGCTTCATATCCACCTGCTTATAAATATCTTCCTGAGTTCTGCGATCGCGGGCAAGTAAGATAGGGCCACGCATCACGGCAACAAGATTATCGCCAAGTCTGTTAGAGCCTCGAGGTGATTCAAATACTCTCACAGTCAGATCCATGTCAACATCAACACAGTCTCCGTTATTCCATTTTCTGTTAATAACAGCATATGTACCGGGCCTTGCATCTACAGATACCGGAGCGCCATTTATACATACTTGATACCGGCCACACCAACCTGGTACTCGCAGTAGCAGTGAGAACTCATTATCTGTTGTTACCTGTGAAAACCTGGCAGTAAATTTACCTTCTTTCGGATATTCTGACACTGTCGTAAGCTTAACACTACCACCATCTGTAAGATCAAACACAGCTTCTCCCGACACATAAAACTGCACCACAGGACCTTGTTTACTATTCATAAAAGCTGTAAACGGCACTAAAGCAAGACCTGACGGACCATTAGCTGTACAGCAACTAAGATCAAACCCATCAATATTAAAGCTGTAATTTACTTTCGGATTGCGCAAACCATTGAATCTAGGAAAATACTCAAAGAACTCTCCATCCGGGCGTATAGCACCAATGAGAATATTATAGCAACTACGCTCAATCTCATCTGCAATTGTGCTATCTCCCGTAAGGCGTAGCAGCTGATAGCACAGCTTCATCCACGTAACTGTAACACATGTCTCCATCATAAGAGTAATATCAGGATTTGTCTGCTCATACTTAGTATAATTCCATTGCTCACCTGTACCGGGGCCAAGATTATACGGAGCATCTGCACCACCTGAGCCAAGAAGCGTTATTTCCTGCTCCAACAACTTATAATAAAAGCGAAGAGCTGTTTCTTTCCATTTCTCAATACCTGTTGCGCGATAATACTCCACCAATCCCTCAAAACAAGACATCATCTCATATGCTTTTGCAATACTCTCCTCCGGAACGCCGTTATTACCAATATCTTTTGGATCCTTACCCTGATAAATACTTTCAAATAAATTTTCACGGGAGCATGCACCACTCTCCACTATATATGTAGCAAAATCAAGATATCTCTGTTCTCCTGTTATATGGTAAATTTTAACAATAGGTTCCAGAATCGAAGATGACTCAATACCGCAAAAGGCCCAACCGGTCTCTGTAATAGGTGTCAGGGGCGCCTCACCTACCTGAGAGATAGTAAAGTCAGCCGCCTTCTTGATACATTTAAGAACATCTTCTCTACCGGTAATCTCATAATATCCAAGCAAACCAAGCAAAGAGTACTTGCGCTCCCACAGATCAGAGCCGTGCGTACCATTAGGCTGTTTCTCATATGGAACAGTACTGATACAACCGTCAGGCAGCTGAATGCTCAACATATCCTCCACAGTCTCATCCAGCACAGCTTTGAGCTCCGGATCCTGACTATATTTATACGTAAGGCTACCTGCCCTCATAAGCTTACCCCAGAACTCACCTGTAGCAAACTGATCTGCTTTATTTCTGTAATAATCTGCCAATGATCTGAAGTTTATCTTCTTAAGTGTATTCTCGGTAATCAACTTAATCATATCATCAAACACACCATCAAGTCTCACAGCACCTATAGGCAGCTGATAAAAAACATCTTCTCTTATCATGCTTTCTTCCCTTTCTTCTTCTTTGAGATGATTATCGCAATTACCTCAGCAATTAAAAGTGCTGCAACTCCGATTATGCCAAACACAAGCGGTAATGATATGGATGACTTTGGACTGTCGCTATCAGCCTTGTCACCTACCTGTGAAAATTTATAGCAAAAACGTTCATTAGGCGCGCAGTCACCATTTAAGTAGAACGCCAGAGCGTCACCCTCTGTTTCCATGCCACTATTGTCAGCCCACTTAAAGTTAAATGAAATCTCATCTTGCTGGCCGAATCCAAGCAAGTCCTTTGGAATGCTTATCATCATTTTGTTGTCAGTAACTGTATACGGAATATTGTCAGACACAACACTCCAGTTATACCCACCGTTGCTGCGTTCCAGGGTTGTAATGCCCTCACGTACGTTTGTGCGGTTAACTATGTAGTCAAAGCCTTCCCAGTTGGGATTATCTGATGATACCTGAAGTAGCAGATTCATCCAATCGCTGTCTGTGTATGGAGTAATATTATTAACTGTCTCAACATAAAAATATATGTTGTTCTCATCGTAAGTCACTTTAGAAGTTTTAAAGTCATTACGGCCGGTGTCGTTTGTATATGTAACGCGATAACCAATGCTCTTAGCATCTCTGTGTGCGATGTCACCTATGTCATCGCGGTACTCATACTGTATATCTGACCACTGGTCAAAGCTACCCTTAACATCAATATTCTTAGCCGGCATGTCCTGATTATTTATAGCACTGCCCTTATAACGTCTTATATTGATAACAAGCTGGTTATAGAAATTATCAGACAGATTACCCTCTCTTGTAGGCTCCGCATCTCTACTGAATTCTGTAGAAAACACATCGCAGAAGCCACCGAACACGGGTGTTTCCTTCTTGGAGCTGGCAGCCCAATCCGGAATATCGAGAAATCTTGCAGCAATCCATTCGTTCCACCCTGTAATAAGGATCATGCTGGGATCCAGCTCTATAGCCCTGTCAAACTGTTGTTGCAGATTAGCACCATATTCACTCTTATATTCTTCACTAATGGGATTATTTGTCAGTACATTATTGCCACCAACCGTATAACTACGACCTCTTGCAATAAAGTTGCCGTTCTCATCCTGCGCACTCATAAAGTCAAGTGAGTCAGTCCAGTTCTGTGCTACGCCTACAGTAACTATCTCGCAGTCATTAGTCTCAGTGTATCCCGGCTCCTGCGGATAAATAGACAGCCACGGCCATGCATTTGCCTCAGTCACAGGTGTATATAGCGGATGTGGTTTCCTGTATGTAAAGAAGTCCTTAATCTCATCCGGTACTGTACTATTCTGGGCCAGTATCAGAGGCTTACCCTCCCAATGGAACCAGAGATTCTTATATTCTTCTTTTGAATAAAAGTCCTTGTAAAAACGCTTGATAGCAGGTCCGTTATATTCTCCATTCCATGTAAGCAGCAGCACCACGCCCGGCGTATCTCCGCCCTCATTCTGTATTTGAGCAAATGTATCCAGCAGATTGCGCAAAGAGCTTTCTGTATATCCCGAAGGACTATGCGCACCGCTGGCATAATAGTTAGAATAGTCAATAATAATAGCATCAATACCGGCATCAGTCAGCATCTGAGCATGCTTTCTCACAACATAGTCATCTTGTGATAAGTCGTAGTAACCAAATAATGGCTCACCCCAGTAGTGATAGGAAATCTCCGGTCCCCACACACGTTTGTTTGTCAGCGCGTCCTCGTTGTCACGTATTATCTGTGAAACATTTCTGGGCGCCTTC
Organism: Oscillospiraceae bacterium; assembly: GCA_015069185.1. Classification (GTDB taxonomy): domain Bacteria; phylum Bacillota; class Clostridia; order UBA1212; family UBA1255; genus SIG424. Next base: position 4,473 of record SVJB01000010.1, read on the forward strand.
TTATCAGCGTTTACAGTGCCATTCATAAAATCTCTGTGCCATATGTGGTAGAAAATACCAACAAATCTATCCTTCTGTACTTTGTCTGTTTCCCGCGCAGCAGGAGTGGTCCTGCCAAGAGCATCGGTCACCACCCAGCTATCACTGTTAACATTCCATTCCTCAGCATTAACTTTCATTTCTACACCTCCAATAAATAAGCCTTGTGTCAAAGCAAGAAATAAAACCATTGCTATAATTGATTTGATAATAGAACTTTTTTTCATATTGTTCACCTCTTGAACGTAGTGTAACATGGCTTTACCCTATATGAAATAGGTGTTATTCCTGTATTTTCATAGGCTTATTCCTGTTTGTATCTTGAACTCGGTAAAAATACAGTGTATTATATAAATATATTTATTTTTCACGGAGATAATAATTATGAAAACATATAGATTCGATGACATAGCAAGACAGAATGAACTGATTTGTATGAACGAGTCTATGTATAATCACGGGCTGGCTGTACATGATCATGATTTCTTTGAGATTACGTATATTCTCAAAGGAAAAGGCCTATACACTCAAAACAGGAAAACAACACCTATTTCAGAGGGTGATCTGGTAATGGTGGCACCCAGAGACATACATAGATTTGAACCTCTTACAAATGATTTTCACTGGATAAACTGCATATTCCGTCCGGAGGCATTAGATATTCACGGTAAACATCCCTCTCTATCAGAGCTATTGACACTAGACTGGGATAACTCAGATATACCGCAGGAAATCCCCCATGAGATATTCTTGAGAAAGAAAGGCGATATTTTTAAAAATATATTTTCTGATATGAAGAAAGAATATATCAAATCCGGAAATGGATACCGCAAGATTATGCGTATGCAGCTGCGGCTTCTACTAACAAAGATCAGCTTTGCGTATAGCCCGGATCCACAAGAAGATCCATCCACCGGTATGACAGCTGAAGCTTTGAAGCTGTTAGTGCAAAGCTTCTTTAACTCCTCAGCCCTTTATTCAAAGATCACCTTGGACGAACTGGCCGCCAAGGCCCATGTAACACCAAAGTATTTTTCCGAGCTTTTTAAGAAGAAAACAGGACTCTGTCTTAGTGAATATATGTGCATGCTGCGTATAAACAGAGCCGCTGAGTTGCTTATAAGTACAGATGCAAATATTGAAGAGATAATGCACTATGTGGGATATAGCGACAGTAAGTTCTTCTACAGGGCATTTAAAAAGTATTATGAAATAACTCCGGCGCAATACAGAAAGAAACACGAGACAACCAATACGGCGTCTCGTGTCTGAAAAAGCGAAAATATTTATCACTTATCGTCTAATTGTTTGTAGGAGTTAACTGAGCCTCTGCCTCCATCGCAGCTTGCTGCTTTGCGATAATATTATTAACCATTTCTGTCATATGCTTTGTTCGACCCATGTTGATACCTGCAAAGATGGCCGGATAACCGGCAAAAAGAATGGCGATAACCATGCACCCGGCACTGTTATATGTATCAACCACAGGTCTTAAATCCGTATGAACAGTTTTCATCAAAGCTTCACGCTTGCCCTTCATAATGCCTGATGCAATTGTAACAGGCAACATTTCAAGAATCACATATATTGCATATGTAAGTCCCATAGCAATAACTCCAACAGCCGCCTCACGATCTCCGACTTGAGCAAATGATATTCCTATGATAAAAAACAGAACTGCAAAAGCACCAAATATTATCGACAGAACCAAGAAAACAATATTAGTTATCTTCCACGCAAGTCGCTCCCATTTTATAAGATCATAATATAGATCAAGACAACGCTGTTCCATATCCTGACATTCCTGAGCCTGTGCCAAAACCGGGTCATATACATACTGTACCTCCGGTACTACCGGTATGTATTCCGGTATCTCAACCTCTTGGCAACTAGCTCCGCATCTAGGACAGAACCTGGCTTCATCTACAACCTGTGTACCACATACAGCACAATATTTCATATAAATCCCTCCGATAAAATAGTCTTTGTAAAATACCGTCACTCTACTTCCGTTTCACCTTTCGAGAATAGCATAATTAATATTATTTTGCAACAGAATTACGACATTTAATTAATTGTTTTTTTTACTAATGCATGATAGAATCAATTAGCATAAATAACAAAATTTGGAGATATATATGATTTCAGACAAAGTTTACAGCACATATATTGATATTCTCAACTGGGAATTAGTGCCAGCTATGGGCTGCACGGAGCCCATCTCCCTTGCCTACGGCGCAGCAAAGTGTAAAGAAATACTCGGCTGCATACCAACACGCATTGTAGCGCGCTGCAGCGGTAATATTGTAAAAAATGTACGTTGTGTAAAGATTCCTCACTCCGAAGGTATGACCGGTATCGCCTCCGCAGTTGTATTAGGTGCCCTTGGCGGCAACAGTGACAAAGAGCTTGAGGTATTATGCGATGTAACAGAAAAAGATATCGAAAACACCCGTAAATATATTGCCGAGGACAAGTGTGAAGTCAAGCTACTTGATAGTACATCTCCACTGCACTTTATATTGACAATGGAAGGAAATGGCAACATTGCAGAAGTTGAGATCTGTGAAAATCATACCAACATTATCAGGATCGAAAAAAATGGTGAAATAATCTTCAAAAAAGCATTCAGTGCACATATTGAGACTCCGGAATACGGTCTATTGAATCTTGATAGCATCAAGGAGTTTGCAGATAGTGTAGCAATAGATGATGTTAAGGAAGTTATTAACAGACAGATTACATACAACATGGCAATTGCCAAAGAAGGCTTTGATGGCAAATATGGTATCGGAATCGCGAAGATCATCACTGAATCATACCCGGATAATACCATAACAAAAATGAAAGCGCTGGCAGCCTCAGCTTCCGAGGCTCGAATGGGTGGTTGCGAGCTACCTGTTATTGTAAACTCCGGCAGCGGTAATCAAGGCATCACCGCTTCTGTCCCTGTGATTGTATTTGCCCGAGAGAAAGGTTACAGTGAGGAAAAACTTATTAGAGGTCTTGTTTTTTCTAATCTGCTGGCTGTATATCAAAAAATATATATTGGTACTTTATCTGCTTTTTGCGGTGCAGTATCTGCCGCTTGTAGCGCAGGTGCTACGATCACATATATGTGTGACGGATCAACAGAACGTATACGTAGTACTATTGAAAATACTTTGGCAAATATTCCCGGTATTATCTGCGACGGAGCAAAAATATCCTGTGCAGCAAAAATTGCCACTTCAGTGGACGCAGCATACCTGGCCCATAAAATGGCAATGAAAGATGCTTCTTATGTTCCTCACACCGGTATCCTCCAGGCTACAATCTCAGAAACAATATCCTGCGTTGGTACTATCGGCAAGGATGGAATGAAAGAAACTGATCGTGAGATTCTTAAAATCATGATGAATGGCGATGAATGTATTTAAACTATATCATTTCTGATTCCATTTTTCTGCTTTTCTGTAATCTTATCGATTAAGGCTTTATTAGATTTTGTTTTCACAAACAATATAATCGCAAATATCATTGCAATACTATTGAAAAATGCTCCCAGAATTATTTTACTGACAGTTGCTATCTTCTCGGAAGATTGGGCAAAATCATTGTATATATCCTTCTGGTAGTCATCTAACTTAGATGAAATTGTCATACCAACGATTCCCGGCGTTGTGAAAGCGGCCGTAATAAAAGTACATTCAATTATATCACTCCACTGACTAGCCTCCTCTATGTCACCAGTTAAGTACGCTAATAACATAACACTCAATATAAAGCCAAAAAACATACCAATTGAAAATAAAATAACACCAAAAATTTTCCAAAAACGTCTCTGATCGTTTACAAGATCATTGTAGTTATTAAGGAATAATAGCTCCTGCTCAACTTCAGGATCAATGGCTGCGGGTTGAGGTACAACAGGTGTCGGAACATAGTAGACCGGTCCTGCATACTGGGGTTGAGTATTACGCGGTGGCATCAACGGAGCTGATTTTGCGCCACATGCGGTACAAAACTTTGCCTCATCAGTTAATCTATTTCCACATTTGATACAAAATTTCATAGTATACTCCTTGCTTAATATGTGTTGCCTGCTTGTTTGCCAGCCTGCTGTCTTGCACTTATACGCGCAATCATCTCTTTGTTTGACTTTGTTTTCACTAAGTTTATTATAGCAAATATCATTGCTACAGTATTAAACAATCCACCCAGAACTATATTCCCCGCCGAGCCGGCTTTTTCAGAAGCAGGTATGATATCATCATAAATAACATTATTTACTTTTCTTTTGGATCCTGATATGGCGATGCAAACAATACCAACAGGTATATATGCTATTGCATATGCCAATGAGTAGATGAGCGACATCATGTTCTCCGGTGTTTTTTCTGCTCCTGCCGATATATCTATCCATGAAAAGAACGCGGAGAATAACATCAGAGCCCCTACGCACAACCCGATAATACCAAATACAAACCATATTACCCTCTCTGTATTCAGTAATTTGACATAGGAGTCTATAAATTCTTTCTCCTCTGCAATATACGGATCGTATTCAGCATATTCATATACGGTATTGACATATAATGGAATGTCCTGTTCTGCTTCAAATGGATCTGTTTCTTCTATTCCCTGATTTTGAGAATGCAGCGGCAAAGCCTCCGGAGACGGCGCTTGCATTGGAATAGATTTCTTACCACAGTGCATACAAAAAACATCACTATCATTCATTTGATTGCCACATTGAACACAATATTTCATTTCAATACCTCCCAAATATAGGTTATGAGTATAATAACAGACCATATAAGAAAAAGCAACTTTATGTTGCTTTTTCTTGGTAAATTCAGATATATTATTTTTTCTTTTTGATGATAAGTGCACATGCCGCAACAAACAGTACCTGAATCATTGCGGAAGCATTACCACCGGAGCAGCCTGTGCAGCCCTCCGAAGTAGGCTCTTCTGGAGTATCATCAATTACTGTCTTTGCAATAGCACCTGTAAACTGGAACATAAATCTGCCACCGGGGGCTACATCACCATACTGATAGAAGTCTAAAATGTCACCGCTATCTTCAGTTGTATTGTCTGCTCTGGTATTATCTGCCCACTTGAAGTTAAACTCAGGAGCTTTTGATGTGTCCGTCATACCGAGAGCTTCACGAGGCACTGCAATCTGTAGGCGCTTACCCTGCACACTGAATTTTGCTGTGCCAACTGATTCAAAATTCCAACCACCTGTTGATTTCTCAACAGAAGCATCAAAGCCATTTGGAGATACTCTGTTAATAATATACTCAAAGCCTTCCCAATTAGGAGTAATTCCCGTATGATCAGTATCTATAAGCAGTCGCATCCACGCAGGGTCTGTAGATGGTGTGAGTTCCTCTAATGTCTCAACCATGAAGTACACATACTCATTATCGTACGCAACTTTAGTTGTTACTATATCATTACGCATAGTGTTGCTCTCATATTTATTAGTGCCCCAACCCTTTGAATCACGTTCGATTGTACTTCCTGTATAGTGGTCAAAGCTAAGAAGTACATCAGCCCATTGGTCATCACTGGAATTGATATTGATTGTTTTATTAACATTCTTATCTTCTGTTGCCAAGTCAGGCGCATCTACACCCTTGTATTTTCTTACATTGCTTACAAGCTGATAATAGAAATAATCCTTAAGTATACCTTTACTTGGCTCAATATCACGGCTAAACTCTGCATTATATTGATCAGGGAAAGCATTTGTAGTGCTCTGCCATTCCTGATGACGTCCGGCAATCCATTCATTCCAACCTGTAATGAAAATAAAGTCAGGATCAACCTCGAGTGCATAATCCCATTGTTGTTGGAAGTTTAGTCCGTAGAAATATGCATTTTCAGTATCTTTATTAATTGTAACTGTTTCATTCTTATATGTATATGAATAGGAGTAATCATCCTTTGCATATCCTCTTCCGTATACACCACCACGATAGTCATTCATAGCAACCAGGCCATGCTCACTTGCATTTTGCGCCACATTAACTGTCATCTGCTCCACACTGCCGTCTTCACGCACGCCATATTTTGCCTGTGGATAAACAGAGCACCAGCCCCAATAATTCTGATCAATAGTTCTGTCACTTACAAAATATGATGGCTCGTTCTTACGGAATGTGAAAAATTCAGCGATTTCAGCCTCTTTCTTGTTTTCTAAGTTAAGGCATTCAGGATGTGCCATAACCAGAGGCTTACCTTCCCACATAAACCACAAATCCTGATACTTTCCTTTAGAATAAATATCACTGTAAAGCAGTTTTAATTCTGTTTTTGATTCCTCATTAGGTGCAAAATTAAGCATGAAAGCAACTTGCGGTGTATCTACTCCTTGCGCTCTTGCTTCAGCAAAGACTTCAAAGAGTACTGTATATCCTTCTCGCCATGTAAATGTTCCGTTTGTACAGTCAAATATTACAACATCAACATCAGCATCTGCCAGCATCTCTGCGTGCTTTCTGACAACATATCTATCAGAGTTTACATAATAACCAAACAAAGGCTCATCCCAGAAATATGGAGTGCCTGATGATGTGTTCTTCCATGCCTCATGATTCCAGTCGTTGCGCGCCTCCGGATACTGGTTGATAATCTCAGTTACGTTGTATGCTTTCTTTCCCGATGATTGTGATAAATGCCATGTCCAATAGAATATGCCTACAAACTTTTCGTTATCCTTATCCCCTACATCAGCATGGGATACAACTGTCCTGCCAAGACCATCTACTGCCGCCCAAGAGCCGGGATTAATATTTGCGGCCTGTGTCTGAACGGTGCCTGCAAAACAAGAAATAACTATCATAAATGTTAATACAAGAGAAAATAATTTTTTAGACATATGAACCTCCCTGAATGTTACTTTTCACAGATTGTATCATATTAAAACTCATTTAACAATAATTTTGTGACATACTATTAATAAACTATATTCAGGAGGTATTTAAATATGGCTAACAGATTTGTATTAAATGAAACTTCTTATCATGGTAGCGGTGCTATTAACTGCATCCCTGACGAGATCAAAGGACGTGGATTTAAGAAAGTGTTTGTGGCGTCTGATCCAGACCTGGTTCGATTTGGTGTTACTAAAAAGGTGACAAACGTGCTGGATGATAGCGGTATTGATTATGAGATTTATTCAGATATTAAGGCAAATCCTACAATTGAGAATGTCCAAGGCGGAGTTAGCGCTTTTAAAAAGATGGGTGCAGATTGTATTGTCGCAATAGGAGGAGGCTCTTCTATGGACACAGCTAAGGCAGTTGGTATTATAATAAATAACCCTGAGTTTGCAGATGTGCGTTCGCTGGAAGGCGTGGCACCCACCAAGAACAAATGTGTGCCTATTATTGCTGTGCCAACAACTGCAGGCACAGCCGCAGAAGTTACAATTAATTACGTTATTACTGATGCGCAGAACAATCGAAAAATGGTGTGTGTGGATGTGCACGACATCCCGGTTGTTGCTGTAGTGGATCCGGATATGATGTCAACTATGCCCAAAGGTCTTACTGCTGCTACAGGAATGGATGCTCTTACCCACGCAATTGAAGGATATATTACTAAAGGAGCATGGGAGCTTTCCGATATGTTCCATCTAAAATCAATAGAAATTATTGCAAAATCACTTCGCGGTGCTGTTGCCGGTACTCCAGAAGGTCGTGAAGGGATGGCTCTTGGTCAGTATGTGGCCGGTATGGGATTTTCTAATGTAGGTCTTGGTATTGTTCATTCTATGGCCCACCCACTGGGCGCACTTTACGATACACCACACGGTATCGCGAATGCAATTATCCTCCCTACTGTTATGGAGTACAATGCACCGGCAACAGGTGAGAAGTATAAGTATATTGCTCAAGCTATGGGTGTTAGTGGAACGAATAATATGTCGCAAGAAGATTACCGCAAGGCTGCAATAGATGCAGTTCGCCGACTTTCTTTGGATGTTGGCATCCCGGCGGATCTTAAAGATATTGTCAAGAAGGAAGATGTAGCTTTCCTGGCTCAGTCTGCGTACGATGATGCTTGTCGTCCGGGAAATCCGAGAGATACTAGTGTTGAAGAGATTACTGAGCTTTATATGAAGTTATTATAATAAAGCAGTAGAAGTAAAGTTATAATCAGGCGGCATTTTTGATGCTTAATATTTTATGCACTTTAGGTATAGTTAATTTAGTAGTAAGTTTATTTAGTTTTTGAAATTTCCTGGGCGAAATTCAAAAACTACGGCTTGTTTGAGGCGGGCTACGCTTGTAGTGTGTTAGCTTGGGCTTTAGTTTTTGAAATTTCCTGGACAAAATTCAAAAACTACGGCTTGTTTGAGGCGAGCTACGCTTGTAGTGTGTTAGCTTGGGCTTTAGTTTTTGAATTTTCCTGGGCGAAATTCAAAAACTACGGCTTGTTTGAGGCGGGCTACGCTTGTAGTGTGTTAGCTTGGGCTTTAGTTTTTGAAATTTCCTGGACAAAATTCAAAAACTACGGCTTGTTCGAGGCGAGCTACGCTTGTAGTGTGTTAGCTTGGGCTTTAGTTTTTGAAATTTCCTGGGCGAAATTCAAAAACTACGGCTTGTTTGAGGCGAGCTACGCTTGTAGTGTGTTAGTTTGGACTTTAGTTTTTGAAATTTCCTGGACAAAATTCAAAAACTACGGCTTGTTTGAGGCGGGCTACGCTTGTAGTGTGTTAGTTTGGGCTTTAGTTTTTGAAATTTCCTGGGCAAAATTCAAAAACTAAAGCCCAAAACAAGATTAGACCAGTAGCCTAATTTTAAATTATAAACTTTAATTAGAATCACTTTAAGATTTGTCTCGAAATATATTTATGGCGAGGTTTTGTTTTTTCAATCAAACTCATTTCATATTTGATTTTTTCTTTGAGGTCTGAGGGTAAGTCCCAATGGATAGCACAATCGTCAGGCATGGTCAGCCATACAAGATCTATTGGCAATTCTCCAGTAGCAGAAAAACGAGCCAGTGCACTATACATAGGCTCAATATCAAGGTTGGACTTGCCGCAAGCACAGAAACAAATCAGATTCTTGCCAAGAACATATCCATTATCAAAATAATCAATAAGTTTTGTATGGGTGCGGCTAACATACTCCGGATCATCCATCACTCCAAAAAGCTCAACTAAAATTTTCTGACCGCCGCGAATAATTGTAAAATCAGGTAAATATTGGCAGCCAGTTACTTCTCCTATAAAAGGTTCTTCATAACAACTAACTAATCCACAGTCGCAAAGGACGCTATTTAAAATCATTTCTCCACGAGATGCAAAAAAATCGCCTCTCTCATTTTTGCATGTATATGTACCAAAGCCACGCTTTACACGATATTCAGTATGACGCTTGCGATGGTTCTGAGCTGTCTTTATAGCATCGGAAAGAGAAGCTGATTCATCCGGATGAATTTCGTTATACGGACAATTCATAATAGATACAAGAAGTTCTTCATATGTCTTTACTGTAAATTCTAATGTTTTGATTCGCGCTTGTAGAAAAAGATAATTTTCTATTTCCTCGTGCCTTTTCTCAAATTCACTTTTTTTCATATATCGATACTTTACCTTGCCTTTCTTGTCCGTATACTTTAAGTGCGGAAATTTGTACACATATACATATCGTACACCTTTGATGGTACGAATCACTTTACGCGGAAAGAATTTTACGCAAGGAGCGCCTATAGATATATTTACTTTATTATATAGTTTCTCCAAGTCTTGCAATGCTTGCTTGTGCAATCTACCGATCTCTTCTCTAATATTTATCATTTATCACCAATCTCCATGTTTTTTGAAATAAATTGAATTATTTATTTTTTAGAACATATATGCCACCGAGACAGGAATTATGACAAATAAAATAAAAAAAAGAAGTCCAAAAGACTTCTCTTTTGACGTGAATAAATTATAAACTACGTAAGAACGCTGCGATCTTCTCTGCTAAAATCACATGGCCTGCATCGTTAGGATGTAATCCATCCGGAACATACTTATCTTTCAGTACCTGAACTTTTGGTTGAATACCATATGATGCATACAGATCAAGAACCGGTAGCGAATAATATTCCGCCACTTCTCGAATAGCGTCAACATATTGCTTCAGTGTTCTGAAAACCAATCCGCCGTGTTCATACTTTGGCTGTTCAGAATCCAAACGATGAATAGGTGTCATAATAATAATCTTTGAATCCGGGTAACGATTAATTAGTGTGTTATATAAAACATGAAGGGCTCCATAAAAAGAATCCTCTGTCCGATCAGACATGTTGCCCAAGGGTGCATCACCATGACCATAATCATTGGTACCGCCAAAAACCATAACAACATCACAATCAGGATCCATTTCCGACACTCTTCCTATAAAATAAAGATCATGCCTGTCGCATGCAGACGGATTCTTTTGAATTGCTATACGTGTACCACCAATTCCATAGTTTCTGGAAATGATACCATAATTATCTGCAAGCAAATTGGTAAATCGTTTTTCTTCTGAAGATACACCGTGTCCCTCAGTAATACTATCTCCCAAAAAATTTATTTTTAGATTTCTTAAATCCATATTGCCACCTCAAAATATCAAACTCTCTCTTCGCCCTCAACAGTAATAACCACATTATCATCGTTATGCTCTTCCTGATTAAACTCGAAATCGTCATACGGATTTTTGAATGATTGTTTATTGCCAATACACAAAGCAAGTAACAATAGCAAATAAGGAACGAGAGAAATAATATTAAAAACTATATCATACTTACACTGTAGAGCCTCTGTAACACCGGAATCTGTAAACATGAAAAACAGCGGTACAGGCCAAACAAGTATAAGCCTAATTATATGAACTACAATAGAAATGTTTGCAGTATGTCGTTGACAATCTAGTTTAATTGCATTCATATAGAAAAATGCACAAGCCCAACAAATAATACATATCAACGCTGCCGTCAAGGTTGGGATCATACTTAAATACATTTTAAACACACCAAGACCAAGTATATCTGCAATTATCTCAAAAACATTTCTATCAGAGCTACCCATTTCGTTTACAACAAAATAAAGATCTGATTTGTGAAAAGAAATAACAAACCAAGATGTACACAAGGATGCAACCAACTGCATCACAGCCGTAACAATCCCCAAAGTCCTCGATTGTTTTTGTTTAAGTGCGATAATTAAAAAAATCGCAAAAAAAGCTAATCCAAAAAATAAAGAAACGCAGACTGATCTTAGCGTATAGTCTGCGCTTAATTCAGTCTGCATATTTTCGATTAACTTTAAAATTGTATCCATCAATTATTCTGCTGATTCAACATCAGAAGATACTTCAGTATCAGCAACGGGAGCCTCATCAACAACAGGAGCCTCAACCACAGGCTCAACAACAGGCTCAACAATAGGTGCCTCAACTACAGCCTCTACAGCAATAACATCCTCTTTCTTGCCACCAACCATAACACCGATAAACATCAAAATGTATGGAATAGCACATGCGATAAAGAAAATCATGTCATTTTTTGCCTGTGCTTCTTCAGTAATACCTTTAAATAAACTGGTAAACGGAATCGGGCTGATGAAAACATATCTTAAAATTTGTAAAATAAGAGCAAAAATGCTTAAAACTTTAAGACTGCATGACTTTACTTTGACAATATAAATCAAACCAAACAACCAGCCAACGAGAACGAGAATAGAAGCAGCAAGAAGCGGAAGTATACCAATTAACATATCTATCATTGCCTCTCCCAAGGCAGCAGCCGCTGCGTCCTTCGCCTCTTCCATAGTAGAACCAGTTCCCTCTACAACTGTGAAAAATGTTGCCTTGTGAAAACTAATTACATACCATGCAGAGCTGATAGCTGAAGCCAGTTGAATTATAGCTGTAGCAATACCGAGACCTCTTGCTTTTGGTTGCTTAATTGCAGCAATTAGAAACATTGCAAAGAAAACAACACCAAAAATAGCAGCGGTTATGTAAGCCTTTTGTACATACTCCGGGCTAAGGTCGGCTTGTAACTTGTCAAAAAATTCCGAAAACTTTTCCATGTATATTTTCCCCTTTCGAATATTTACATACCTATGTATTAAAGCACATTAATCAATTAAAATCAATGCAATTATTTAAAAATTCTGCATCTGCCGCAAAATTCTCATCACTATCTTCTTTGCAGAATTCAATAATATAGTTATGAGCACAATTATGCCTTTTCATCATGTCAATATAAGTTTGCCAACTAGAAGCATCATCTGTAAGCATTTTACGAATAGTAGGTTTTCCCTCTTTGCCATATGACCAATTATATACATGAAGATTAACTACATACTCTCCAAGAGCAGCAATATCTCTTACATTGTCATCATATTCATATAAAGGCTGCCAATATGTGCGAATATTCTCACGATCAACCATTTCTAACAGCTTAACTGAACTGGCGCCTGTATCATTTATGGTATTGTTATGGAACTCCATACATACAGTAATATCATATTCCTTTGCTATATCAGATACCATACGAAGCTTCTGTGCTGTCTGTTCGTAATCTTCCTCTGTACAATCTACAGAGGACTTGTGAGCAGACCAAATTCTAACAACTTTGCAGCCCAGAGCCTCAGCAGTACGACAAACAGTATCAAAGCCTTGCTTACCTGCCCAATAATAGCTACCGTATGAAAACACTTGAAGTCCTGCTGCACGTGTGAGCTCTCCTACTCTCTTTGCATTCTCAAGATCACCACACGGCACGTGGATATCTCCACCCCACTCTATTCCATCAAGGTTATTAGCCTTTGCAATAGCAATAACTTCTTCGCAGGTTTTCTTTCTGAAAGTAACAGATGTCAATCCTGTCTTAGCCTTACTATTCTCTCTACCCATTATCAAATACCAATCCTTTCTAAAATCAGTCGCTGATAATTATATATCAAAATCACTCAACAGTAAACATGAATAAACGATCATTAACGGGTACTTTGGTTGTCAGTGTGATACGATATAACGTATCTACACCCCAACGTGCCGGTATATTATGAGTCTCAGGCCAAGCTTTATCAAGCGCCTCAATGTTATATTCTAAAATAGGATCATAACATATTGTCTTACCGCATAGCACAAAGCTATGGTCAAATAATTTTTCCGGAGGATATAATGTAATAAGACTGAACATAACTGTACCTTCTCCTACGAACTCAACAAGATCGGAAATCTCGATACGTGATCCATTGATCACAGCCCCTCTCTTATAGCATTTAAGTCCGGCTGCCTCCGGATATGCATCTGTCAATTCAAAAGAAAAAGCACCTGTTTTCTCATCATATTTGTAGTCCCTTGCCTTATATGACAAACCATCATGCTGTGCAACACCATTAAAAGTAGCACAATTATGATAATCAGATCTCATTGACCAGATTGTGTACCGCTCCTTGCTAAAAGTCCTCTTAGTATACTCACCACATCCGGCATCGACAAATAAAGGTTGTCCATCAGCAAAGACAATAAACGAACCCACATCATTGTGATTGTGACCCTCTGCGTTAGAGCCACCTTTAAGCGACAAATACAAACCTTTATTCAAATCTGTAAACTGCCTGGACCCTGCAATACCAAGCTTCTCAAAAATAAAGTACTTCACAGGCACATATTTAGTAGAAGGTATACGCTCTTGCGTAAGGAAACGCAAAGATCTATAACATAGATAATCATCTAGCCGGGACTCTGTAAGTTTACCTCCCAATTTCCATGCACCATAACTCTGCATTTCGGAAGATCCACACAGTTGGCCCCATTGATATACAACAATCGGTTGTGGCATTGCTCCTGCCGATGCATCTGCAAAATTAATAACTCGATTCTCGCTTATAACAGCACGTACTGCAAACTCACCTGCTTTGCGCATATACGGGTCTTTGAAAATATTTATATACCCATTTGTCATGTCATATAATACAAGTCCTGCATTAAATAGTGCCCCACCTGAAACATTCCAATAACCGGGCCCCTCTTCACAGGCGCCATCCTCACTGCACTGGACAAGATAATTATCAAGATATTGCATACTTTTCTCAATAATAATATATCGAGTAGCCAGATTGCTACAGGTGAGAGCACAAACAGATAGAACATTTGAAACAATCCATGGTGTCCAATTATTGACAACGTTTCCTCTGATGCCACTCCACAAACCATGTTCCCACATAGCGCAGTCATCAAGGTAAGGCTTAATAATCCTGCGCTCTAACTCGTACAATATACGTTGATTGATAAGAACGGTAACCGAGTCAAATACTTCTCTACACAAATGATACACCATAGCAAGGCTACTGCCTGTGGTTGCAGCAAACAAATCGATATAGTCTACCTCTTCTTTAAATGCATACGGCAGACAGGTATTCACTCCGGCCATCGGTTGATTGTGAGCCGGAAGGACCCAGGTGGTCTCTTCCAGAATATGCCAAACCACATCTATCAGCTTCTTGGTGAAACGCCCTTCGCCTTCTAGTTTCTCTGCCAGAGCCAAATCAAGCATCATCGATCGTCTGTCAAAAAACTTTTTTTCATACACTGAGCGATTGCCGTTTTCTGCAAACATCATATATTCTGATGCATTAAGCAACGGAATATCAACTGTAAGCCATTTTGCCCCTCGTGCGATAGCCGGCTGAGTATGTTCGGGATTGATTTTCTCTCCATCCGGCAAATCAACGAACAAACGAAAGTCTTCGAATGGAACTACATGTCCTGCAATTTTATACTGTTTTTCAGCAAATAATCGTCTTTTCATAAGTAAAACCACCAATTCAAATTAATCATGTTTACTATACATGTACAGTATTCAACCACCAGATTCCTGCATTCAGATAACCTGCAAAGCTGACCCAAACAATATACGGAATCTGCAAATATGCCGCCACTTGATATACTTTCTTATACTCAACTACGGTACACACAATCAGATATAAAAGCACCAAGAGCCATGCAAGCGCGACTAAAAAGCTTCGTAAATTAAAGAATATTATGCTCCATGTAAAATTAAACGCCAGGCTGGCTATGTAGTACATCAGGCCTGAACGTGCTGCCTGCAGATTATTCTCTCTTCTATTCCAGATTATTGCAGAACTAATTCCCATCAGAATATATAAAATTGTCCATACAACAGGAAACAAGAAAGCCGGCGGCGCGAGCGGTGGAGTCTTAACCTCGGCATAAATGTTCATATTCTCCTTTGTCAGCAAAGCCGATAAAATCCCAACGGCCAGAGGTATCACGATAGCAACTATGTAACTTCTGATATTAGCCCTTCTTCCAGATAACATAAAAACTCCTTAAACAATTATGTCAATAAATAATATATATTAAGGATCTGGTGAAAAAATGTCGCATGAAATCAATCAAGTGCTATTCATTCTATTTATATTGTAAAATACTTCTTCATCTCTTCTATCATGTCACAAATATTAACTTTAAGGGCACTGCAGAGTCTAAATAATATCTCTAATGTAGGTAGTCGTTTTCCATTTTCTATTGCACTAAGATGAGTTCTATTAATG
The DNA here is from genome assembly GCA_015069185.1 of Oscillospiraceae bacterium. Taxonomy (GTDB): domain Bacteria; phylum Bacillota; class Clostridia; order UBA1212; family UBA1255; genus SIG424. Next base: position 20,086 of record SVJB01000010.1, read on the forward strand.
CCTGCTAATCCACTTAATGTTTCTTGTGTCAACCCAGCCTTGCGTCTTGCTGCTCTGATTATATTTCCTACCTCCTGTGGATCAAGCCAATTTTCCATAATAAACAACTCCTATAATAATATTTTTATACAGTACTATTTATAACATTTATCACAATTTTTTCAATATATTTTTTGAAATTTTTATAGGAAATTGGCGGTTAAATAAAAAAATAATATGCATTGCACTTAGTGGTTGAAATAATTAGTACTAAAATCAGCAGGATAGAGAATTTTTATCATAAATATTCCGCTCATGTTTTTGTAGTTATTGTACATAGTATCTATTGCTGTATAATATAATTTGCACCTATGATTGACTTTAATAATTCAATAATTTTAGGATTTCGTTTTATTTTATACCTAATTGAAAAGTAAAGAAATATACAGCCAAAAACAAATACAATTAAAGACCAAAAACAGCCACCCGTCATTCCAAATAAGTAAACTTTATTTTCTGAGGGTGATCCTCTAAAAAAATCAACTACAAATCTTAGTATTCCAAACCAAATCATGGCTATCGGCCATAACAAATCTTTAACATAAGATTTTTTTTCTAACACCAAAAGGAACAAAGCTAACAACAGCCATATAAACATTTCCAACAGAGCACTCGGAAATAATATATAATCATTAGAGGCTGAATATCCAATCGTTATTCCATAACAACATCCTTTTATCAGACAGTCAATTTTCGAACTGAAGCACGTAACAATTAATGGAATAGCAACAAAATCGCCTAATCTCCCTGTTTCTATTTTCAATAATTTACTCATAATAATGATTAAAATTGCATCAAAAAGAATTAAACCATATAATCTTTTTCCAGCTATGTATCCACTTGCCAAATAAGATCCTATACTGGCTCCAATTGCTCCATTAATAGAGAAAGCAATATAAACCAAAAACATACATGGTAATGTAATATTATATTTTTTTCTTCTAAAAGCACAAAAGGGAAATGAAATAACAACTGCTAAGATTAAAACTAAAGCATTCATTTTATTTTCTCCTCGTATAATATTTTTAGATACAAATTTTGTATCTATATAACTTAATAAAATTTGTTCAATAGGCTTGTTAAGCCCATGATATAATTGTCTCAGCGTCAATCAGGTAATAGTTCTTTTTTCCTGTTGAACCGAGTTCGGTTACTTCATTTAAAAGTCTGTTCCCCGACATGGAAGTTAGCTTCAAACCTGCTGGCTGTTTGCTTAAGCTTCGGACAACCATTTAGCAGTGTAGTTTCGCATCTGTCCAACTTAAGCCGGATTCTTATATGCGAGGGTGTTGATGCTCCATGATCATAGGTTTTACCAAGCCGATTGAACACTTAATTCTTATCACGAAAGAAGGTGATCTTATGACCCCACTTTACGTTGGTATTGATGTAAGTAGTAAATCCAATGTTGTTTATCTTATGCTCCCTAACGGAGATAAAATTTGCAACTTCACTTTTAATATGGATTATTAATGGTAAGATTTGTGCTAACCTCAAACTCAATACCATCATATATCAGAATTATAGTTTCAGCTTTAATCTCTCCGGCAGGTTCTTTCGCTTCAGAATTAGACAAAACACCTATCTTTTGTTCATTACCTCCATTACCCTTCCACGTATATGTAACACTGAACTTTTCTTCTTCGTTACTAAACGTCAAGTTTGCTTCTGAAGCATATCCAAATCCACTCATCGTTATGGTAACACTTGGTTGAGTATATTCATGACTTTCAGAACACCAATCTGAGTTTATAGTACATTTAAAATATACCTCGGCTGAACTACCATCTGGACTTATCTGAGGAGATTCACCATCAGTATGTCCTTTTCCATTACCCTCTTTATCAACAGACATACTTCCACTTGGATCAATCTTTGTAATTTTTACAGATGGTGTAGTGGATTTAACAGTATACCTTGGCATAGCAACTATTACAGCATTATCTGCACCTTTATACTCAACCGTCTTGTTTATGTCTATTATAGAAAAACTAAATTTAGTAGGTGTATATGTTCCTGCATATAAAAGCGTAAATGATTTATCTTGTACATACACTTTTCCGCTTTCATTAGCAACAAGTTCGATATTAAATTCATCAAGAGGAATACCATTGCTTGTATAACCACCATGTTGAGCTGAGTTTCTATCATACTTATATGTAAGTGTAATTTTATTATTAGGAATATTCAATTTATTATTTTCAAAGTCATAGATTTGAACTTCAATTCTCATATCATGATCTTTGGTTATTTCATGAGCCTGCATAAAAGTACCTTCAAGCACATTATCTTTTTGGCCAACAAAATGTATGCTTATTGATTCAATTACTTTAGTTGTATTGTCTTCTCCGCTAACATCAAACAATATTGGACTATTTTTATCACACCAATTTCCACCTTCATCATATACATCCCAAATGCTTACCGACTCAATTTTCCAGTAACCATCTTGTGTACCCTTATCTGTATTGGGAATTCTATAACTAAACGTAGAAACGGGCACTGTCTCTCCTTCACTTTCAAAATTATCAGTTTTTACCAAAACACCATCAACAATATAACGGTCATTTGTTTTTAAATTCAGTATAACAGCAGAAGTTGATTTTTCAGCAGTCGATGCATATGCAAGCTGAATATTTAACTTCGCATCATTATTTGGTGCATATTGTTCTTTTACTGGCTCAAATCCATAATACTTTGGTGCTTTTGGTGACCTAATTATAAACCTTGGTGACTCAGTTGCTATTGAAATAATGTTCTCACCAACAGTTACATTTGCGAAAACAAATATACCCGCACCAACATCAATTGCATTAAACTCACCCTCATAATATTCTGTAGCAGAGTTCCATATAATTTCACATGTTTTTTTAACTAGACTAGAAGTGTTGAGTCTATATGTCAATGTTACAGTATTATTAGTACTCAATCCAGTCATAGCAACACCTGTATCATCGTAAATCCTAACCTTCATTTTCAAAGGCAGCGCTTCATCTGCCATTTCAGAAGGTAAAGTGAAGTCATTCAAACTATCAGTAAACACTCTCGCTGTTATGCCCAAACTTACTGATATGTACTTTCTTAAATTTTCCGCAAGTTCTACATACTTACCATCTAGAATCAAATACTGCAATTCATAGTCTCCAGATGTAAGGAATGTTGCAGTTCCTGTCCAAATGCCAGCAACTGAATTATATACAAAACTCACTGATGCAGTTGTACCGTCTTTTTTAATGAATCTACCAGACACGGTTTTAGGTAATTTTTTTTCATCGCTTGAAGCAAACTTTATTGATACAGAGGTGGAAACAGAACGCTCTGCAGTCAAAGCTGCTGCATTATTAGTTTCACTCGCGGTCCACGTAACATTGCTTATTGTAAATCCATGTACAACCACCTGCGGCCTTTGTTCTAAATCATATTCAACTCCATCTAGTTGTACACTTCTTAATATATACTTTCCAGGAGACATAAATGTATAGTCTGCAATCCAAACCCCATCATTATTGGGGCAAGTAAAGTTTGTAATAACAGGTTCTCGTGTACCCTGAGCTGCATTTATAGATCGAATGAAAAAAGCTGTTACTTTACTAGGCTGTGCGCCATTTATGTACACGGTCACTTTTGTTGTCATTGGCTCTGTAGCAGTATCATAATCAAATTCTTTAACAGAAGTATCTGCAGATACTACAACTTCTTTATCTGCGAGTTTCTCATTCGTAATTGGATATAAGGAAACACTTGTACCAAATTGAATATTAAATTGGCCCTGTATATCCGAAGCAGCAAGAACATCATCATTTGTTAGCTTTGTACCATCAAGATACATAATTATGGTTATTCGTTTAGCAACATTTCTTTCAAGATCTGTAATCGCAGATAAGACTCTTCCATCATAGTCCATTCCCAAATCAATACTCTCAGAAGGATCTAAGACCAAAGGAACAATAACTTTTCCATTATCAGCATAATAATGTTCAGTGTCCATAATTGCAGCGGCTAGCAAGTTACCACCATCATCTACAAAAGCAACATTCATTGCAGCCAATAACTTCAAGCTTTTCGCTTGATCTTCCGGTGAATCTACATAATAAACATAGCAACTTCCACTTCCCTGTGTTGTACTATTTACTGATAATCCTGCACTCTTATCCCAAACACGATTCTCACCTTCGTATCCAATCACCGTTTCAACTTCTATCATTTTTGGAATTGGTGTATTACTGCCTATTTCCTCTGTAACATCACGATGTGATCCCGAAACATACCATTTTTTTTCTTCTGATATGTAATACACTTCCAATGTATTATTTTCACTACTGCCATCCTCCAGGGTTTTTTCAAGAGTTATAGTATACAGATCTACTACAGTAGTACCATCTTTGGCAACGGCTGTAGCTCTAACATTTTTTGTTTCGGTTAATATGTTGCCTTGTAATGTCAAATAACTGCCAGAAGCATTTGTTCTTACCCATAAATCAATAGCTACTCCAAATGTATCTTTTGCAACTTCAACGCCTTTTCCACCATTATTTATTCCACCTTCAGCAGGACTATCCGTTGCATATTTGATATCGACGGAAAAGTGTGACGGAAGACTTGCATCAGTTGTAATCAATGCATATATTGTACCATCCATAGTCATTCCCAATCTTTTACCTGTTGCTTGTACTTTTAATCCCTTACCACCATTATACTCAGAACCAACATTCATGTTTGAACCCACGCGTTCTTCAAAACGTTTAAGTATTCCATTAGTTATTACTGCATAACATGTTTTATTGTTATACGAAAGCGCATCTGATGCGCCAATACTATTTATTTCTTTTTTTTCACTACTTCCTTTAACTTGAACAGTACATTTTCCTATATTAATAAAATTTTCAATAATTGCCGGTAATCCAGAATCCACCCATTTAATTGTATCAAGCTTAACAATCTCTTTGATTTTATTCAAATCCGTCAATACTTGGTTGTAGTCTTTCTTAAATTGCTCAAATTGTTTTATTTTGATTTTATTTTTGTTTAACTGTGAATCAGACACAGACATCAAAGACTCAGCTGTATATATTGTATATGCACTTGTATCCCCTCCGTTAAGTACATACAATTGAAGATTAGCACTTAAAACAATCGCTTCTAATTCCTGCTCCATTGCAAGCACAAACTCTGCATACATGTTACAAAAATCACTTACCACAGTTTCGTCCATAGTAGGATTCGTTAACGACTCAGAATCTTCCTGAGAAGCATTCATCCTTGCAGTCATATATGTTCCCATTATTGAAGCAAGTGATGTCATATATGTACTATTTTGTGTAATACTCAAATATGTATTTGCAGCACGAGCATTTGCAGATTCCGCATCTGTTTGGGTTTCATATAATCCTATAGCATATTCACTAGCTTCGCCCATTTTAGTAGAGGTAATTGCACGTACTCCTAGTTTATTCGAAACCTCAAATCGGCTAGATAATTCAACCCATGTGGCATAAGCAAAACTACTATTCAACCTTTCAACACGACCATCAGCCGTATATTCTGCACCATATAGTGGACTATTAGTCAAATCGGATTTATTTAACAAAGCAGGACGTAAAATAAGATTATCTAATCCGTACACAGGATCTGACAAATTAATTAAGTTACCCCAAGTAATATTCTTTTTACTAAGGTCTTTATTACTATCTCCCACTTGAGAGGTGGCCGGCTCATTCTTTCCTGTAGCCAACGCTATCTCCAAGTTACCATTTGCAGCCACTGAGGTAGTAACTCCTGATACCTCAGGATTCTGAGATAATGCCAGCCAAGCAAATGAAACCATTGTCATCATAACAGTTGACAATACCAAAAGGATTGTGACAGTAATAACACGTTCCTTAAGTCCAACTAATGCTTTTGTATATTCAGTTATATTTTTCTTCGTTTCATTCATTACAGGATTGCTCCTCTCTTCTGTGCATGTACCTCGGATATATCTATCCATAATTTGTCAGTCATAATATTGTTATCATATATAGTCAGCGTAGCTGTTAATTCACTTTGTATACCGCCCAGTAATAACCATCTTAAGTCGTCATCACTACCAGCAGAATCATAAAAACAGTATACCCAAAAACCATTATAATCGTCAATACCCAGCTGCTTATAATAATCAATACACTCATTATAAAACGGAGAATTAACACTTAAATAATGAGCCTGTGCCGTATATAGTTTTGACGATGTTTGAGAAGTCTTCAGAGTCATTTCTATAGAGCCTGATGAATCAGTACCGATATCACTGGTATCAGGAACAATCACCCTTATTTTTAAATAAATATCATCTATTGCCGGGACATATCCGTCTGCATCACTACTATTACTCAAAATAAAATCTACACTACTACTTTCAGAATTCCATTTGATATCTGTTGTATTCGCACCGGATTCATCGTATATATAATAGTTACTTATCTTTTGTACAGTATACATAGCATTCTCGCTAAAGCTGGATCTGTATCTGCCGAGAGTTACATGACCAGGTAACAATACACATATACTAATCACCAGCACAAATGTAAATCTGATAACATTTTTTATAGCTTTATTAGTCATATAACCTCTCCTTTCTGTATTATTCAGTAGTTTTCTCTGTAACTACATACATACCGGTATTATCTTCCGATACAGTCATCTCCGAGTCAGTATGCAAGTAAGCATCCACATTAGTATTATAGGAACCACTCTTGACAACTATATCTGCATTTGAAGCAGTGGACATATACTTACGCACTGCTAATGCATTCTCACTAGTCACAACTGTTTTCTCACCTGATACTGTCACAAGGATTGTAGTGTCATAGTTTGCTTCAACATATATGCCATCACCGGTATCAGTCCATCCACTGTTTGAATAAGCAGGTTCATTAGCAACTCCTGTACCTGTCACAACACAATCTACAATATCAACAATGCCGCCCTTAACAACAACACCTGTCATGCCGGTAAGCGTACTATCCTCTACCAACATGTAGCTATTCTGTAATTGAGGATGATAGATTGCAGTATAATAGCCACTAACATTGCTGTTCTTCACAGTTATATTTGTACCCCAACTGCTTCCATTTGCGAGTATTCCTGCATATCCATTTCCTGAAATAACGCTATTTTCAATAACAATATTTGTTACTTCGTCAGAATCATCTGCGTTTCCATAAACATATACACCAATCTCACCGGCTGATATATTACTATCAGTAATACGGATATTAGAATCTACACCCACATTATTCTTATTATCCTGTATCTTAACACCATCTACAACATCAGAAATAATAACATCTTCCAAAATAACGGTAGCACCACTAGAATATACAGCTATATCAGTTGTTGCAGTATTGCCATTAGCCGTCGTATACTCGCTACCCTTGAGAGTGCCATTCTGAATCAATAAAACAGAGCCAACATCAGCCACAATAATATTATCTTTGACTGTGGATGTCAGAGTGTGTCCGTTCAAATCGATCATTGTGCTGGTTCCATTAATCAAAGCCACAGCTTCAGATAAAACAATATCATTATCTAAAGTTATCAGATTAACATTTGAACTATTAAGAGCTTCCATAAATTGTTCTGTTGTATTTACGGGAACTGCATCATCTTTACTGTTGTATCCTGTTATTGTAATCTTTGCAGTATAAGTATCTGTAGCACCATTATCAGCATTGATACCTAGCTGTGTATCACGTTCCATGTTCGTAATAATTTCATCATACGAACACAAATATGCCCATACACCATATCCATCATCATTTACATCGACAGGATAATAACCTGATTCTGTTTTTTCTGTAACATCAATCGTGCCTTCAAATCCGTCATTACTGGATATCTGATATAGAAATTCACTAACAGTAGTGTTTCCATCAATCCGATCAAGACTACCATTAATAAAAGTGGTTCTTGTTTCATCAAACTCATATTCAATAGGTCTGATATACTCCTTGATATCTACAATGGATACACCATTTTCACCGGTACTCATCGTACCAAGAACATAATATCCCAACACATCATATACCCACTGCCAATGTAAATCAGGTGTTATTCTGCTTTGAGGAAATAGTGTATATGTGTAGCCGTAGCCAGAGCTAACATATACTCTGTTCATTTTTTCATTATTACGCACAGCAGATACATCTGTATAAAAATAAAATCTTTTCTGCATTTCCTCAGACATTTGTGTCTTAGACACATTAACTCCCGCAGCAACAAGTCCGTCACCATCATTATTCAGAATCAATGAGATAGCACCATCATCGCCCGGAGCCGCACTAATTGCTTGGCTTTCTAAAACTACATCACCGTTAAAATTCCATTTTTCAGTTGTAAAAGACAGGCCTCCCGTTTGAACAACATTTGTCTGCCAAGCTATTGTAAGTGAAAATATAAGAACAATTGTAAGCACTACTGTTATAATACCCAGCATTGCTCTCATAAAAATATTCTTCTTAAGGCTTCTCAAAACAGAACCTAGTCCATGTCGAGAATTACAATCATTCTGTTTATTCTCGTTTCTCACTTAGATTCATCTCCTCTAATATTTCTTTGCGAAGGCGTTCGATCATCTCTTCTTCTGTTTCCTCATGTTTGCCTTCTTCGGTATCAGCATTATCTTTCTTTTCATCTGCAGCCAGCTCATCCATAGCCGCCATTACATCTTTTCGCATTTTACTAACGCAACTCGACAATATAATCCCGGCAATTATTAAACATGGAATAGCAATAGCCGCAACAAAACTGTATTTATTGGTGAAAAAAGCAATAAAACTACAAAATCCACTGTCACCAGAGCACCAAATAACTGTACCAATATAATTATTTTCTTTAACATAAGTTGAATCTATAGAGAGATTCGCGTCGCCTTTTGTTTGAAGTATCACATCGTTATTACTAGTAAATACATCAACTACTCTGTGCGTTATTATCTTTCCCTGTGTTTCAGAAGATTGTGATTTAAATGTAACTACATCACCTTTCTTAACATCCGTAATATCCTGCTGTTTCGTGAGAGTCAGAGAGCCTACCGGCATCGTAGGCTCCATACTGCCGGTAACTATTCTAAAGAAACTATAACCACCAACAGATACATACCCTTTAGTCAGTATCTGTACCGTAACAAATAAGCATACACAAACAGCTATAGTAAGCAAGCCTGTAGCACACCAACCAATAATACGATATATAAGTTTCTTTCGTCTGCTCTTAGCAGCTGTATCAGTCATTAACTATTACTCCATTTTATTCTTCATCATCAGATATATCATAATCAACCAAAGGTGTATCGTCAGATTCTTTTCTTCTCTTACGTAATATGAATGTTGTTATTAATGCAACAAACGCAAGGTTAAGTACTAAACTCACCCAGAACAAAATTGGCCACACGCGATGCATTCCCATGTTACAGAAATCATAATCAGGTTCTGTAGGGATAGGTTTCTCAATAATAACAGTGCTACCTGCCAACTCTGACATTTTCTTAATAATTTCCGACAATAATTGAGCTATCTCCTCAGCACATTTATTAATAGCATTCTGATCTCGGCCTGTCAGTAAAATCTGTGCTTCATTTAATAGCTTATGCATTTTGTCCCATAGATCTGCAATTTCATTTGATTCTGTATATTTATTTACTTCGTCTATGGCTGCAAGCAATGCAGAATAATCCACTCTAACAAGTTTCTCAATTGCTTCTTTGAGGGATGTTGCCGCCATATCAACAGCAGATTGTACTGTGCTATTAGTCGCCGTATAAGCATATTCAAGAGCTTCTATCATTTCATTCCAACTATCAACAAGATAATCCATTTCATTAAGGCTCTCTGCGACAGCAATCTGTCTAAGCAACTCAGTATAATCAATATTTTCTGATGCAGTAGCCCTTACCAATGCTTCTATGGCGTGCTCCAGATCAGACGCAGCCTTATCAACAGCGTTTTGATTTGTACTACTTAAAGCAGCACGTGCTTTTGAGAGTGCTGACTTGAGTTGTGACCATGACTCCGGCGTGTAGTTAACTTCTTTTAACCCCTCTGCGATGCCAATTTGTCTCCTTAATTCGTAATAATTTACATCCGGATCATTTTCCTTTTGTTCAAGGTCATTAATAGCTGCCTTAAGTTGACTTGCGGCATTATTTACAGTAAGCTGATCTTTACTGTTCAAAGCTTCTTTAGCATTACTTAATGCTTTTTCCAGCTCATTCCAGGATTCCTCAGTATAGTCATCCTTAACAAGATCCTCAGCTCGTTGAATTTGCTTTTTTAACTCTGAATAATCAACAGATAATTCCACAAGATTGTCAATTGCACTTTTTAATTCCTTAGCTCGTTTATCTACCTCATCCTGGCTTCTGCTGGTTAACGCACCACGCGCATTAGCTAAGGCTGTTTTCATTTTTGCCCAGGATACAGCTGTATACTTTGACTCATTAAGAGTCTCTGCCCGTGCAATTTGTGCTTTTAGTGCGTCAAAGTTAATAGAATTCACAATAGTAACAGTTGCATAATCATATTTGTAATCCGGCTCCGACGGCAAATCACCGTCTTCTGTTACTGTTTCATAAACAAATGTAATATCACACACATTTCCAGCCTGCGCTGTGTTAGCAACAGTAAGTCTCAAAATAACCGTAACATCTATATTTTTTGTGCCATAAAATGAGACAACACCATTATCTGGATTGTAGAATCCTTGTAAACCTGTAACCTCAACATCAACCTGTGAAAAAATATCAGGATTTGACAAATTAACCGTTCCGTTTATTCCTGCAATACCGGTATAACTGAATTCAACAACAATCTGCTCATTAGGTTCCCCCGATACATCAGCATTTACTGTCTCAGCCAGTACCGGAATAGTACTGAAACACAGTAACAGACATATAACAAGAATTGTATATTTATAAAACGATTTCATTTATTAATTGCCTCCCGACATAATCTTCTTCTGTTTACGCTTGTTCATAATTCCCATGAATACACCAACAACAACAGCGCAACCAACTAAAACACCAATCATAATCCATGTAACTTGTTTGAAACCTAATCCCCATGAGGATTCTAATCCGGTTGTAACATATTCAATCTTTTCTAGTCTCTCAATAGCCCCATACTGAGCCAACAGCTCATCTGGTATTATGACATCATCTGTTTTCTCATTTGGGACATTCACACCAATTACATACTCTGTCTTATCATTTACAGATGCAAGATAAAAATGTGCATTTCCACTATTATCAACCGCAACAGCTTGCAGCCTTGTGTGTGTACCATCCTTCTCTACCTGATACAAAAATGCATTTGAGTTTGTTTCTGATTGTGGTAATTTAATGATAACCTCTGCATTTAATTTGGCAGATTCTGTAAAAGTCACTTTGTAACAATCATCTGTACCAAGTTTATCACGACTATTACCAGAGGCTTCCTCCACAGTATATGAATAGTCTGTCTTACCAACAATATCTGTTTTCTTTGTTTCAGAACAATCAACCCGCCATGTAGAACCATTAGGAGTCACAACAGTAAGAGTCATATCACGATTGGCCATATCTGCAAGGAAATTATTATCAAGACTGCCTTCTTTTACATAAACGATAACATCTGTATCGATTGTACCGGCCTGATCAGACAGTGTTGCATTAGTAGATTTTAATATCTGATTTACTGTATTCTTTGCGTCCGTCCAGCTATTCTTATCTTCAAGAGATACTTTAATATCTATGTCGTATGTGCCGGTTTGTTCACTGTCCTTAACATACGAATGCTCTATGGTTGTAACCACTGTCATAGAATCATTTTCTGTAACAGTAGTATTAGTTTGAACTACACTACCATCTTCTGATTCTGTATATGTACTGGACATGTTGCTTTCAGAAGGAGTTCCGTTAGTAACTGCACCATAATGAACAAACTGAGGTAGGTCTTCTACAATACAATTCTTTATCTCACTACGATTTTCTTCCGTTCCTGAAAAATACACGTTACATAGATCTGTGCAATTCTTAAATGCATAACGCTCTACACTCTTTACTGTTTCGGGTAGCGTAACTATAGAAAGTTTCTCACAACCATAAAAGGTCCACTCTGGTACATATTTTAAATTTGCATTTATTTCCGCAATGATTAAGTTCTTGCAATATGCAAATACGGATACACCCATCTCACTGAGGTATGACGGTATCGTAATTGTAGTTAGTGCTTCACAATTAAAAAATGCAATATTGTCAATTTTCTTTAAGCTATATGGAAATCTTACAGACACAAGTTTCTTGCAGTTGTAGAAAGCAGCTCTTCTAATCTCACTGAGTGTATTACCTAACTTAATTGATTCAAGACCTGTACATTCTGCAAAAGCATACGAACCTATTTTATTTACTGAATCCGGCAATATAACAGACCTAAGACCAGTACACTCATAAAAAGCAAGATTACCAATTGTTGTTATTTTATCCGACAACACCAATCTTGTAATTTGATCTCTGACAGGATACCATGGCGCCATATCCGGTTCTCTGAAGTCTGTCATAGCTCCTTCACCTGTAATAGTTAGAGTGCCTGCGCTATATGACCACTTCAACTTGTCACCACATGTACCGCTTGTTATAAACTCCTTTTGTTCAGTTGCATACACAGGAAGAACAGTAGAAAGTACTAATATCAGTACTAATAAAACTGATACGATTTGGTAAATATTAAATTTATTATTCTTTTTCACCATTTTCTACATTCCTCTCAATTACTACCTGCAAGTTCAAGACTAAGCGCCAGATCTGATATATCAATACTATCGCCACAGTCTATATCCTGTCCCTCTAACCATATGAAAGTTCTGATTCTCTGAGGTACATCTTTCTGTAATTTTACAATATAAACATCATCTGTAGCGCCGGCTTTGTTCATTGCATTCAGGGTCTCCGCGCTTACCTTGGCATTATCTGATGCGTTATTATACAAATCCGTCGTTTTCTTTATAAAACTGCCTCTTCTCACATATGGAGAAAACTGTCTTTGTAAGTAATCTTCGTAAAATATTCTCTTGGCATCCTGAACAGATTCAATGTCCTTTCCTATAGTGGCAGCTTGAAATATTTCATTAATGGCAATGTGATTACTATCAGTCCTGGTAATCCATGAATTTGTTAGCTGTACACTTAATCTGTTACTGATGTTTGCCTCATATACATCAGTTCCGTTCCATCCAAGCGGAGAAGTCATATAGTATGAATTATCATTAAGTAATGGATGATAATCCGCATTTGGCTCAAATATTGTGAAACGGTACTCACTGGAATACCACATATTTCCTCCGGGGATTTGATATGATCCCCTCAATCTTGAATATCGGGAATCAAAGCTGTAGCTATTCTGATAATAATACATTGTATTATCAACTACATAATCCTCGTTAACAAGGAATCCAACACGCGCTGAAGCTTGCGCGCTGCCACCACTTAAAGTAAGTGTATATGAACCTGCTTCTGTCTGTTCTGGTGTCATTAGCTCCAGTACATAACTTCCCTGGTTATCGTCTCCCTTGGACACTCTAAGGGTGTAATCAGTACCCGGTGATACAACCCAAAAATCAAAATATGCATAACTGCCTTTTGATGCTTCGGTATTATCTTTTTCTAAATTAGCATGCTCTAACGCATATTCCATTGTAAAGCCAGTAATAGGTTTTAATTGTCCTGCTACTGCGCCACCTGATATTACTTCATTATCCAGTATTCCATACCTCTCCGGCAGGAACCAATATACCCCATCAGCCGTTGATACAGGTGATAGTGGCGCCAGATTATTCAGATAATCATACTCATCATACAATCTAAAATTCAAAGTATCGCTAAAGTGTCCCGGATAGTTATATGTCACACCATCCACTGTCTCAGTCAGATTTGCAGCTACAAGGATAGTATTGCCACCGCCTATTGTTATCTGAATCCCCTCAACAACAGGCGTTGACGACAAAGTCATCCACGCATATGTTATAGTAACTATCATAGCTACTGATAATACCAATGCCATAAGTGCTGCAATTAATTTAGCAATAGCTTTATTCATCGAATCAATTCCCTTTATTTCTTCATTGAAGCTTTCCTTGCTTCTGCACGCTCTTTGCGGATCCGGTCACGCTCAGCCTGTGCCTTCTTTTCTTGCTCCTTCTGCTCAAGACGCATAAATTTACGTCCGTTCAAAGCAGCTCTGAAATATGCCAATTCTTTTATATACATAGATACGCTCTCAAACTCTCTCTCTTGCTGCAAGGCTCTTTCTTGTCTTGCCTGTTCTTCAAGCTTGATTCTCTCTTGTTCTTTGCGTTCTGCCTCTTCACGCAGTGCACGCTGTTGCAATTCGATTTCTTCTCGTATTTTTCTTTCTTTCTCTTCTCTACGTCTTAGTCTCTCCCTTTGAATTTCTTCATTCTTAAGACGCTCTGTTTCCTCTAATATCCATGCTGCGTCCTCGAAATCCTGACGCGTGGTCTCCTCAGCCTTGCTGTTTTCTGCCCTCATCTCAAGGCGATCTTCAAAATATTTCTGGAAGAACTGAATTTCCTCTTTGAAAAGCTTACTGCGACGTCTCATTTCCTGTTCACGTTCCATACGCTCAATCATCTGACGTTCTCTCTCAGCTTCCTTCTCCATACGGATACGTTCACGCTCTGCAGCTTTTTCCTGACGAATACGCTCACGTTCGGCGGCTTTCTCCTGACGGATACGTTCCTGCTCCGCTTTCTTACGCTGAGCCTGTTCCTCTACAAGCCTACGACGCTCAGCAGCTTCTTCCTGCATTAACTGATCCTTTGTCAACTCTTCTATAAGAACCTTGCGTATCTCAACATCAGGCAGATTGTAATCTTCTGTTAATTCCTCAATAATTTCTTTTATAAACTTAGGCTTGAGCGAATGCCTCTTCTCCTTCAAAGGAGCGGGCAGCTGTCTATCCTTATCTCGTTCAAGATGTCCTTTGAGTACAAGATAATTAAACAATATGTTGTGATAAATATCCCGCTCAAAATGCTCATTAATTGCCGGATTCTGTTCAATAATCTTGATAGTGTATCCAATATCCTGATATCCTCTGAGGAACTCAAACAAGTGCATAATCGTCTTGTAATTGGGATCTTTCTTAAGGACATTTGTCTTAGTAACAGTGCCTTTTACTCTCGGCTTATTCATTAATCTCTGTGCAAACGGTGATGTCATCAAAATAGATAATACTCTATGAATCTTTGCGATTCTGTTGAAAACATCGCTGTTCTTATCCTCAGTATCCAGGGCGCTGTCAGTATCCTTAATATGCATATACATTTCCATGTGCATATTCTCAGTAGCTGTCACCATATCTGAATCAATCCTGAGCTTGGCACCAAATTCATCACTCATTGATTCGAGAAGCGCATCATGACGGATTTTCACAAACTGATGAGCCATTTCCAGCGCTGTGAAAACAAGTCTGTTCTCGTAAATACCGGTAGAATCTTCACGAAACTTCTGCATTAGCTTAGAAGGACGTACATCACCTGTGTCTTCTTCATACTTCTCAACCAAAGAGGCATGCTGGGCCAGGTGTCTTACTACATCGCTACCGGACTTCTTGGCGTTGGCAACGTTTACGATAATTTCTTCTTCTTTGATAATATTTCTCGGAGATTCAATAATATGCTGGAAAGCCTTGAGAGAACTCTCAATACTGTCTACCCAGGCAGTATCTACCACCTTCTCTACTCTTCTATTGGAAAATTGGAAGCGATTGTCAGAACGTGATATAGCTTCCATAAAAAATTCATAGAAATCAGTACTGCCAAGAGACCTAACAATACTCCTTACAAACTTTTCATATATAGGATCTATTATTTCAATATCCTTCTTCGCCAATTTCTGACATCTCCTCAAATGTTATCAGTTATTCTTCTTCAAGTATTCTACATACTCTTTGCAAATTTTCATTGTATTCTTTCCGAATACTTTATCCAGATAACTATTAAATTTAGTTAACTCTTCTTTCAAAAATCCAAGGCTCAAAGATTCAAATTTTCTTAAAACCTTCTTCGCTACGATAAAGTCAATCGCTTGTATCTCTGTACCGCCACATGCTACAAAGCATGGCACGAATTCCTTAATCTGCTTCATAACACGGTTACCAAAGGCAAGTCTGAAAGCTTTAATAATATATGCATTCACTTCTTCGAGTTTATTTTCCATTTCCTCAGACATTGGATAATCTTGCTTTGCCTGTGCGAACATCTGATTCAGATGATCTGTTGACACGATGACCGGAGGAGTGTCTTCGCATTCAAATGCATCTGCTCTGCTGTCTAAGTCTATAGGAATAGCACGGTCGTAAACTTTGTCGGCTACTGCAAATGTGGAGTCATCGTTGTTGATGGTACCTACAAACCATACATTATTAGGTATCTGTACTGTACCATGGTTAATGAGGCATGGGTCGTTATCCCACACTGCAGTAACAATATCTACTTTCCATTCCTCCTGACGTGGCATCTCAAGGATTGATAACATCTCGGCAAAGTAATACTCAACACGCGCGATGTTCATCTCGTCCAAGATAACCATATGAGGATCTCTATAGTAGTTACTTTCATAAATAGCCTTCAAAAACTCTGTTTCTGAATATTTTTTAGTAAATTCGTTGTAATATCCGTAAAGCTCTGTACGTTCACGCCAAGACGGTTGTACAGATACTACAGTAGTATCTTTCTGTACAAATTTACCGAATGCATAGGGCAAACTGGTCTTACCTGTACCTGATATACCCTGGAGAATGATAATTCTTGTAGTACCAAGTGACGCCATAAAGTATCTCATCATGTCAATATCATAATACAGTTTGAGCTTTGACGCTGCGAAATTACGGAATTGCTCACAAAATTCTGCAAGAGTTATAGTGTTGTTATACACCGGCTCTATATACTGAGTCTTGTACAGGTTGTCAATTGTAGTAAGTCGGAAGAATCTGCTCTCAGACGGATCTACACATGGTGATTCAAAAGTATTGCGGTTCTTATTCAGGATTGCACTCTCATCAGTTTCCTCTGTTTTCTCACCGTCAGTAGGCTCTTGTTCTGCTTCCAACTCCTTGAGTACACTACTATCACCACTTAGTGTAGCAACCTTCATAGCAAGAAGCTTATCTTTCTCATAATTTGCTCTGAGCAAATCACGTTGCAGGTTTCTCACCTGCTTTACTAATTCATCATATTTCTTAGGAGATATACGGAATCTAAATATTTTCTTACAAAGCTTTACAAGGAAAATAATTGCTACTATTATAAGTGCAATCAAAATAATATTAACAACAATCATCATTACCCACTCAAAGACAGAAAACTCTCCGTAATGATCCTGAATCCTGTCCATTCTCTTAGGAAAGTTAAAAATACTGCCTAAAAAGCTCCATATAGCTTTGAGTAAAGCAACAAATTTCTTAAAAATATTTCCAAAATCGCTGTAAAAATACTTTAAAAAGTTATCCATGTCCCGTTATCTCTTTTATTCCTGTGTGTTATTTTCTTCTGTCTTATCACTAATATCTGTAGCGCTTGTTGCCGGGGTCTCAGCTTCCTTTTCCTGAGCCATAGATGCAAGCAACTCGGCGCGAAGCTTCTCTCGGAGCTCTGCCTCTAAGGCTGCCCTCTCTGCATCTTTTCTATCCTGCTCTGCCTTCTGAGCTTCAATAAGGTCTTCTGTACGACCTCTCTCCTGCTCATACTTAATTCTATTCTTAACATTCTGATATTCAAACAGAACGCGGAAGAACTGTACTAAGTGGAAGATAAAGAAGATAAATACCGGAACAACTACTATAAGGAGGAATCCTGTTGGTGATTGTAAGTAATCAAACACCTTACCAAGCCCCGGTATGCGGAATTGATATTTACCTATAACCTCTGATTCATGTACTGTAAGCGGGTCGACTGTGCTGTTGTTGTCACCTTGAGTCTCAAAGATCAGATAATCGCCACCATTATAGATATTTACAATTCTATGGGTGTTGAGAACTCTCTCTCCATCAATGACGGTCCAATATGTGATTATATCGCCCTTTCTGAGTTTGGAAGGTTCTTTTACTGCAGTATCAATTACCATATCACCGGCTTTTATAGTGGGTGACATTGATTCTGTTTGTATGGATAAAAGTCTCAATCCAAATATGCTTGGCGCACCGTGTCCTGATTGTGTTACAAATGAAATCCAGGTACAGATAGCTGCAATAACAATTGCTACAATAAGTACTATGTTAACAATGGTACTTATTACCTTACTCGCCGGTTTTTTTGGCTTTTGAGTCGTAGCTTCTCCTTTCATTATTTTCCTCCTCCGCCGTATTATCACGGCATATTTTATATATAAAACAAAATTGTTTCCTAATTTATTCGATTGGTACGAGACCGGATTGTCCCTCAACCTCAGCTTTGAATTGTACATTTGCTATTATTTGTGCTTCTTTTACTTTATTAGTACAATCCACATCCTGGCCTTCAAGCCATACATACAGTTTTATCTGAACTTTTTCATTCTTTACCATTTTGAAAAGCTCTGTAGAGCTGGTAAATTCTCCAAATGTGTGTATCTGGACATCTCTCTGTACAGGCTCTGCTTCTGTCCAGTAAGATGTAGTCTGTGTGATTATCCTCTCTCTAGGTACAAGTGTATCTGTGCCATCGAGACTTGGAGTATCAATATAGCCCTCAATATCATCTATGTGTGTATCACAATTGGGCTCGTAAATATAAAATTCAACATTCTCGGTAAGGCTGTTGTCATCAGCAAGACGAGTCACCTTGATTCCGATACGCACTGCATTCTCCGCTCCTTTTCCAGCGTTATCATGCATTATCTCGTCGCTATTCCATAAAGGTGTACCTATAAGGTATGTACCTGCCCCACTAACACCATCAGATATCTCTACTGCAGGTGTCAGATATACTGTTACGTTCTGATCTGTATAAGCATAGAAAGTACCCATACAGTAGTATCCCTGATTGTCGCTCCGGTTGGCATTGCGCTCGTCTGACAGTGGCTCCCAGCCTTTTATCCTGCCATCTATACCATACTCCGCAGCATAGAAGATTTGATTTTCCTCAGACCACGACACAGGTCTGAGAGGTGCCGCCTCATCCACCATGTCTATATATGACAACTGTTGCCCCCAGTCATCGGTATCCGGCGTGAGTGCAATGGATAATCCCGTATCTGTAGCAACATATAAAGACATACTACTTACTCGCGGTGATTTACTTAGCGAGAACCATGTATAGGAGGCAACAGTGAGCAAAATCAGAAGAAATAAAGTAGCATAAAAATATATAAAGATCAGTGTTCTCTTTTTTATTTTTCTTTCTTTGTTTTCGATTCTGGATTGATCCACGTTTGTCTCCTTCCTCGCTTGGGTAATATCATCTTTGGTGGTATACCACACTCACAGAGTGGCTGTGAGTGTGGTAAAAAATCCTAATTAAGCATCAATTAATTTTGCGCGTCTTGCTTTAGACCCGCATCTGTCATAGGTACAAGAGTTGCACTACTTGCAAATTGAAGATTCATTTTACCGGTCATAGATGTTAAACTTGTAGCAGCAACATCTTCATTACCAATTGTATTTCCATCAAGATACACAAGCACGGAAACATGTTTTGCCTGATTTTGGGGCATTGAAGTAATAATATTATCAGTAAGTTTTCTCTCTTCTATGCCAGTTGCTTTGGCAGAAATAGTAGAAGTTTCAGGTTTTGTATATTCAGTATTACAAGCTATATCAGTATAATATTTATCCCCACTCTTATACACTGTTTGCGTTGTCGAATCTGTATTTGTTACAGTATAATATTCAACTTCTTCATACAAGTACATCTTCGCAGTAATACCGTCAGCACCAAGCTCTGCATTCGCTACATCTAACTTTGCATAGGCGTAAATTGTATTTGTTGTTGTACCAGGTTGGAAGAAAACAATTCTGATACATTCCATCAAATCCTTAACATTTTCATCTGAGAAATCATTTGTCGTACCAGCAAATGTCATTGTACTTCCAGCACCAAAAGTATCAGCAGTCGAGTCATTATCCTGGTAAATTCTATCAATTCCATCAGCTTGTAATAGCAGGTTGGACTCCGATGCATTAGTTTTGAACGCAAGATCAATAATATAACCATAGAACTCTGTAATTGGCATTGTTCCAGTAGCACCACCATCTGGAGACCCTGTAGCTGTAGTCGCAGTATTAACCATTGAAAGATATGAAGGAGCAACGTTTGATACAGTTTCCATACGTGCATTAACTTCATTTAATTTAATTCCATTATACTCAACTTCTTCAATAGTTACAGATGCATTGTAATCACCACAGTGATCAGCAACATCTGCATACACACCGCCACCAGAAGCGATGGTAACCTTAAGACCTCCGCTGGCAACCGCATTAACCAATTCACTCATATGGTCCTTAACGGCACTTGCACTAATACCATTAATTTTCATATTATCCACATCAGCTAATTTATACATAGGTGTAAAAAGTCCAATCGTAGCACCATCTGTACTATCAGACCATTCTATTGTTGAATAGTTAGCCATAGTTACCAAATCACTCTTTGCACTATTAACATTTGCTTTTGTTGTTTTTAATGCTTCTATATAAGTGTTAAGTTCACTAGGTAATGTCACGCCGTGTCCATTCAGACCATTAATTACAGAATCAAGAGTTGCACCAGTTGCCGATACTAAACCATTGACACCTATGTAAGCCTCTTCTGTTTGACCTTTACTTGATGCATAAACTAAAATATACTGCATATATGCTTCTTCAATTTTTGGTATAACCTTTGTAAGAAGATCATCTACAATTTTTTGTAAGGCTGCAACATCTGTCTGCGAATATGTTGTGCTTGAACCAGCTTTCTTTATCGCAATATTTGCCAGTGTAGAACCATTTTCATTTAATGACTGTGCGGCATACTTCTTTGCTAATGAGGTTGCAGTATCAGCAGCTGAAAGAGCATTCTTGTAGGAAAGCTGTCTTGCAGTCATTCCAGATGCTACACCAACAGCTCTAACACCATATCCTCTATATCCATCTGTATCAGAAGTAGGATAGAACTTTCCCTCTCTATAAATACCAATTAAAGCATTAGCATCAAGAGTAGATACCCTACCGTCTGATCCATACGAAGGTGTTTTTAATACTGTAGTGCCGAAAGTATTTGTCTCCTTATTTAAATTCAAAAGAGACGGATATAATGTTATTTGATCTAAACCGTAAAATCCGTTATCTGATACATCAACTAAATTACCCCAATATGTATT
Source organism: Oscillospiraceae bacterium (assembly GCA_015069185.1). GTDB lineage: Bacteria > Bacillota > Clostridia > UBA1212 > UBA1255 > SIG424. Next base: position 41,492 of record SVJB01000010.1, read on the forward strand.
TACTACATCCTGAGATTGACTCAGTAACTCTCCTTCGTTATAAACAAACTGACCATTTGCATCTGCTGTTAATAATAGCATTTCTAATGCACCATTTGCGCCCACTGCTGTTTTAATACCTGTTACTTCTGGCGCTGTTGACAATGTGAACCACGCATATGTCGAAGACACAACCATGATTACAGCAACAAGCAACATACAGATTGCTGCAATAAGCTTACTCTTTATACCGGACATAAGCTTTTTGTTTTCGTTCATTTTTGAATTTCTCCTTTCAAAAAATAAAAGTGTTTTGCGTTTCACGCGACATGGTCACGCAAGTCCGCCGACTCTATGTAAACATTTCTTCTAGCGAGCGCCGCTTGAATCATGTAAACATTACTTTTCTTCATCATCAATTACAGTGATGTAGAAGTCCAATCCAAGATGTCCTCCAATGAGTTCATCTGTACAATCGGGATCATCTCCCTCAAGCCATATAACAACTGTATATTTATGCCATTCATCCGGTTGCACTCCTTCATGCAAGCCTTCTGTAACCACATCATCTGATATGAAAGGCTTAGGAAGTACACGCCAATAGGTCAATATATCAGTCTCATATACGACTTCGTACTGCAATTCAGGTTCCTTGGTCTGATCATATAACTGAAGATCGGTATATCCTCTTGATGAATCATCCTTGGCAGGCAGAGCCTGAATCTCACCATTTTCTTGCGCATGTGCATAGAAAGACATCTCGCCATCAACAAAAACCATTACCCAAGCTGCATCAGCCAATGAACGGCTTTCAGATCTTAATCTGAGCTTCCATTGATAATCCAAAGCTTTCTTCCCATCATTCTTTACATAGAACGTATGAGCAAAATAATAGTCATTATGTGATCCACCTTCATGATCTCCTATGTCCGCAGGTATATCTTGTATTGATACACATGGAACCCCCTCTGCAGGAGTACTGAACAAATGCGACACAGGATTACTAAAGTCGGCCTCTTCGGAAAGAATCAATCCTTCTTCGAATAGCTCATCAGACATACTTATTGTAAAGTGTCCACGAAGTTCTGTTACATATGACACACCAAGTAACAAGAGAAGCAACAATCCTGCTAATGCAAGTAACAACCATCCTCCATGGCGTCCGAAGAACCACCACAATAGCGCTAAGAATCTGTTTTTATCAAAGTACAAACCAAGGCTTGAAGCTGTAAGCTCGAATTCCTTCTTACTCTTAATCCCCATTGCCTTCATTTCTTTACGAAGCTTCTTACGACCTGCCTTGATCGCAATCACTTCGTCTCTAGTGAGTACAACGCCTCCTCTTCTTTTCTTAAAAATCGGTCTTCGTTGTTTTCTCTCCTCACCGGTTACTTTCGGCTCTTTCTGATTTTTTTTCTTTCCATCATTTTCAGCCATTTATTATCTTCTGTACTCCTTATACCTGTTCTCTTGCCAGAGAATCCAGTATCATATCATCCTCGTTTACTTCAATACCGGTCATAGTGCCTGACGTACATCTCACACCACAAGCAAACAACCATCTTAATGTATCATAATTGTCTGCCCGTCCACCAAATACAGTAAATCCTTGTCTGATAAGTTTTGTTATAGCATTAGCTGTATCCTGCTGCATATATAGTTCCGGATCAATACGCACTGCAGTAATTCCCATCTCAATTAATCTTTCCGATGGTATACTATCAGGATGATATCCATCCAGCACTAATCTAATGCCATTTCTGGTGTATCTCCTTATTACTTCCATCTGTGCTTTTGTAGATGTAAGCAGTACACTCTCAGGAATTGTCAGCATAATTGCATGTTTATCAATAGGTTGGTCAATGAAAAGCTGATTAAACTTCTGGAGCTGTGTCTCTAGACCATAGAATTCCGGAAGCATATTAAGCATTATTCCATCAACCTTTAAATTACAATTGTTTATACGAAGAACTGCATCAGTAGCCTCATACAAGAAGTACCAGGATAAATCCTCTGTAAGATTTGTTCTTTGGAATAATTCTTGTAAATCTTGCATACCTTCTGTACTTTCCGGTTCTCCGATAATACCTCCAAACCAAGGAGTAGCTTCATACATTACTATACTGCCCTGATCGTCACACATCATTGGTCTGTATTTGAGTCCCATCATTCTACTTGGTCTCTTATCTACCAGACCTATTGTCTTTGGAAGTGTACGAGTATAGCTTATGTATTTGTTATATATTGCCTGGCATTCTTCTCTTGCCTCTTTGAGTACCTCAATTAATTCCGGAGACCATTTAGTTCCTGAAGCAAGAATAAGTTCTTCCATTGCAAGTTCAAATGGTTCCTCTGACTTAGTCTCTGCAGCAATACGATCTAATTCCTTTGCTATACCAACTATCTGGGCAATAGGACTTATATCGCTACCCAGGCGTCCTTCAGGATATCCGGATCCATCCCATCTTTCCATGTGTTGTTCACATGATTCTCGTATCATGAGCCACGGAATATTATTCGTAGGCAATTCTTCAAGTTCGCCTTTACGCTTACGGGCAGCTTTGGCACTTCTTTCTTGAAGAGTAGCAACAAGCAATCTTCCGTCTGTTGTATATTTACGATATACTGCTCTCTCTTCTCCGGTAAAGTCTCTTTGTAATATCTGATACTCCGGAGGCACCAAAGCTTTACCTAACTGATGGTACATACCACATTTGTATGCAAGATCAGAATACTGACCTCTCATACGATTTTCTCCATCCTTGGTATTCATACCAAATTTAAGCTTGCACGCTTGTACAAACAGAACCTGGGTATAAGCAGCCACTCTTACAGATTGTTGCCTTATGATAGGCGATAATCCTCTAAAAGCCTCATCCCACGTTTCATATTCTTTTCTTTTCCAGTTCTGTTCTTTGGTAAAAATACCCATTTTCATTCTCCTAAGACACTAATCCCCGACTGGCTCTTTATAGAGCCAATCGGGTTATAATATCATTATCTAACTGTAGTTCTTTTCTTTGAATAAACAAGTGAAGCAGTTGCTACAACAAGTACAACTATTGAGAGGATAAGCATTACAGAGCTATCTCCTGTCTCGTTATCATTGAGCTTCAATGCATTTACAGACTGTGTTAAAGCTGCTGTGGCATTATTAATCTCTTCTTGTGTAGTAGCATTCTCACGTGTAGCACGTGCATTAGCTAACTCTTCAATCATTTTATTCCATGATTCCTCAGTATATTTATCCTTCTCTTTACTCTCTGCTTCTGCAATAATCTTGTCAAGTGCAGTATAGTCAAGAGGCTTAACTACAGGTTTCTTTTCTAACGCATCTATGGCATTCTTAAGAGCGATTGCTGCATTAGTAATCTCATCCTGTGTTGTTGCATTGTTTACAAGAGCTTTTGCTGCTGCCAGAGCATCTGCCATTGGACCCCATGTCTCTGCAGTATAATCATCCTCTACAAGACCTTCTGTTCTTGCAATCTGATTATTAAGTTCTGTATAGTCAAGAGGTGTCACAACAGGTTTTTCTACAAGTGCGGCAATTGCATCTTTAAGAGCTTTTGCAGCTGCATCTACTTCCTCTTGTGTCTTCGCATCAGTAAGAGCGCTGCGTGCACTCCCGAGGGCTACAATCATAGCCGCCCAAGATTCTGTTGTATATTGGTCTTCGTCCTTTGACTCAGCATCTTTAATTTGTGCATTCAACTCATCGTAGTTAAGAGGTGTCACAACAGGTTTCTTTTCTAACGCATCTATAGCATTTTTAAGAGCTGTTGCTGCATTAGTAATTTCATCCTGTGTTGTTGCATTGTTTACAAGAGCTTTTGCTGCTGCCAAAGCATCTGCCATTGGACCCCATGTTTCTGCAGTATAATCATCCTCTACAAGACCTTCTGTTCTTGCAATCTGATTATTGAGTTCTGTATAGTCAAGAGGTATCACAACAGGTTTCTTTTCTAACGCATCTATAGCATTCTTAAGAGCTGTTGCTGCATCAGTAATCTCATCCTGTGTTGTAGCATTGCCTAACAAGCTCTCTGCTTTATCTAAAGCATCCTTCACGATCGTCCAAGATTCTGTTGTATATTCATCCTCTACCAGATTAGCAGTCCGTGCAATTTGTGCTTCGAGTTCTGAATAGTCAATAATATAAAGTGTTATCTTATCATATGAATATTCTGGTATAGACGGTAATCCTGCCTCTGCATCCGGTATCTCGTATTCAAATTGTATCACGCACTCGTCGCCAATCTTTGCAGTATTTGCAATTGTGATATTAAGAGTGATAACAAAATCAATTGCTTGAGAACCATGATACATAAACACACCCGTATTCTCATTGAATGTAACTAAGTAATTATCAGTATCCATCTGAATATCACTTATCATATCCTTGTTAGAACAAGTAAATGTACCATTGATACCTGTAATACCTTCATATTTAAATTCTACAGTCACAACCTTACCTGCCTCGGCAGCTGTTCTCTCAGGAACAGCTTGTGCGAAGGCCGGAATAATTGCACTAAATGTTAACACTAAGGTAAGCAATAAAAATAATATAGTCTTTGTTTTCATTTATTTTGCCTCCTTCTCACACATTCGGTGTGTCAACCAGTGATGATTCATACTCATCCCAGTAAACAAGTTTTCTTGCAACTTTAGTTGCATCACCGATATCGATTCTGCCGTTGTTGTTAATATCAGCTGCAAGCTTCTGGATATCAGTGATATCTTTTAATTGAGCAAGACTCTGGTTTATAAGTACTGCGTCACCAGACTCAATACGTCCATTTCCGTTCACGTCACCTACTATAACAATAGTATATTCAATAGTAGCTTTGAGACCGGCTGCATTAGATGCTGTAGCAATCAGTTTTGTGCCATTGCACACAATTGCATTTGTATTACCATCACCAATAACTATCTCAATAGAGTCAGCATATTTTGCATAGAAGGTAAAGAGATCTTTGAGGTCTCCTATCTTTACACCAAGATAATGAGCATCAAGATAAATAATTTTGTTCTCTGTATCAACTAATGAGCCAACAATCTTATCATGTGTACCAACTTCTGGTGTACCTGTTCCATCAATAAACTCAGGAGCAGTAACGCCAAATATGTCAATTGAAATGTATACCTTTGTAATATCAAGATCAACTGTCAAGCCATAGCCTCTGATAAGTTCAATAAAGATTTCTTTGCCAATGTTTTCTTTTGATACTGTGTATGTGCCATCTGCATTTACAAAGCTTCCAATTAAACGATCATTTCCTGTGATATTAAGCTTGCGAGCAACAGCAGCTACGAGCTTTGCGATTGCATCGAAGAGTTTCTCAAGCTCAACGACATCTGCCTCAACAATATCTTTAAGGCCAAGATTTGCTATCATTTCCTCAAAGCTATCATCCTTAGTAATATTCTTGAGAGCTTTTATAACCTGACTAATTTTGAGATTATTAAATGCTTTCTCAAGTTCTGTAAATGTGTATGTTGTGTAATATGCCTCAATACCTGCAACGAGATCAGCTCTTTCCTGAGCACTCAAACCATCAGCAATCATAACAGCAATCATAATTGCATAATCAGGATTTTCAGTGAGATCAACTATAACACTACCGGAAGCATTCCAATCAAGTACAAAATTCTTATCGTTATTGCTATCAAAACCTTGATTCAAATCTACAGAAACATCAACATCTGTTGTATCATCAAGAGCACCAAAGATATCAGCAAGAAGCTGTTTATCTTCTTCAGTACCTGTAACGAGAATATTTAACTTATTAGTTTTCTCATTACTTGAATCAATAGAACCTGTGAGATAATCACCGTCTTCAACATGTTCGAGTTTGATATTCCATGAACCTGTTGTCATATCATATGAGAGAATAGGTGTATCGCTGTTAATTGCATTCTCAATTGTTGCAAAATCTGTAATGTCAGCAAGAACTGTATTGATCAGAGCCTCCAGTTCGTTACTATCAACCATTTCTGTAATCTTGTTAATCAGATTCTTGCCTGTGTCCTCACCTGCATATAGACCAACAAAATCCTCAATAGTAATATCATATACTTTATTGCCATCGATATATAACTTATTAACTGTATAACCATTAAAGATTAATTCTGAAACAATATCAACTGCAACTGCCTTAAGATTCGGTAAAGCCTCTGTAGCAAGTAAACCTGCATCAATCTCAACAGTTACATTTCCATCTGAATCCTTAACAATTGTGTAAATATCATTTATAACCACACCATCATCATTCTGGCTATATCCTGTCTTAAGATAATCAGTTACATCAGCATCATATTGGCCGGATACAATTGTTACATTACCCGATATGACTCCGTCTACTCGTCCACACTCACCTGTAGTAAGAGTTGTATCTATTATTGTTAAATTTCCATTAGCAATAATATTACCTGATACTCTCTGACCATTTAGGTTAAGCACTGTAGTATTGTTGAATACCAATCTGCTACTTGCATCAATATCGCTGAGAAGAACAACAAGTGAAGTACCTGATAGAGTATTAAGTTTGGAAGCTATATCCTTAGTCAAACCAATCTTATTTGTTATGCCCTCTGCATTAATGTCAAAATACAGACCGTTGTATCTATTGCCAAGATTCTCAAGAGCAACATTTAACGTAATATCAAGACCTGTATCGTACTCTGCAATCATCTTACCAAGATCACCCATATTGAGCTTATCAATAATATCTGCAATCGCAATATTACCTACTGCTGTTGTTGATTGCTCTTCATATGTAAAGGTAAAGGTCTTATAAGCATCGCATATAGCCTGGAATACTGTCTCATAACCTGTAAGATTCAGTTTGTATCCAAGCATATTCAATGTATTCTCAATTGTCTGAGTTGTCACATTGCCTGTAAGCAAGGGCTCAATTATATCCTTTGCAAAACCTATAGCAATCTCACCGTTCAATGAGTTAATATCTGTGATATCTACATTATCTGTAGCAAGCAGTACAGCAAGATATGCTTCATATGCCTTTTCAGGTAATGTGAGGCTAATCTTTGTCTGACCATCTTCGCATACAAAGCTGAAGTACGGAGCAAGTTCATCTGCAAGAAGATTTCTTAACTTAACAATCATATCAGATGCACTACCTAATGTTATATAGAAATCAACATTGCAGTTATCAGAAGATGAATTGCCAAGTTGCATTGTAGTCTTAACAAGCTGACCACCAAGAGCATTCAAAACAGCATTGGAAATAACATCGCCATCTAATACGAGATTCTTAATATTTCCATTTGCATCCATTGCACTAATAAGTGTATCAGATCCAAAACCGCTGTTCATAACAGCGTCAACAACTGCCTGCATTGAGATAGTAAGCACTGATTCATCATCAAGATAAAGAAGTCCTTTACCGTCAAGTCCGATATATGAATATCCGGAGTTAACTAAGCCCATAGCAGCTTCCTGCATAGCAGACATCATATTGTTCATGTTATCTGCATTTACCTTTAATACGATTGAATATTTTCCATCTTTCTCAATGAGTGCAAATCTAACTGCACCATTAGTTACGGAGCTATTCAAATCATTTACCATATTAACAAGATTTTCACGTTGAATATTTATTTCTTCACGAAATACAGTATATTCTCTATTAACGTTATCAAAGAGTCTGTCGATCTGCTCTAATGTGAATTTGTATCCACTTGTCAGACCTGATTGGCCATCTATAATATATTCATAACGTGTTGTTGCATTTCCTGCCGGGAGACTGATTGTCAGATTATTAACATCAATCTCTACAGAAGAAGAACCTTCTATATTTACTGTATATTTAATAGGAGTCCAAATGAATGAGTATGAAGAATCTAACTCTTTTGCAGCCTTACCTACGAAACTATCAAAATAGTTTTCGGTATAGTCAGTATTATAATACTTAGTATCAATACCTAACTCTGCAATTTTCTCTTTAATAGCGTTAACAATCTTAGCAATATCTTCTTCATTGATAACATGATTTCTATCAAATGTTATAGGATCAATGCTTATTGGTCTGCCACCTTGAACCTGAACACTTGCTGATATATTAACCTTTGTTTGAGCATTGATTATAATAGCTTCTGATTCGAGATAAAGCTCACCATATGTATACTGAGAAGCATCTCCACTCATAAGCAGTGCATCAATAAGGTTTCCGAGATCTGCACTCTCAGTATCTATATACTCACTCGGAGGTGTGAGCGCTTCCTTAACATCCTTCATTGCTTTTTCCAGATTTTGAATCTTTTCAGCATATTCCGGGAAGCCTGCTGCTTCGACTAAAACCTCAAGAGCAGCTACCTTCTCATCATCTGCAAACATAGCAGTCAAATAACCACTAAGAATATTTATCTCATTTATAATAGCCTCACTATTCTTGTAGTAATATTCTAAGCCGCCAGTATATTCATTCAAATACGCGGACAACATAGTGTATATTTTAAGTTGGCTGCCATCTAAACAGTTATTGATAATGCTAGTAACAACAGACTTAAAGTATGCTTTGAGTTCATCACTTTTAGCAGGATCACTATGTAAATCTGTTACATCAATAACACCATTCAAAGCACCTAACTTAGTTTTATCAAGTTGAGCCATCTGATCAGCATAATTGCCAAGTCTGTCGAGAGCAGCCTTCTGATTTGCTGCATCTTCTGATAAAATGCCGGGCACTTTAAGTATCTCGAGTATCTCATCCTCTGGTATGTTAGAGAGTACCAGTCGGTAAATAACCTCTACACGGTTATAATCCGCTTCTGTGATTGTAGCAGTAGTGCCATCAAACTTATGAACAAAGTTTCCTGAATCAGTTACTACAGTGTATGTATAAGGAACCCAATCAAGACCTGCATAGCTTGAATGATATTTATTGGCAGTAATCTGACCGTCATTTACAGTAACAATATTTCCTTTGTTATCAGGATATCTGACACTGATCTGTCTGTCACCAACTACTACCGCATCAGATTTAAGAATTAAATACTGCTTACCGTTATATTCAAAATAACGATCATTCGCTATATCCTTAAGATTAGATGTAACGTATGACTTTCCTTCGCTTCGAGTAATATTAGTGTTACCTACCACTGTATATACAGAACCCTCTGCATAATAGCTGCCATTTACTGAATAGTCGTATGCTTTTGTAGCATCACTGTGTGGCTCCAACATAAGCTTGTAGCCGTATGGTACTGATGATTCAGCACCCAAATATATTAATGTATAGTACTTAGGAGAATATGTTATAACGTATTCGATATCTTTTGTAATTGTGTCGGGAAGATCTGTTGTAGATTGCTCAAATTGGTTAGCAATATACATATCGCCCCATTCATTAATTGAATCTGCAACAATACCACTTGCTGCAACTGCATCCAAAATCTCATCTTTTGTTGTTCCATCTGCAAGCGTGATTACTGTTGTGTTCTCATCTTTGACAACAAGCTCATTTGAACCTACAACACCACTGGCTGTCTTGATAACAACCTTAACTGTAACATCCGACATGCTCATGTTGTATGTTAACGTTTTTGAGCTTAAAACCAGTGGATTCTTAATAGTAGAAATTGTGGTCGTGTCGCCCAGCTCTGCTACCATAACATCAAGCGCTGCATATGCAACTGAAGTCAAATCATCTCTAAGATATACGGCGTCAGCAATAATCCATGCATCATTTGCTACAGGCTCATTTGTTGCGCACCAAGTGTTGATAACACTCTTAAAGGCCATCCATTTGGTGTATGAAGCTTGATCAGTTGAATTTAAATATCCGTCAAGTAATTCATTATTGAGTAAAACATCTGTAGCAATAATACTGAGATTTGTATAAGCATCTTTTATTGTATCTATTACTTTCTGCCTGTTAACTACTACATATTCAACCTTTGAGTCAGCAGCAGTGTACTCCTCAACAAGTTTAGTTATATAAAAGTTTCCTATATCCTTAATTTGAGCATTAAGAGTATTAACCGCATTTATTGCAGGTTCCTTTAATTGCGCTGATGCCCAACCCAAATCGATACCATTAGCCAATTGTTGTAAAACACCCATAGCTGCTTCGATAGTACCCAGCTGTGAACTTGATTCACCTGAAGCAATAATGCCCATATTAGCAATAGCCTGCTTCAACGCTGCAGGTGCATTTAGTATCGCACTCTGTGTAGCCTCGTCAATCTCAACAGTAACCTCATAATCAACCTTTACAGAGAAGGCATCGCCGTCATATGCGTATGTACCTTTGCCGTCTGTAAGAGTTACGTTCTCGGTATTTTCGTTGGCATCAACTACAAATGCCTTTACAGGGCTCCACTTGTTGCCTGATGCGTCAGTAAAGCTCTTAGCTGTGATTGTCTTTGAGTCCAGATCTACAGAAATGAGATTATCACTATCTGTAGGCTTATTAAACTCATATGAATCACCGATAAGATAACCGGACTTCAGGATCTGCTCCTCAGCCTCTGTAAGCTCATAGTTCTCAGCTATAATCTTGCCGGCAGTCTTACTCTCTGTATCTACATCAGCAGATACGCCTGACCACCATACAGGACCGATTGCAGTAAACAGTATCGCAACTGCAAGCAAGAGAGACCATGAACGTCTGAAAATTTTGGAATAGTCACTCATATTCCTTTTCCTCCTAAAATAATAGCGTTTTAATATAAATAGATAAATCCATTCATATTTTATTTACAGTTACTCTGGCTGGGAGACATACTCTACCCCACCCTGTAACTATACATGAGACATCATAGCACACGCTTACAAAAAACACAATACAAAATGCTTGTATTTTTTTCGTTTTTTATAGTACATTTTCAAAATAGTTTTATCAATGGTAATTGCAGGAAGTGCGTTTACAAATCATTAACACATCCTCACCTTTGCACATAAAATATAGCGTGTATATCCAAAATGGGATGAGTATATGGCTACGTATAGATATGAAATAGCAGGCAGTGTTTTAAGTGGCAGAGTCGAGATCGGAGGCGCAAAGAACGCGGTGTTACCTATTCTTGCTGCCACTTTACTTAACAAAGGTACATCGTACATTTACAACGTACCCGACTTATCAGATATAGATGTAGCAATTGAAATATTAAAAGCCTTTAACTGCAATGTAAGTCATGAAAATCATAGTGTTGTGGTAGATGCTTCCGATGCAATGTATACAAATATACCGCAAGAACTTACTTCAAAATGCAGAGCAACACTGGCTTTCTTGGGGGCCAGTCTGGGACGATTCGGTGAAGCCGATATAGCGTTTCCCGGAGGCTGTGTACTGGGCCCCAGGCCGGTTAATATGCATATTGAGGCATTGCATGCATTGGGGCTGGAAGTAAACGAGGATAACACTATACATGTACAAGGAAAACTACTGGACAGTGTATTGCAACTGTCATATCCAAGCGTAGGTGTCACAGAGAATATTTTAATAATGGCAGCTGCAAGCCACCATACAATTATAATCAAGAATGCAGCAAGAGAACCTGAAATTGTTAATCTTTGTAAATATCTTACTGAGACAGGAGCCAATATAGATGGTGCAGGTACGAGTACAATTGTTATAAAAGGAAGAGATATGATTGAATGCCAGGCTCATATAACTGTTATTCCTGACAGAATAGAGGCCGCCACATACATTACTGCCGGTGTGATGACCGGACGTGATGTAGAGGTGGCAAAATGTAACCCTCGTGATATCAGACGATTGCTTACTATATTAAGGAAAATGGGATGTGAGATTAATGTTTCAGAGGACACTGTACATGTAATAAAAGGTTTGTTAGATAAACAATTGAACACACCTTTATATATTGTTGCAAAGCCCTACCCTGCTTTCCCTACAGATATGCAGCCGCTGATTATGCCGCTGTTATGCCTGATAGCAAGTGAATATAGTCCATCTATTTTAGCAGATACAGTGTTTCCATATAGATACATGCTGGCAGAAGAACTCAGTAAAATGGGTGCCAAGATCCATAAGCGTACAGGAGCTGCGGTTATAACAGGATTAGAACGCATTGGTACCTGCAGGTTCACGGCTTCCAGAAATCTTATTTCTCATGATCTGAGAGGAGGAGCTGCTCTGATATTAGCAAGTCTCGCAACAGAACCTGGTACAGTTAGTAATGTATATGACGAGGGATATATAAAACGCGGTTATGAAAATATTTCAGAAAAATTTTCACAGATAGGTGGTAATGTGTCAGTAAAACTGTTAAAATAAGCCCAATATTAAAATGCAAAGGAGACAGGATATGAATAAGAAACAATTACTTGATACATTTTCAAATCCCGGGAACGAATATCGTGGTAAGCCTTTCTGGTCATGGAATGGCGAGTTAGAGGAGCAAGAGCTCATTCGTCAAGCTAATATTATGAAAGAAATGGGCTTAGGTGGATATTTTATGCATTCGCGTACAGGTCTTATTACTGAGTATCTTGGCGAAGAATGGTTTGATCTTATAAATGCCGTATCAGATGAGAGTGAGAAAATCGGTATGGAGGCATGGCTGTATGATGAGGACAGATGGCCCAGTGGCAGTGCCGGCGGTAAGGTTACAGTGGACGAGCAGTACAGGATTAAGTCTATAGAGCTGTTTGAGATGAGTCTTGAATATTACAAGGAGCATCAGGCAGAGTTTGATAGAGTGCTGGAGATTTTCACAGGTAAACCTGATGGATATAAGCTGTATGACTATAAGAAGACTTGTGCCGACGAGCTTGGCGCTATGGATAAGCTGGCTGAGGGCTATAAGGTGCTGCTCTTTAAGGTGTCAAACGAAGCCCCGAATAATAACTATAACGGAAATACTTATATTGATACTATGAGCTATAAGGCTACTGAGAAGTTTATTGAGCTGACTCATGAGAAGTATAAGGAAAAGTGCGGTGATAGACTGGGTACTACGATCAAGGGTATATTTACAGACGAGCCCCATAGAGGCCATCTGCTGGATAATCTGACTGAGGCAAACGGTGTGAAGCAGTGCAAGACCGCGTATACCGATGATTTGTTTGAGGAGTTTGAGAAGAGATATGGCTATGATATCCGCCCTATCCTGCCGGAGATTTTCTATCATATTGATGGCAATCGTTTTTCCAGAGCACGTCTTAATTATGTAGATCTGGCAGACAACCTTTTCTTGGAAAGATTTGCAAAGCCTCTTAATGATTGGTGTATTGCAAATAATATTGAGTTTACAGGACATGTGCTGCATGAAGATTCATTAACTAACCAGACATCACCTCATGGATCATTGATGCGTTTTTACGAATATCAGGGTGTGCCCGGTGTTGATGTGCTGACAGAGTTTAATACTTGTTATTGGATTGTTAAGCAAATTGCGTCTGCTGCGAGACAGCTTGGTAAGAAATGGATGCTGTCTGAGCTGTATGGATGTACCGGATGGCAGTTTGATTTTAAGGGACAGAAGGCTACCGGTGATTGGCAGGCGCTGTATGGAATCAATTTGAGATGTCAGCATTTGTCATGGTACTGTATGGAGGGAGAGTCTAAGCGTGACTACCCTGGCAGTATTCTCCATCAGTCTACATATTGGCAGGATTACTCATATTTAGAAACATATTTTGCACGTTTTGGCTTGATGATGATGCAAGGTAAGCCAATTTGCGATGTGCTTGTGATGAATCCTATTGAGAGCTTGTGGCCTCAGATTCATATTGGTTGGGCTCAGTGGATTAGTCTGAGAGATGAGTTGATTGCTCCGATTGAGCAGAATTATACGAAGCTTTTCCATATTCTGGCAGATAACCATATTGATTTTGACTACGGCGAGGAGCAGATGATTGCCGGTATGTATAGCATTGATAAGGTAGACGGTGCTGTTGTGTTGCGTATTGGTCAGGCTTGTTATAGGACTGTTGTGGTGGCAGGTATGCTTACTATGAGACCTACTACTGCAAAGATTCTTAAAGAGTTCATGGAGGCCGGAGGCAGTGTTGTGTTTGCAGGAGACCTACCGGCATATATTGACGCCCAGGAATCTACTTTACCTGATGAGCTATCTAAGATGGCAGGCGCAGTTAATGTTGCTTTTGAGGAAGATGATATTGTTAATGCTGTCAGAAAGAATGTATCATGTGATGTTGTTATATCAAACAAAGCTGTATTATCCCAGGTACGTTATGATGCAGATAATAACAGTGTGTATGTTGCTATGATTAATACTGACCGCAAAGACTCTGTCAGAGATATTGAGATGACAGTTAATATTTCTTCCCTGCCGGTTAATGGTATTGATGTGAATAATGTTGTGGTTGAGCAGTGGGATCTGGCAACAGGTATCAGATATAAAGTGCCTTGCCTGATTACAGATGGCATCCTTAAAGTTTGCTTTGACATGTACTCTGCCGCGGATAAGTTCTATGTAATTACTACAAAGGCTTCATCTGATGATTATGATACGCTTGCGTGTCGTAGCCAGAAGATTGAGTCTATTGGTACTGTATCATCGTTGGATGCAGGGCTTGAGCTTGACTATAAGCTTAGCGAGAATAATGTGTGTGTACTTGATATGTGCGAGTGTGACTTTGATGGTCAGCATTTTGTTGGCGAAGCGCTTAAGGTAGATCGTCAGGTGCGTGCTCATATCGGTATTGAGTCTCGTGGCGGTGAGATGCTGCAGCCTTGGTTTACCAAGCTCAACTGTAAAGATGTATACGGTGATTTGGTACTTAACTATGAGTTTTATTGTGATGAAGTACCTGCAGGACCTGTATTTGTTGCAGCAGAACGTCCTGAGAATTTTGAGTATTCAATCAACGGCATTAAGCTTGAGAATAAAGATTCTAATGATTTCTGGATTGATATTGCCTTTAAGAAGTTGTATATTCCTGCAGGAGCGATTGTTAAGGGTCGTAACGTGGTTACCGCTAAGGTATCATTTATGAGAGCTACGAATATTGAGTCGCTGTATCTTGTTGGTGATTTTGGTGTTCACGTAGAGGGTAATAAGAGAACTCTTACCGCTCTGCCGGCATTGGTTGGTCTTAAGAATCTTGTTAATTATGATCTGCCCTTCTATACAGGTAAGATTACTTATGTGATACCGGCTGATGTTATTAAGGCTGCAAATAAAGATGCCAAAGTGCTGAAGATTGATAGCTTCTGTGGTTCATTACTTAAAGTGAATGGTTCTGCTTCCGGTGAGGAAGAGGCAGTTGTTATCGGTTGGGATCCTTATGAGGCAAATATTGAGAAGTTCTTAGAGCGCGGTGAGGATATTGAGCTGACACTTGTTTGCTCCAGACGTAATACTTACGGACCTTTGCATCTGACTCCCCCGATTCATAGTGCTTACGGTCCCGGACATTGGGTTACAGGTGGCGCACATTGGTCTGATGATTATATTCTTATCGACAGTGGTGTGTTTGGACTCTCTGTTGAGGGATGATGGACAGTTGAGATTGAGATTGTTGAAAAGGCGCGCAGCTTTGGTTGCGCGCCTCTTTTGTTGCGGTTAGATTTTTTTGTGAATGGATGCGAGGGCTTTTCACAAAAATTTGATAACAAAAAAAATTAAAATTTATTGTAGTGAGACTGTTTGGAAATATTTAGCAGTACACCCATGGCTGCCAGCATGATGACCAGTGATGTGCCGCCGTAACTGAAAAGCGGCAGAGAGATGCCGGTTACAGGCATGGAGGCTGAAACAACCGCCAGATTCATCAGGACTTGTATAGCGATGAGGGATGTAATGCCAAAGGCCGCCAATGAACCAAAGCGGTCAGGAGCGTTGGCAGCAATTTTGTAGCCTCTGAATATGAAAAGCGCAAACAGGAGGATAACAACACTGACACCAACAAAACCCAACTCCTCTGCAAGGATTGAGAAAATAAAATCATTGTAGGGCTCAGGCAAATATAGATACTTTTGTATACCCTGACCAAAGCCACGGCCAAAGAGCCCTCCGGAACCAATAGCGTACAGGGACTGTTTGATCTGATAGTCGTCAGCACCGGAGCCAGCACCCTCCTCTTTGTTAAAGAAAACAGCTAAGCGCTCTGCAATATATTCAAAAGAAAGCTTATCAGACTTAATCAGATCTGGAAAAAAATGGGATATCAACAGAAAGCCGCCGATAAGCATGGCACCAAGCAATATAATAGCAATATATGTTGGCATCTTTACTTTACCCGCAAACATCATAACAATGAGAACAAAGCCACAAATCACAAGGCAACTCATGTGAGGTTGCAGCATTATAAGCACAAAAGCCGCCCCTATAGGTATCAGATATATAACTATTCCCATCAGGCGCTGTGCTTTGTATGCAAGACCCGGGCGAGAAAAAACGTAAGCCAGGAAGAATATAAGAGCTATTTTAAATATTTCTGACGGCTGGAATTCTATACCAAGATTGATCCAACGCCTGGCGTTGTTGCGGACTAAACCAAACAGCAAAACCATAACCAGCAGAAGCATGCTGGCTGCAAAGAACGGTATAGTAAAGCGCGCCCAGAATTTGTAATTAACTTTGGCAAAGATAAACATGACAACCAGACCAAGAGATACGTATCCAAGTTGTTTTGTTAATATTGTATAAGCTGTAGAGGTCTCGGTCAGGCGGTAAGCGGAGGCAGTAGATGCACTAAAGACCATCATTGTGCCTATGCCCAGGAGCAAAATGATAGAAAGAAGTAGCCAGAAGTCCATTTGTTCATAACGAAGACTTTCTCTGAATTTACTGGCGAGTCGCATAGATTTCTTCGTTTCTCTTTCTTTAAAAGCCTCTGCGTTATTGATACTGTTAGTGCTATTGGCAACAGAAGACTTTTCACCGGTAATATGATCCTGCTTCATCACTCAACCTCCCTTCGTTAGCTTAAATATATGTGTTCACACTGCAAAATATGCTATAGCGCAGCACACCAGTGTAAATATCCAGAAAATGGTAACAACTTTCTTCTCACTCCAACCCATCAGCTCAAAGTGATGATGTATCGGCGCCATTTTGAAAAGGCGTTTTCCATGAGTGAGTTTATAATATGTAACTTGTAACATTACGGACATTGCTTCGATAACAAATAGCAGGCCTACAAGAAGTAGCATGAAGGGACGCTGCAACATTATGACACATACACCAATAGCACCGCCCAGGGCAAGCGATCCTGTGTCGCCCATGAAAACTTTGGCAGGTTTGTAGTTAAATATCAGGAATCCCAGCAACCCACCGGCTACTATTATTGAGAAATACACGATGGAGGGATTGTCAAGTTTTAACATAGACACCAGCATGAAGAATATGAATACAATAAAAGAACTGCCGGCGCACAGTCCGTCAAGGCCGTCCGTCAGGTTTACTGCATTGGTTGCGGACAATAATACGAGAATCGATAGAGGGATAAAGCCCCAACCGATATCAAAGCTTATAGTGGTGGCAAATAAATCTATGCACACAACCGTATTGAAGTCACGTATAAAATACATGTAACATGAAAAGCCAGCTGCTATGATGAAGAGCAAGGCCATCTTCTGCTTGGCATTGAGACCGTCTTTGCTCTTGCGTTTTATTTTAAGTATATCATCCAGGAAGCCTACAACACCAAATCCAAACATTGTTATCATCATTATGAGTATGTCTGTGTAGCCATAGCGCAGCGCCATAAATATAGCTGCCGGCAGCATCGCTGTCATAAATATCAATCCACCGATAGTGGGTGTCCCCTGCTTACTTAAATGTGTTTTAGGACCATTGTCGCGAACAGTTTGTCCGAATTTAAGACGTTTGAGTAGCGGTATGTATATTGGTCCAAACAAAACCGCAATTGCAAAGGATATAATAAAACATATTGTGATCTTTACTGCCATCTTACTTCCCTCTTATATTATTTACGTATGTTACAGCTGCCTTAGCCACTTCATTCATCTGCATAGCATTGGACCCTTTGATAAGAAACGCCATAGAATTGCCTTTTTCTACCATAAAAATATCAATTAATGAGAATACAAGTCCTTTTGCGTCGTGTAGCTCGTCTGTGTGATAAGATGTATTCTTATATTTTTTTGTGTATAATTCTGCCAAATCTCCATACGCAATCATATAGTCTGAGCAGAATGAAGCGGTCTGTCCAACCTGCTCATGTGCTTTGCGTGAGAAAGAGCCCAGCTCGAGCATGTCTGCCAGAACAGCAACTTTGATGTCTGCATCCATATTGCGAAGTACAGTAAGAGCAGCGTTCATAGACTCCGGGCTGGCATTATATGTATCATCGATTATAGTAACATTTCCAAGCCGATGTATTTTCTGTCTCAGTGAATCCTCGTTATTGTATTCTGCTATAGCTGCGATTGCCTTAGCTGCATCTATCTCCGACATCCGAGCGCAAGCTATAGCTACAGTGGCATTGGCAACATTGTGGACGCCGGGTATACTGATTTGTACTGTTGTCGTTTGGTTAGTCAAGCCATCAAGTAAGAACTCCTGACCATCCTGATGATCAGTTACATTGTAGTATCTGAAGTTACAGTCCTGTCGCATGCCAAAGTATTTGATAGTTATATCTGTTGCGCCATATTCTGACAGAATTTGGTTTACTAATGTTGTGTCAGACAACATATCGTCATCGCCGTTAAGTAATAGAATCGACTCTGGGGTATTTTCCATACCCTTTACGATTTCCAGCTTTGCTCGCAGTATGTTTTCCCTGGAACCAAGTAATTCCATGTGTGAAGTGCCAATATTTGTCACAACTCCTATATTAGGTCTGAATATCTTTGTCAAGTACTCTACCTGCCCCAGACCTCTCATGCCCATCTCACAAACTGCATATTCGGTATCCTCCGGCATGTCAAATATTGTCAAAGGAAAGCCAATCTCACTATTCTGATTTCCTTGTGTCTTGTGCACTTTACCACCTGCAGCAAGGCTACAAGCAATCATTTCTTTTGTAGTGGTCTTACCCACGCTACCGGTTACTGCGATTTTCTTTCTAGGGAGTCCTCTGGTGGTTTCTTGCTCACGCAGTAAGCCACCGGCCAACTTACCCATAGCAAGTAAAGTATTATCCGTATACACTATATGCGCTATATTTTCGTACTGTGTCAAATCTTCTCTGTGATCTATCTGTGCCAGTATAAGTGTAGCACCATTCTCTATTGCTTTACCAACATATGAATGTCCATCCACTTTTTCACCTGGGAGAGCCACAAACATACTACCTGCAGTTGCTTTGCGTGAGTCCACACATACACCTTGTGCAACAATATCTGCTCCGGCATACTCTATATTATTTATATACTTGTACATTTTCTTAAGGGTTATTTGCATTTACTTCACCTTTCCAAGTGCCTGAGCTACTACTTCACGTTCATCAAAATGAACAGTGTGATCTTTAAATATCTGCTCGGTTTCGTGGCCTTTACCTGCCAAAATTATAACATCGCCAGGCTGGGCATTGTCGATAGCATACTCAATTGCCTTGCGTCTGTCAACAATACAAATATATTTTCCGTCAGTTTGTTTGATTCCTTCTTCTATATCTCTGACAATTGATTCAGGATCCTCGCTTCTGGGGTTATCCGATGTGATAATCGTAAAATCTGCGTGTTCACCGGCAGTCTTGCCCATCAGAGCCCGTGGCCTGTTTCTGTCACCACCACATCCAAATACGATTACAGTCCTGCGCGCGTACTCCTTGACTGTGTCAATTATATTTGCGATGCTGTCAGGATTGTGGGCATAGTCAATGAGTACTGAAAAGTCACGTCCTGTAGGAACATTCTCAGCTTTGCCCGGCACAAATACGTTACTAAGGCCATCTTTTATATATTGCAGATCAATGCCTGCAATGTATGCAACAATAAAGGCACACATTGAATTATATACGGTGAAAAGCCCCGGAATAGGTACCTGTATATGGCTGATTATAGTTTGTTTGTTGTTTATTATGTCATATGAAACGTTATCAGGGTGTTTCTGTATGTTTATTGCTGTAAAGTCTGCTTTCTTGTCTGCATTTGTACTGAATGTATATATTTCAGGATGTAATTGACTTTTTCTGGCAGAATCAAGCATTATCTCTGCATAGTCGTTGTCTATGTTAATTATTGCGTTGTGGCACATTGTAAACAACTTTGCTTTGGCTGCTGCATATTCTTCCATATTAGCGTGCTCATTGTCTCCTATGTGATCACGACTTAAGTTTGTAAATATTGCTGTATTGAATCTAAGGCCACCTACTCTGGACAAATGCAATCCTTGTGAGGATACCTCCATTATGCATGCCTTTGAGCCGGCTTCTAACATCTGGACAAGCATGGGCTGTATTTCGTTTGCTTCCGGTGTAGTACGAACAGCAGGGATCTGTTTAGTTCCTATGATGTTGTACATAGTACCAATGAGACCTGTATTTATATGAGCGCTGGTGAAAATTGAACGCACAAGATAAGATGTGGTGGTCTTACCTTTAGTACCGGTTATGCCAATTAGTGACAGTTTTGAAGACGGGTCATCATATAGCTTTGCACACAGAGGGCCAAGAGCAGCACGGGTGTCCGGTAGACTAATGTATAGTACTTCCTGATGTTGTGTGCTATTTGCAGTGTCAGAGGGCTTTGCACCGTCATCTTGCATGAGAATAACTCTGGTGCCTCTGGATATAGCATCCGGAATATATTTGTGGCCATCTGTTACATAGCCTTTTATGCAAACAAAGATTGACTTACTGTCACACAGGCGGCTGTTTGTTTGTATGCTTTCGATATCGAGCTGTGCAAAATGCTCCATATTGCTATTTAAATTTATTAAATCTTTTAGTTTCATTATCCTAGTGCCTCCGTGTCTTTGTTCTCTAGCTGGATTATGATAACGCTGCCTTTCTCAACTTTTGTGCCGGGTTCTATTGATTGAGATACAACTGTACCTATGTTATCAGCCTTCATGTTCAGGCCAAGTTCGCTGAGTCTGTTATTGGCCTCCTGCAGGGTCAGCCCTACAAGATTGGGCACAGTAACAGTTGCCTTTTCTGGCTCTGCTTTTGTATATATTATCACTTTTGAGCCATTATTGATATACGTATTTGCAGCCGGCATCTGTTGTGTGACTATTGTGGTGTCATAATCGCCTGATGTATCTGCCACTGTGAAGGAAAAGCCTCTATCTTCCAGTATTTTTGTAGCCTCTTTGACAGTCTTACCTACGATATTGGGCACGTAAGATTTTACCATCATGTTCTGGTCATCCAGGCTTGTATAACGATGTTCAATTTCCATATATGTCAGTATCTTCTCAAATAGATTTGCTGCTACAGGTGCTGCCTGACGACCGCCGGATGCAGAATCTACTGTTGGATGGTCAAGGACTACAAGAATGACCAGTTCGGGATCATCTGCAGGTGCGATGCCACAGAATGAAACGATGTATCTTCCATCTATGTCGGTAGTTGTTGTTTCAGATGTTCCGGTCTTACCTGCAACCCGGTAGCCGGGTACATATGCGTTACTTCCGGTGCCGTCTGCTACTACCTGCTCTAACATGTTAAGTAATGACTGAGATGTTTGTTTGGATATTACCTGGCGTACCTCTTGAGTGTTATATTGTTTTATTATAAGGCCATCGCTGTTTACAACTTCCTTGACTATGCGTGGCGTGATGAGCTTACCACCGTTGGCGATGGCGCAGTATGCAGTAGCAAGTTGTATGGGCGTTATCTGAATTCTCTGGCCAAAAGCTGTTACGGCAAGGTCGATATCAGTCGGGTTTGTATGGAAAATACTGCCAGCTTCACCTTCTAGCTCTATGCCTGTTTTATCATTAAAGCCAAAAGACTTTATATATCGATAGAATGTGGGTAATCCGATTTTTTCAACAGCTAATCTGGCAAAAACAGGGTTACATGAATTCTTTACAGCTTCTTCAAATGTTTCTGAGCCGTGATTGCCGTATTTGCGCCAGCAGCTTATAGTCCAGCCGGATAGCTCGTATGGTGAGTCACTTACCATAGTAGCAGGTGTTATTAGATTTTCTTCTAATCCGATAGCTGATGTTATTGATTTAAAAGTTGATCCAGGCTCATATGTATCAACTAAAGCTTTGTTACGCCAAACGGTTGAGTACAATATTTTAGTATCTTCTTCTGTATGACCATTCCAGTTATCGCTGATTATATTTTCAGGCTTGGCGTATGGATCATTCAGGTCATAATCCGGATATGATGCCATTGCAAGAATATCGCCTGTATCAGGTTGCATTACGATAATCGTGCCACCTTGCTGTGCACCATATGTATCAATGGCATTTTTGAGTTCTTCTTCTACCATTCTCTGGATAGTTGCGTCAATTGTCATTGTAACATCATAGCCGTCAACGGGCTCTAGTCTGGTTACTTCATCGTATGGTAATTCGTTGCCGTATACATCTACCGCTGTTATGATTCGTCCCGGTGTTCCTGACAAGTATTCGTCAAAGGTTGATTCTATGCCGCCAAGCAGTCCCTGGTCGTCTTTACCGGTGATGCCAATGAGATGAGATGCCAGGCGTCCGTTTGGATAATATCGTACACTGTCTTCGTCCACATGTACTCCTGTGATTTTATTTTCTGACATCCATTTCTCTACCTGATCACCTAGTTCTGTGCTTACTTTCTCTGCAACAACTTTATATCTCGATTTTGCATTGATAAGATCCAGGATTTTTTCATACTCTACGTCAAGAATTGAGCTAAGCCCGCCTGCCACTATTTCTTTATATCCAGGAGTCTTCGCTGCTTTATTTTGTATTACTTGTGGGTCAATTACTATTATATTTGCAGCAATACTTACAGCAATAACATTGCCGTTGCGGTCTTTTATTGTGCCACGGTCGGCACTTATTGTTCGCCATGAGTTTTGCTGTTGGTATGCCAACTTCTGGTATTCGTCACCTTTTACTATCTGCAGATATGCAAATCTCAGAAGTAAAGCCGACAGGATTGTTAAAATAACAATACACACGGTGTATGATTTCCATCGTGTGCCAGGGTGAACTTCTTCACTTTTATATGTAAAACTATCTTTTACTTTCTGTTTTATTACTTTCTTGTCCAATATACTGCACGCCCTTGCGCTGATTTTTCACACGCTTTATACTATGCCGAAAAACAGCTTAATATTATCAAATAATTTTTCATACCAGGTTCGTGTATCAATGGTTTGAGTCAATACTACATCAGCAATCTCTGTTTGGTCTTCGATATTGACATTTATATATGTTATCTGGTATGTAAGTGGCTTGTGCATATTGAGCTTTTCTGAAGCAATGCGTGATATTTCTGAAATACTCATGGCGCCTTCGAGGTCGGCTTTTGTTATTTTTATCTGAGATTCCAACTCTGTATACTGCTTCTCAAGTTCATGGTTTGTGTAGTTTATTTGTGTGATAGAAGCAAAACGAAATGCAACAGTCAGACCAAGCATGAATAATACCACCATAAGTACTATAACATGTTTCTTGGTTTTCTTGTCCTCTTTTTTCTTTTTAATTTCATATAATACTGGGTTTGTTTCTTTTGGACGCTCTACACTAACGTAAATGTCCTCTGCTCCTCGTGTATCATATTTAAGTGGACTTGTGCTCCTCATTGCTTGTGTTCCTTTTAATAATTTTGTTAACAGCTTTCTGCCTTTTTCACAAAAACCCTCAGCTTGGCGCTGTGAGATCTGTTGTTTATTGCCAATTCCTCTGCAGTCGCAACTATTGGCTTACTCGTTAGTACTTTGCCTTTGGATTTCTTGCCGCAAACGCATACCGGGAAATCCGGAGGACAGGTGCATGGGTTCATTGCCTGTCTGAATTTGTTTTTGACAATCCGATCTTCCAGCGAATGGAAAGTTATTATGCATAACCTACCGTCCTCGTTTAGTAAATCAATCGCAGCATCTATAGCCTGCTCCAAAACCTTAAGTTCTTGATTTACTTCTATTCTTATGGCCTGGAAGGTTCTCTTGGCCGGATGACCGCCTTCCTGCCTTGCTTTGGCCGGTATAGCAGCTTTTATGATGTCTACCAGCTCAAAAGTTGTCTTTATAGGAGCTTTTGCTCTCCTTTGGACTATCATAGAAGCGATTCTTGCTGCCCACTTTTCTTCTGAGTAATCACGAAGAATTCGTGTCAGTTCGCGCTCCGTGTAGTTGTTTACTATATCTCCGGCGGTTAGGTCGCCGTCTTTGTCCATCCTCATGTCCAGCGGACTGTCAAATCGATAGCTGAAGCCTCTTTCCGGTGTGTCCAGTTGGTAGGAGGATACACCCAGGTCCATCAGGATTCCATCGACGCCTTGCGTCTCAAGATTATTTTCTTGTACCACTTCTTTAAAAACATTTTGCATGTTACAGAAGTTGGATTTTTTTATCGTATATGCCGGGCATTCAGTAGCTAGTTTGTCCATCAGTTGAGTTCGAACTGTAGCTAGCTTCTCACCAGCAGCTTTTATGGCATCTTCATCCTGATCTATTCCAATCAAAAGGCCCCCTGAGAGCCTGTTTAGTATTTCTGAAGAATGTCCTGCTCCACCCAATGTGCCGTCTATATATATACCACCACGTTTTATATCCAACGACTCTATGCATTCCTCTAACAGTACAGGAATGTGTGAAAACTCCTCGCTGGTATTTTCTGTTAAAGTTACCTTATCACGTCTCATCGTCTTTATGCTTCTCGCAGTACTGGATGAACTCGTCTTTGTCCCATAATTCGACGTGATCATACGCACCTATAATATGCACATTTTTAACCAGCTTGATAAGCTCGCGCAGTGGCTGCTGAATAGTAACTCGGCCCTGCACATCAAACTGGCATTCTTGCATATATGTTAATTTGTTTCTTACTTTGTAACTGATCTGCTTATTGTCAAGATCCTGACCTTTGAATTGCTCTACAATGTTATTGAGCTCTGACTCTGGATAGATGTTTACACACGCATCGTTACCCTTGAGGATGATAATCTTATCCCCTAAGGCTTCCCTGAATTTGGCAGGAATTACTACTCTGCCCTTAGCGTCTATGGTGTTATAATAACCTCCAAAAAACACTTTAGCGTGACCTCTTTCTCCTTAGTACATTTTGCTTAGTAAAGCAATTTTTCTTTTGTAAATAATTTTCCTTTGTAGCTCGCCGGTTTTGTTAATGAACCGCTTTTTCTTTTGTAAATTATTTTCTTTAGTAAATCGCCGGTGTATTCACCGTCTTATCCTTTGTAAAAATGTCACAATCATTTGAATTTGGGTCTTGATTTGCATTTAAGTACCACTTTTTACCCCTAAATACCTCTATTCCCCTCTGACAAAGCTATAATACACCACAATTATATAGATTGCAAGAGTTTTTTTTATTTTTTTGAAAGATTTTTTCAACAGATTTTTCTTCCGTTCACAAAAAATCATTTAAGAAAATTTATTTTATCATTATCGAAGCTGCATTTATTGTATTACCATGGGAAATATTATCTATATTATTTTCGTGTAATTATTCAACGTTTTCTCATTAATCGATGTATCTAACCGCATAATATCTGCATTTATTCGTAATATGAAACAATTTTAGGAAATAATGGTCATTCAATTGTGTTTAATGTACAATATTGACATGGCGATTTTTTGTGATTTACCTATTATGGATAATGAAAAAATTGATGTGTACGCAATTTTGCGAACACAGTATCTCTCTGCTTGTAAGAAAAAGCACCAAATACAGCAACGCCTGGCAAATATGATTGATCCGGGACAAATCCGCTTTTATAAAAAACGTGTTAAGTATACCCCTAAGGGTTGTGATGAACCTCGGATTTATGAATATAACCAACATTATTTAAGGTTTGATAAAGTAATCAAAGATGAAAACGGTCACAATAAAACACATCATATTACACGTTTTCTAACTAATAAAGAATATGAAGATACCAAGCGCGAGTCTGTCTTATATAGATATCTATCAGAATCGCTTAAATATATTATAGATTTGATTGATAGTACGCGAAAATTTATTTTATCTTCTTTTTATTATCATCCTGACAATATTCCTGACTTGTTTGAAGAAGAGTTGAATACTGTCCAAGAGTTAGAGCGAGCAACTGAGTGTCGTCAATGGCACGCCACACAAAGAGCCTCATATTCTCAAGAAAAATATAAGTGTATGGATAGTTTTGACACGGGATTTATGTCACGTGGAGAATTATTATTGCACGATGCTTTTATACAGTGTGGACTTACCCCTCAGTACGAAACAAAGCTGGAATTAGATGACATTACTGCTTCTGATGATTTGGAATACGAATTTGGTTCAGTCAAGCTTCCCTCCAAAGTATACTATCCGGATTTTAAATGTAGTTGTGGTGGAAAAACATATTATTTTGAATATTTTGGAATGATGAATGATCCAGTATATTTTAAAGATGCCTGTAAAAAAATAGAAGTATATTTGCGTAATGGAATAGTACCGGGACATAATTTCATTGCGTTTTGTTCAGGAGATTATAGTGCTATTCGTATGAAGCCTGTATTTCGCACGTTGAAACATATTGTTTCAGGACGTAATCTACTACAAAAGAATAATATAAGCAAAATGCCCGGTATTATTAAGCTTGATAATATTAATAATTGGAAATTACCCTTGGAACTTACAAAAGCTATAAAATATGAATCATCAAAATACATCTCACAAAAGCACAAGTTTAAGTCTTCTATCAAAGCTTTTGCTAATAATATTTTGAAAAAAGATAGCATTTGATGTTTGTTTTCGTTGTTCTAATATTACCAGATTTTGTAATTTAATTATGATGTTTGGATGTCTTTTTCTCAATTGTAAGAATATCACCTTCCGGGCGATAAACAATTTTCACATATGCACTAACTGATGGGGCACCTGCGCGGATCGCAACATGTTGACACTCTTTGACAATATCCATTAATGTATCATAATCATCACCCTCAATCGTAGTCTCAAAAGGACCAACGTAATAATTGAGTCCGGTACTTTTTATGTATTCTATTACCTCATCTACAATTCTAACTAATTCTTCATCATTTTCTGCTTGAGGCAAAGACTGTATTGCAACGCTAACATTCATGAAATTTACTCCTCGTATAATATTTTTTAGATACATAATTTGTATCTATATAACTAAATAAAATTTGTTCAATAGGCTTGTTAAGCCCATGATATAATTGTCTCAGTGTCAATCAGGTAATAGTTCTTTTTTCTCCTGTTGAACCGAGTTCGGTTGCTTCATTTAAAAGTCTGTTCCCCTGACATGGAAGTTAGCTTCAAACCAGCTGGCTGTTTGCTTAAGCTTCGGACAACCATTTAGCAGTGTGGTTTCG
>SVJB01000001.1 GCA_015069185.1 Oscillospiraceae bacterium
ATCTCACGCCCTTCAGATCACCGATAGATGTAATTCCTGTGAAAATGGACAGAGATGGTAAGACATATACGTCAGACAAGATTAAAGGATTGCAGTATGGGGATCAGGCAGAGCTTACCTTTATGGCGTCCTACAGGGGAAGTGACAATGCAAATGTTAGGATTGAAATTTATCACGCAGGGTATATAATAGAGGATGCAACATGTGTTTATACACTTGCTAAGGATATAACTCCGTACAGATATGTCTTATCTAACCAACTGAGTATGGAAGATATTGAGATACGCGTTACATTTGATTGTGACTCATCTTCCGGGCTTGACGTGACAAACATGGAATGTTCTATGCAGATAGAATCTGTGGCTCATAAATATTTTGGAGATCTGACTGCTGAGGCGAATGTGGGTGGCGTATCCTTTGATGTTGTAGACTAATCAACAGAACAGGAAATACGTAATAATTATGAAGAAAAAAACAATATACGAAGAAATAGCATATGTACTGGGGCTCATACTATTGGGCCTCGGTACTGCTTTTATGGAGCTATCTGATTTTGGCCTTAGTATGATTGTAGCACCGGCGTACATACTCCATGTGAAAATATCTGAATTCCTTCCGTTTTTTAGTTTTGGCATGGCTGGATATGTATTGCAGTTCTTTGTGTTGGTTTTGTTATGCTTTGTGGTTAGAAAATTTAAACTTATGTATTTGATATCGTTTGTTACAGCTGTGCTGTACGGCTTCGTACTCGATGGCTTTTTGTATCTTTTTGCTTTTGTCCCGGCAGAGGGAATACCTCTTCGGATTATATGCTACACAGTAGGTATGTTATTATGTGCCATGGGTATTGCGTTTTTCTTTAAAACATATATAGCTCCGGCGGCATATGATTTATTTGTTAAAGAAATAGTAGATACATATAACTTTAAAATGAATAGAGTAAAGACATTGTACGACTGTGGTAGCTTAATTGTGGCTATTGTCCTTTCATTTGCATTTTTTGGTATAGGTAAGTTTGTAGGTATTGGTATTGGCACAGTTTTATGCGCTGCCTTAAATGGTCTTCTTATCGGCCTTTGCACTAAGGTGTATGACAGGTTTTTCTCCTTTGTGAGATTTCTTCCGGCAAGAAAGAATGCAAAAGGAATAAAGTTAGATTGATAAAATTAATTATAACAGCCATGCTTGTACCTGATATAAAAATTCTTGCGTAAAAGGTTATTTGGGGCTAAAATATACAGTGATTATTAGCTTAGAGGCGGTAAATAATATGAGGGGAAAATTGCTAAAATATAATCAGGAACATTTGCTTGCTTTTTTTGATACATTAAGTGATGCAGAGAAAGAATCGTTGTTAAATGATATAGAATTAATTGATTTTGATCTCATTTCCCAGTTGTATAAGAATACACATAGTTCTGTAGCGCTCCTCAATGGTAATAAAGGAGAGATAACTCCAATTGATTGTATTGACAAAGACTCTTTGAATGAAGAGGAATACGGACTATACTACAATTTAGGTATCCAATTGATGCGACAAGGAAAATATGCAGCTCTTACTATGGCCGGAGGACAAGGAACCAGGTTGGGATTCAGTGGTCCCAAAGGTTCATATTTTCTGGGAGAACCTATCAATCAGTCACTTTTTGAGATACAGTGTAGGCGTCTTATCTCTCGTAATAAGGAACTTGGATGCATTATTCCTTGGTACATTATGACAAGTCGTGAGAATGATCAACTGACAAAAGAATTCTTCCGTGAAAATAACTATTTCGGATATGATAAAGATAGCATCTTTTTCTTTAAACAAGGATTCTTGCCAATGTTACTTGAGGATGGCAAGATTGTAATGACTGATACACATTCAATAAAATTAAGTGCTGATGGTCATGGCGGTGTGTTTAAGGCAACTGTAGATTCAGGTGCCTTGGCTGATATGAAGCAAAGAGGTGTTGAGTGGATATTTGTTGGGGGGATAGACAACATACTGGTAAGATTAGAAGATCCTGTATTTCTTGGCTTTTTAGCCCATAACAAATATAAATTAGGTGGGAAATCACTTATCAAGCGAGATCCATATGAGAAGGCCGGCGTTTTTTGCAAACGAGGCGGCAAACCCTGTGTTATTGAATACACAGAAATATCAGATGATATGGCGCAGGCTACTGATAACAATGGTAATTATTTGTATGGAGATCTGCATATTTTATGTAATATGTTTAATATAAGTGTATTTGAAGATATGCGCGATTGCGGACTTGAATATCATGTAGCTCATAAGAAAACAGAATATATAGATGAGAACGGTAAGTTAATTCAAGTGGATAGTCCTAATGCATACAAATATGAAGCTTTTATGTTTGATGCATTTGAATATTATGATAATATGGGTATACTAAGAGTAAGACGCGAAGAAGAGTTTGCGCCTATTAAGAACAAGGAGGGCTTGGATAGTCCTCAAACAGCAACAGAGCTATATGTAGCTTGTGAAATGAAACAGTAAAGGATTTGTTTATGAATAAAGGTAGGAATCTGATAGTATTAATGTGTTGTCTTTTGGTGCTTAGTTTACTTACATTCCTGGCTAAGTCACGAAACACCAATAAAAATGCAGTGGTTGATGATGTTAGGTATGTAAAGGTTGCCAGTAATGATAATGTTACAAAATATGAATTTTATTTTGTAGAAGACTTTGTTATGGTTGGTATAATGAGTACATTAGAGGATGGCAGCAAGAAAATAAATGTCTCACACAGAGGAGATTACATAGAGGAAACTGATGAATATGAAATCCTTGATGATTATGAGTATTACTATACAGTATCAGGTACTACAAAAGACAATGCAGTGGTGAATCATTATCTTCACGAGGAGTATCAGGATTCTACTAAAGATCCTCATGAATATTTTACAGATGAATTCTTCCTGACTATGGTATATGGAAAGGATCCATTTATTTCTTTCTGGCAGGCTGTTATTGTTGCAGCTATTGCTGCTGTTGGCGGTATGATTATAGGTAAATCAGAAGAGCTGTGCGTTCACTTCCGCAAAGATAAGAAAGAATATCCTACTTGGGAAGAGATTGGCTTATATAAGAAATTAGGCGGTGGAGTGCTTATAATAGCAGCTATTGTTCTAATCGTGTTTGTAATAATATGAGGGGATAAATGACTGTTCGTAAGAGAATATTTATTTCAAATCTTGTTATGCTTGTGATATTGATTATGTTGGTGCTGTTGCTTTGCTTTTACATAGTCAGAGTCTTTGTATCAACGTATATAACAAATGATATTAACAGTGTCTCAATACCTACATCATCTGATAAAAGTGTTTCTGTGTTTGAATTACAGATAGTTTTCGATAGCATGATCAGCATGGGAGAAGAGTCACCCTTTTCACCGGAAGAGCATAGCGATTATGAGAAAATTGATGCATACCTTAAAGGTACGGATACGATGGCATACATACTTGTTGATAGTAATACTGTTTATCTGACCGGAGCCCAGAGTGCAGATGAGATATATAAGTATGCCGTAAAAACTAATTCTTCCATTGAGAATCAGCAAGGCACGTTGTTTTATTCAAATGAAAGTAGCTTTATGTATGCAACCACTTTCTTGTCAGGTGAAAAAGAGATAACCATAATGATGTTTAACAATCAGTTGGGTACATCAGGCTTTAAAATTGATAACAGTAAATATTGGGATGACGCAGGCGCTACAATTAGCCGCACAGTCAGGTCAATTGCTATTATGGGTGGGATTGTAATTGTAATTGTTAACTTCTTACTTATTATTGCTGTGTCAAATAGCATAATTGGTCCGCTGAATAAACTCAAGGAAGCAACGAAAATGGTTGCAGAGGGTAAGTTTGATTTTGAGTTGGATTATACCGGTGCAGATGAGCTGACGGATGTTATTGCCAGCTTTGATGACATGAGAACAAAGTTACTTGAATCAACAGAACAACAACGTAGACAGGAAGAAAATCGTAAAGAAATGATAGCAGGAATATCACACGATTTGCGCACACCTCTTACTTCGATCAAAGGATATGTTTCCGGTCTGATTGACGGTATAGCAGAATCTCCGGAAAGAAGACAGCAATATCTGACCATTATATATAATACAGCCTGTGATCTTGATAAAATGGTAGATGAATTATTTTTATATTCAAAACTTGATATGGAAAAGGTTCCGTTTGATTTTATAATTATGGATATAAATGAATACCTGCTGTCATGTAGTGAAGAATTTCATTTCACATATGGCAAACAGAATATTGTTGTCACATATACAAATCTTTGCAAAGAACCAATATATGTTAGCCTGGATCCGGATCAATTTGCCAGAGTTCTTATTAATATTGCAGACAACTCTGCAAAATACAAAGTAAATGAAGTTGGCAGTCTGCACATAACACTATATAGTGAAGATGAAGATTTTGTCAGTATCTCACTGAAAGATGACGGAAACGGCGTAGATAAACAGTTTGCTGAGAAGATATTTGATTCTTTCTATCGTAACGATCCGGCCAGAACAAATCCTGTGAAGGGCAGTGGTCTGGGCCTTTCTATAGCCAAACAAATCGTACTCAGTCATGGCGGACAGATAAGAGCTGAGACAAATATAGGAGAGGGAATGAACATGATCATTACTTTGCCACGACTGAATAATCCCGAGAAATGATAAGGAGGCAAAATATATGAAGCGAGTGCTTATAATTGAAGATGATATTAATATTTCAGAACTTGAGAGAGATTACCTTGAAGCGAATGGTTATGGTGCTGATATTGAACATAATGGTAAAAATGGCTTGGAACGATCGCTTAAAGAAGAATATAATTGTGTTATTATCGATATAATGCTTCCTGAGATTAGCGGTTTTGATATTTGTCGTGAGCTACGTAAGGTTAAGGATATTCCTATAATTATAGTTACTGCCAAGAAAGAGGACATAGACAAAATCCGTGGCCTTGGCTTAGGCGCAGACGATTATATTGTAAAGCCATTTAGTCCGAGTGAACTGGTAGCGAGAGTGACTGCACATATTAACCGATATGAACGTCTGGTATCCAGCTCTCAGGATGATAACTCTAAGGATATTATTGAGCTTGGTGGTTTGCGTATAGAGAAGGCATCCAGACGTGTATTTATATCCAATAAGGAAATTTCATTGGCAAATAAAGAATTTGATTTATTACTTTTTCTGGCACAGAATCCAAATATTGTGTTTAGTCGCGACCAGTTGTTTGACAAAATATGGGGATATGATTCTATCGGAGAGCCGTCCACGGTAACTGTACATATTAATAAACTTCGTGAAAAAATTGAGGATGATATGTCAAAGCCACGTTATATAGAAACTGTGTGGGGCGCAGGTTACAGATTCAAAGAAGCATAAAAGAGGTAATATATGAATAGTAAAAAATATACAGTAATTCTGAGTAAAGTAGTTAAAGATCAAGGCCTTGAGGTATTATGTGGTCAGCAGTATCTGGATGATATTGTTATTGATTGTCCTGATATTAACCGCCCGGGATTGGAACTTACCGGCTATTGTGATAACTTCGCTAATGATAGAATACAGCTTATTGGAAATGTTGAGATGAAATATTTAGAAAGTCTTGCTCCGTCTGATCTGGAAAAAGCATTGACGAATGTTTTTGAACTTGGTTTTCCATGTGTTGTAATAGCAAGAAATCTGGAAGTACCGCCTGTGATGATGCAAATTGCAGACAAATACAAAGTACCGGTACTTAGAACAAAAGAAACTACAACATCTTTTCACAGTGAACTTAATAGATATTTGAGCGTACAGTTAGCCCCAAGAGAGGTAGTGCATGCTTGTTTTGTAGAAGTATACGGAGAGGGTGTGTTGATCACAGGCAAGAGCGGTGTAGGTAAGAGTGAGACTGCACTGGAATTGGTGAAACGTGGCCATCGTCTTGTAGCAGATGATCTTGTAGAGATCAGACGTGTGTCAAGTAAGACTCTTGTGGGTTCTGCTCCGGATATTATAAGACATCTGATTGAGATACGTGGAATAGGTTTTCTGGATGTTAAACGTCTTTACGGAATTGGTTCGGTGAAAATGACAGAAAACATTCAGCTTGTAATTGATCTGGAGAAATGGGACTCAAATAAAACATACGACAGAGTGGGTATTGAAGATGTATACACAGATATCCTTGGCATAAAAGTTCCTTGTCTTTCTATTCCTGTAAAGCCCGGACGTAATCTTGCTATCATTGTAGAGGTTGCTGCTATGAACAATAGACAGAAAATGATGGGATATAACGCAGCCAAGGAACTTAACCGCAGAGTATTTGAGAATGGATCTGACAGCCTTAAGGGAGGCAGCTTTGACGGAGACGTGTTTTATTGATTATAAATAGAGGAGAACGATACTTTGAATATATATGATTTTGTTGACAATGATTTAATTAAAGAAAATGAAATGATGTCAAAGCATACGTCTTTTAAAACAGGCGGAGTTTGCCGATATATGATCATGGCTGATTCTGCTGACTCTATAATTGACACACTTCGTTATTGCAAACAAACAGATATGGCTTTTATTGTTATCGGATGTGGTAGCAATTTACTGATATCGGATAAAGGCTTTGACGGGGTTGTCATACAAATTGCAGATAAAATGAGTGATTGTTTTGTGCTTAGTGAAGACGACGAATTCGTTATTATCAGGGCATATGCAGGGTGTAGATTGTCTAAGCTCGCAATGATGGCTGCTAAATATTCTTGCACAGGAATGGAAGCACTCTCGGGCATACCGGGAAGTGTTGGCGGTGGAGTACGAATGAATGCAGGTGCATATGACGGACAGATTGCGGATGTACTTATATCCAGCCAATATATTGATATAAATACTTTAGAGATTAAGACTAAGAGCTGTGATGAACATTTATTTAACTACAGATATTCAACCTATCAGGACGAAAGCAATATTATTCTTTCTGCCGATTTTAAGGTCAGAAAGGTTAGAGATAGTGAGTCTGTATATGGTAAAATGAAGGAGTTGAATAAACGCAGAGCTGATAAACAGCCATTGGAATACCCAAGCGCCGGCAGTACATTTCGCAGGCCGCAAGGTTATTATGCAGGGGCATTAATTGAAGAAAGTGGACTTAAGGGATTTAGTTGTGGTGGTGCTTGTGTTTCTGAAAAACATGCAGGATTTATTATCAATAAAAACAATGCAACATCGAAAGATATTTATGATCTTATTACATATGTAAGGAAAAAAGTAATGGAAGATAGTGGTGTTGTGTTAGAAACAGAAGTAGAAATAATCGGTCAGTTCGAATAAATGATTTCTTTTAATAAATAATTTACATTTCATTATAGACATTGCATATTTATTCTGTTAAAATGAGTAAAAATATAAACAATATTTATCTCGGAGGGATAATAAGATGAGTTTTAAAAAAATTATTTCACTGCTTCTTGTGACACTTTTACTTGCTACTGTTGCTTTGTCCATGGTAGCTTGTGGAGAAAAGGACGCTGATTATGAGTTGAAAAATATTTTACCTGATCAGCTTCAGAATCAGAGATATTATTTCAGACAAGGTTATACAGCAGAGACTTGGGATGTTAAGGTTGGCGATAACGACTACTATTTAATTAAATTTAAGACTATGGCTGATGGATCAGCAGTTCGTTACAACAGTGGTCTTTGTGCTCAGTTCTCACCTAAAGGACGTTCAGATGTTACATATTCAATTTATAATATTACAAGTGTAGGTGGAGCAGCTGTTACACGTGCTACAATCTTTGAACAGTTGGTTAACGAAGAGGTTACATCAAGCTTTAAATTCAACGAATTGTTCCTTGATAGCACAGAAGAAGGCGGCAGAGAGAACTTTGTTTTGAATAAATATGATGATGTTAATGACACAGTTGTTAATATCAACAAGACTCAGTTCAACACTCTCGGTTATACATTTACAAAAGATGGTATTGACTGGAAGGGTAATCTTTATTTCATTCCTCATGGTATCGGCGGTACATCTAACTTCCACTTAATTACAGTTGAGGCAGTTGCTACAGAGTGGGATACATTTGCAGCTGAGATCGAAGTAATGCTCCAGGACTTCAAACAAGTTGGTTACGAAGGCGAGAATTAATATTAGATATAATTCTATTTATAAATTATAACGGGTCGGCTTTTGTCGACTCGTTTTTTTTCAAAGAATTAAATTACAGAAAATATGGTTAAGTATATTGTTGATAATAAAGAAATAAAGTTAATTGATTTTATTTATACAAAGCATCCGGCTTTGTCTTATTCGGCTATCTGTAAAGCATTACGTGATAAAGACATAAAAGTAAATGGTAAACGTATAAATGAAAATATTTTATTGATTAAAAATGATGTAATACAACTGTATATAAACATCGAAAACAATACGAGAAAACCATATAAAATTGCATTTGAAAATGATAAAATTCTTATCGTGTCAAAAGATCAGGGCATTACTGTTAATAATGAAAAAAATTCTTTGATTGATATTATTAGAAGTGACTATAAAAGTGATTATGAGTTGTGCCACAGATTAGATAGAAATACAGGTGGCTTGATAATCATCAGTAAAGATAAAAGTAATACACCTCATATATGTAAGCTTATTAATGAACGTAATTTTAGAAAATTGTATACAGCAATTGTTGTTGGTGACATGCGAAGATATAAAGAAAATACTATTTTAAAGGCATGGCTTTTTAAAGATGCAAAGAAAAACACTGTATATGTATATGATGAAGAACGTAAATTTACTAAAGAAATATTAACAGGAATAAGATGTATTTCTTATGACGCTGCAAAGAATACATCTGTAGTAGAAATTGATCTTATAACCGGTAGGACGCATCAAATACGCGCTCATTTGGCTCATTTGGGCAATCCGATAGTAGGAGATGGTAAATACGGTGACTATAGTTATAATCGCCAATCAGGCTATAAATATCAAGCTTTATGGGCTAGTTCCATCATTCCGATAATAAAAGACCCGTCCGGTATTATGCCGGACGAGTCCGTTATAGATACTCCACGATTTAAATAAATAAATTATTCACCAGCAAATAATTGCACGATTACTTTACCGTATACAGGACTTGTATATATACCTATGCCTGTTGTTGTATACTGACTATTTAACATATTTTCCTTATTAGCCTGTGAATTCATCATTGCATAAAAAGCTCCGTCGATTGTTTGATTTCCGGAAATATTTTCACCAGCAATAGTAAATAAGACTCCGTTTGCACGCATCATCTCAAAAGGGCTACCATATGAGATAGAATTATGGGAGAAATTATTATTCTCAACAATGTCTCTGGCTTTGTAGTATGCAAGTTTATTCAAAACGGTGCTGGCTTTTAATTCACTAAGATTTAACTCACTTCTGGCATTATTAACTAATCCCAAAAGCTTTTCTTCGTCAGATAATGCGCCTGATGTTTCTGTGTCACTTGGATTATCCTCAAAATCAGTTACGTCATCAGAGCCGGAGGAATCAATAAGACTTACATCAGAAGACTTTACTGCACCGGTTGTTCCTGTGGCATAATCATAAATCAGATACCAATTCTGAATTCTTGCCAATACTTTTACTGTTCTGTCAGAATTAAAAGTAGAGATTACCTCAAATTCTTCTCCGGCTCCGCAATGAACTTCACACTCATCAGCAATGATATGTGCGTCTTCAAATACGGAGACAATGCTGTCATCTTCACTGGCAAATACACTGTAGCATATCATTGGAACAGTCAGAGACATTACCAGCAGGAAAACAAACATTTTCTTTAAATTTTTACTTTTAGACTGCATAAAAAATACCTCCAAAATCAATTATAGAGGTATTATTTACTAATTAGTATTATGTTATACGTGAAAATATTAAATAATCACTGTGCCGACAAGCTTTGCCGCCTGAATAAGTGCGGGGGAAAGGGGTTCGTCGTCTGTAACCAGCACATCAACAGAACTAAGATCTGCAAAAGTAAATAAAAGACTTTTACCGATTTTACTGCTGTCGAGAAGTACTATAGTTTGTTTTGCTTTTGCAATGACTTTGCGCTTTAATTCTGCTTCATACATATTTGATACTGAAAATCCACTGTCCAGTGAAAAGGCTGAGGCTGAAATAAATGCACATTCAATATTAACTTTGTCAATAAATGCCAATGCATCGGTGCCTGATACTGACAATGTGGCACGATTTACAGTGCCACCTGGGATTGTTACATTGATGTTTGAATGAGCTACAAGTTCCTGGCTTACATTGATACCTGTAGAAATTACATTCATATAGTCATTAGGGAGTATCTTTGCCAGAGCCATCATCGTAGAGCCAGCATCAAAGAAAATCGAAGAGTTTTTCTTAATGAATTGTAGTGCTTTTTGAGCAATTTGCTGCTTTGCGTGAACATTCTGCTGTGCTCTGAAGTTATACTCATTCTCATCATAGGAAGGGGATACAACACCACCGCTGAGCATTTTCACGCTTTTAACACCACCTTGAGTTCTAATAACAAGGCCTTTTTCTTCAAGGTAAATTAAGTCCCGACGTATCGTCATAGACGATACATCGGGAAATAAATCGCATAGAAAAGAGAGTGAAACATCACCGTATTTATCAATTATTGACAATATTGCGTTTCTTCTCTCTGTTGGCATATGTTAATTACACACCTTTCTTTTCTGTACGGATACGCTCGTTGTTTGTAAAGTTAACATTAGGAGTATTTACGAAACCTTTGAGCGGGAGAATCTTTTCGTTGATTGCATCCAGGAACCATGAAGGCTGCGGGAAGAAGTCAGCGTCAAATTCATAAGCAGGAGTGATCCAGTTCTTAGCGCCGATAACAACCGGTGGAGCATCTAAGTAGTCAAATGCCATCTCGCTGATATTCTGAGCGATGTTGTTGAGGTAAGAACCTCTCTGACAAGCGTCAGAAGCAAGAACGATACGACCTGTCTTCTTAACTGACTCTAAAACTTTCTCATAGTTAAATGGAACAAGTGAACGAGCGTCGATAACTTCAGCGCTGATACCATACTGTTCTTCTAACATCTTAGCAGCTTTAAGAGCATTGTAAAGTGTATAACCAACTGTAAGGATTGTAATATCTGAACCAACCTTCTTAACATCTGGCTCGCCGAAAGGAATCTCGTAGCTCTCTACAGGAACGCCACCTTCGTGGAACTGCTCACCAAAGTCATAAAGTCTCTGGCTCTCAAAGAATACAACAGGGTCAGTTCCGTTAAGAGCTGTTGTCATAAGACCCTTAGCATCGTAAGGTGTAGCAGGGAAGCATACCTTAAGTCCCGGAATATGAGCACAAAGTGATGTCCAGTCTTGTGAGTGCTGAGCACCGTACTTAGAACCAACTGAAACACGGAGAACGAGAGGCATCTTAAGAACGCCTGCACTCATAGCCTGCCATTTAGCCATCTGGTTGAAGATTTCGTCGCCTGCACATCCGAGGAAGTCACAGTACATGAGCTCTACGATAGCACGACCACCACTCATACAGTAACCAACTCCTGTACCAACAATAGCAGCCTCAGAAATAGGTGAGTTGAAGAGTCTGTGATAAGGAATAGCTTCTGTAAGTCCTCTGTAAACAGCGAAAGCGCCGCCCCAGTCTCTGTTCTCTTCGCCATATGCTACTAATGTAGGATCTTCATAGAATTTATCAAGGATTGGTTCAAAAATAGCGTCTCTGTATTGGAATACCTTGTTCTTTGATACAGGCTTACCATTTTTATCAAAGCCGAATCTTTCTTTCTTAGAGATCTGGATAACTCTTGGGTTCTCAGCCTTAGGCATGAGTACATCAGGCTCAGCATCAAGAAGCTTAGGTGCGTGACCTTCTGAGAACATAAGATCTTCTAACTGACGAGGATTCTTGATGAAGTCCATTCTAGGTGATTTTTCTGTATCAACAGCCCAACCGCAGATCTTAGTGATGAGCTCTACGCAAGCTTTGTCGATAGCATCGAATTCAGCTGAAGAAGCAACATTAGCAAGAATAAGGTTTGTCTTAAACTCATTAACTGAATTGCCTTCAAACCACATATCGATTTCTTCTTTTGTTCTGTAAGAAGAAGCATCTGAAGGTGAGTGGCCTGTTGTTCTGTAAGTAAGAGTATCGAGAAGAACAGGACCCTTTTTCTCGAGAAGGAGCTGCTTCTTTCTACGAACTGCATCGATAACAGCAAGAGGATTGTAACCGTCAACTCTCTCAGCATACATTTGCTCAGGGTTAACACCAGCACCGATACGAGCAACGAATTCATAACCCATTGTCTCACCGTTTGTCTGACCACCCATAGCATACTGGTTGTTATAAACGTTGAAAAGAATCGGGAGACCGCCGTTCATGTCGCCTTCCCAAAGTTTCTTATACTGGTCCATAGCTGCAAATGAAAGAGCTTCCCAAACAGGACCACGGCCCATAGAACCGTCACCGATGTTAGCAACAACGATACCAGGCTTTCTGTTTACTTTCTTAAAGAGGGCACTACCTGTAGCAACTGTAGCACTACCACCAACGATAGCGTTGTTAGGATAGATACCGAAAGGACAGAAGAATGCGTGCATTGATCCGCCGAGACCCTTGTGGAAACCTGTCTCACGAGCAAAGATTTCAGCAAGTGTACCATAGATAAGGAAGTCAATTGCAAGTTCCTTAACAGTAGCTTGGTCTCCTTGAACAATCTTAAGGATAGCGCCATCAAAGTAGCCTTCCATGATGTCCATTAATTCTTTATCGCTAAGCTTTTCAATTGCTGATAAACCTTTAGCGAGGATCTCACCGTGGGATCTGTGTGAACCAAAGATCCAGTCGTTAGTATCAAGTACATAAGCCTGACCTACAGCTGAAGCTTCCTGACCGATTGATAAGTGAGCCGGTCCCGGATGGCTGTACTGAATTCCGTTATATTCACTTGTTGTTTTAATGCTGTTTAACATAAGCTCGAATTCTCTTATGATAAACATATCTCTGTAAATACGTAAGAAGTCTTCTTTTGAATAGTTAGCTTTTTCTTCTTCGATTGTTTTATTGTACTGGTTTAATGGAGTATCCTGGTACTTAATCCAACCTGATTTTCTGACTTCTTTCTGGTCAATAAATTGTGACTTTGGCATAAATCTTTACCTCTTTCTTTATATTTTATTAGTGAAATTCAAAAATACCTTCACGGATTACTTCGCATACAGATGGGTGAGGGAATACGAGTTGCTTAATATCATTAATAGGCATCTCTGTTTCAATCATCATACCTGCACCGTATATAATCTCAGATGAATAGTTACCGATCATGTGAACACCGATAACATTTCTGTATTTCTTATTGATAAGCACTTTAATAATGCCGTCTCCGCCTTCGTTTTCAGCAACGTATCTGCCGGAGTACATCATAGAAAGTTTAACTACTTCGTAGTCGATACCCTTATTCTTAGCAGTTTCTTCTGTCTCACCAACACCTGCAACTTCAGGATTTGTATAAATAACAGAAGGAATAGCGTTGTAACGCATCGTATCTTTGATACCAAGGATATCATTGATAGCAACTTCTGTTTCTCTGTATGCTGTATGAGCAAGCATTGAATATCCGTTAACGTCACCTGTTGCATATACGCCTGCGATGTTTGTACGGCCCTTGTTATCTGTCTTAATCTTGCCGCGCTCTGTCTCTACGCCGATAGTCTCTAAGCCAAGGCCTTCTGTGAAAGCTCTACGGCCGATACTAAGAAGTACTTTATCTGCGGCAACTTCAAATGTCTTGCCATCTGCTTCGTAAATAACTTTGCCGGGCTGAACACCTGTAACTTTACATCCAAGATTGAATGTAACGCCTTTTTTCTGGTAGTTCTTAAGAAGAATTTCAGAAATCTCAGCGTCTGTAGGACCTGCAATCTTATTCATCATTTCGATAACAGTTACCTTAGAACCTGCAGTGTTGAAGTAAGACGCCATCTCAAGGCCGATAACACCGCCGCCGATAACAGCCAGATTTGCCGGAACTTCTTCTAAGTCAAGGATCTCACGGTTAGTAAGAACAAAGCCTGACTCTAAGCCTTCCTTAACACCCGGGATCGGAGGAGTTACCGGTACAGAACCTGTAGCGATAAGAAGTTTAGCACCTGTATATTCAGTATCTCCGGCCTTAACTGTAAAGCCTTCAGCTGTTCTGCCTGTAATAGTAGCAACTTCCATAACTGTTGTCACTTTAAGTTTCTTAAGCTTAGACTTAATACCACCAACGAGAGTTGATACAACTTTGTTCTTGCGGCCAACTACGAATTTGTGGTCAAGTTTAAGACCTTCAGCGCTAACACCGTATTTCTCACCGTGAGCAGCTCCGTCAAAAATCTTTGCAGAGTAGAGGAGAGCTTTTGAAGGAATACAACCTTCGTTTAAGCAAACACCACCGATAAATCTTTTTTCGATAAGTAATGTGTTAAGACCTGCTTCGCCTGCGCGCTCTGCTGCTAAGTATCCGGCAGGACCACCACCGATTACGATTAAATCATATACCATAATTAAAACACTCCTTATTTAATAAGCATCATGTTGAAGTTTTCCAGGTTCTTGCAAAGTTCTTGTAAGAATCTTGCTGCAGGTGCACCGTCTAATGCTCTGTGGTCAAATGTAAGAGAAAGAGTCATAGCCTGGTACATTTTCATTTCACCGTTAACATTCTTAACACGTGTCTGCAGTGTATTAACACCGATGATACATGTTTGTGGAGGATTGATAACAGGGGTGAATGATTCAATACCCAGTGTACCTAAGTTAGTGATTGTGATTGTGCCACCCTTGAGAAGATCAGGATTGATTGTACCTTCCTGAGCGCTTGTAGCAAGCTTCTTAGCTTCGATAGAGATTTCGTTAAGAGACTTTGTGTTAGCATCCATAAGTGTCGGAACCATAAGTCCTCTTGGAGTATCTACAGCGATACCGAGGTGAGCATTCTTAAAATATCTCATAACTGTACCATCTTCAATGAAATTAGCGTTACAATCTTTGTGATTGAGAACAACTCTTGATACAGCGTAGAGGATAATATCGTTAATTGTAATGTTTGCAAGACCCATTGTCTCACGAACATCTTTAAGCTGCTTTCTGAAGTTTAAGATGTTTGTAGCATCGAAAGAAGCGTTGAGAGTGAGCTGAGCCATTGTTGACAGAGAAGCGTGCATTGATTTTGAAATAACCTTACGGATATTAGGAATCTTAACATCTTCATATTCAGGAGCCTGAGCTACAGGAGCTGCAACGCTTGCAGCAGCTACAGGAGAATCAAGATCTGCTGTAGAGATTCTGCCATTGAAGCCTGTTCCGTTCATATCGCTTGTAGCCATAGCGCTGGCTGCGTATGTTGTATTAGCACCTGATGCAACAAAGTTCTTTACATCGCTTTCTATAATGCGTCCATAAGGGCCTGTGCCTGCTACGAATGCAGTATTAACACCTGTTCTCTGAGCGTAAGCTTTTGCTCTTGGTGATACAGGTGCACCTTCCTGAATATTTGCTGCAGGAGCACTAGCTACAGCTGCAGCTGCTACAGGAGCTTCTTCTTTTGCCGGAGCTGCTTCCTCTGCAGGAGCTTCTTCGCTACCTGTGTTGGGGTTGAATTCTTCAAAACTCTCTCCGGGATTACCTATAACACATACATTTAATAAACAAGGAACATCGTCGCCTTCTTCAAAGAAGATAGCAAGTACTGTTCCTTCTAATTTTGATTCTTCGTCAAATGTTGCTTTGTCTGTTTCGTAAGTAAAGAGCATGTCGCCGACTTTAACCTGATCGCCGACTTTAATATTCCATTTAGAAATAATACAGCTCTCGACAGACTGACCTTGTCTTGGCATAATTACTGGTGTTGCCATTTAAAAACCTCCTAAGTAAATGATACATTTTCACACTGCTGATGTTACAAAATAACATTAGCTGTTATATTATAACACGCATAACATACAGGAGTTATTAACAAAGTGTTAACTGTTGTGCTTGTGAAAATGTTTTACAACTTAAAAAATTAAAAGACCATTGCCATTTTACTGTTGAGGCTGGCCGGCTCTTGGGTGAGGCTGTAGCAACAACATTGAAAACGATTTTTTAACAGCATTTTCACCCTTGCTATCTGGTTTATTTAGATGTAAAATATCCTGTGGTGAAAATTTAACGATATTTTCACCTGCAAATATTAATTACTTTATAAAAGGTGGTTTCCTAATGAATTTTTTAGAAAGAATTTGCGAAAGAGCAAAGACAGACATTAAAACTATTGTTCTTCCTGAAAGTGAAGATATCAGAACAATCAAAGCTGCTGCTATGATTCAGGAAAGAGGTATTGCCAATGTTGTTTTAGTTGGTGATCCTGATGCAATTGCAAAGCTTGCTGATGGTCTTGACATTTCAAAGGCAAGAATTGTTAATCCTACTACTTATGAGAGATTTGATGAATATGTTAATGCTTTTTATGAACTCAGAAAGGCTAAGGGTATGACACCTGAGAAAGCTACCGAGATGATGAAGGATTACGTTTATTTTGCTACAATGATGGTTAAGATGGGCGAGGCTGACGGTATGGTTTCAGGTGCTGCTCATTCAACAGCTGATACTGTTAGACCTTCACTTCAGATACTTAAGACAAAGCCCGGCACCAGCATGGTATCAGCTTTCTTCGTAATGGTTGTTCCGGATTGTGTATATGGTGAGAATGGTATTTTTGTTTATGCAGACAGTGGTTTAGTTGAGAATCCTAACGCAGAAGGTCTTGCTGATATTGCAGTTGAGTCATCTAAGTCATTTGCACAGCTCGTTGAGGCTGATCCTATTGTTGCTATGCTTTCTTATTCAACATATGGCAGCGCTAAGAGTGAACTTACTGAAAAGGTTATTGCAGCTACTAAGATTGCAAAGGAAAAGGCTCCTGATCTTCTTCTTGATGGTGAGCTCCAGGCAGATGCAGCTTTAGTTCCTTCT
Organism: Oscillospiraceae bacterium; assembly: GCA_015069185.1. Taxonomy (GTDB): domain Bacteria; phylum Bacillota; class Clostridia; order UBA1212; family UBA1255; genus SIG424. The sequence goes on from SVJB01000001.1 coordinate 17,028, forward strand.
GTTGGTCAGTCTAAGGCTCCAGGTAGCCCAGTTGCAGGTAAAGCAAACGTACTTGTATTCCCTGATCTTAACTGTGGTAACATTGCATATAAACTCACACAGAGACTTGCAAAGGCTGAAGCTTACGGTCCTATTCTTCAAGGTATTGCAAAGCCGGTTAATGACTTGTCACGTGGCTGCAGCGCAGAGGATATCGTAGGCGTTGTTGCTATCACTGCAGTACAGGCACAGGCTCAATAATTAAAGGAGGAAATATTAAATGAATATACTCGTTATAAATTGCGGTAGCTCATCATTAAAATATCAGCTCATCGACTCAGAGACAGAGAATGTACTTGCAAAGGGTCTTTGTGAGAGAATCGGTATTAATGATTCGTTTATTAAACAAACAGTTCCTGGTAAAGATGCAGTAGTAATTAACTGCGAGCTTAAAGATCACAACGATGCAATTGCTCAGGTTATCAGCGCACTTACAGATAAAGAAATTGGTGTTATTGCTGATCTTAGCGGTATTAGCGCAGTAGGACACAGAGTTGTTCATGGTGGCGAGAAGTTCCATAAATCTGTAATCATTGATGAGAATGTTATGATGGCAATTGATCAGTGCGTACCACTGGCACCGCTTCACAATCCTCCGAATATCATCGGTATCAAGGCTTGTCAGGCTGCTATGCAGGGCGTACCTCAAGTTGCAGTGTTTGATACTGCTTTCCATCAGACAATGCCTAAGGAATCATATATGTATGCCATTCCTTATGAGTATTACGAAAAATATGGTATTCGTAAGTATGGTTTCCATGGTACATCACATAAGTTTGTTGCAGAGCGTTGTGCACAGATCTTAGGTAAGCCAATCGAAGAGACAAAGATCATTACTTGTCACATCGGTAACGGTGGCAGTATCAGTGCTGTTAAGAACGGTAAATGTATCGACACATCAATGGGCTTTACTCCATTAGACGGTATCGTAATGGGAACACGTTCAGGTATTCTTGATCCAGCTGTTGTTTTATTCCTTATGGAGAATGAAGGCTTGAACGAAAAAGAAATGAACAACGTTCTTAATAAGAAGTCAGGCCTCGCTGGTGTTTCTGGTGTAAGCAGTGATATGCGTGATGTATACGCAGCAGCTCAGGAAGGTAACGAGAAAGCACAGCTTGCTCTTGACATTTTTGCGCATAGAGTAAAGGCATATATCGGCGAGTATTTTGCTGAAATGAATGGCGCTGACGCAATTGTTTTCACAGCAGGTATCGGTGAGAATGATATGGCAGCAAGACTGGCTTCTGTATCCGGCCTTGAAGCTCTCGGTATAGTTATTGATCCTGAAAAGAATAATCGCCGTGGTGGTGAGTTTGAGATTTCTGCTGATAACTCCAAAGTTAAGGTTTATGTTATCTCAACAAATGAAGAATTAGCCATCGCACGTGAGACAGCAGCTTTGGTGTGAGATTAGTTATATAATTAAATATGCCTTTAAGTCCGACAGTGGTAATCTACCAAAGTCGGACTTTTTTATTAGAATTAATTAATGTATAATATTGGATGATATATCGTTTTGCAGGATTTGTATGACAGAAGGTTAAATATATTATGAAAATAATAAATAAAACTATAATTATTTTTTTATTGATTATCAGTATGTGTATATGTGGATGCTTTGGTCCGGATAATACACCTGATTTGTTATACAGTCCGTATAATCAGACACCATCAGGCACACCGAAGATAACTCCGTATACTACGCCTGAGCCAACTGTAAATATACCTAAAAAACAAGTAACATCATTTGATGAACTTGTAGAATTTGCTGATAGTAATCAAGTACAAGCAGGGGATACAATATACATCGAGTCTGGTTTTGAGATTATAAATGAAGTGATTTTTACAGTTCCAGTTTCCTTCTGTATAAATGCTAAGTTACAATTTACTGAACGTATTTTTGTGAATACAAAAGAAAATGCAGAAGTGTCAGTTCATGTTAGCAGCTACGCCGGGGGACAGGAAGTGGATATAGTATATAATGCGCCTTCTTGCAATCTTTCTTGGAGTGGATCATATATTCCAAGTGAGAAAATGGTTGCTGAAATAATGAACGTGAGAATATATAACGGCGTAAATATCTGTGAAAAATATGGTATCGGCGGTAACGGACATGAAGAAATATTATCATTTACTTTGAGGACAGAAGAAAACAGTGATATAACTACGCCGTATGAGTTCTCAATAAATGGCAATGTTATATCTATAGCAGTATCTTACCTGACACCGGATACAGCTTTGGAAAATGCTGCAGCATATATTAAATTATCAAATGGTAATAATATAATATACGATGTGGATTTGACTAAGGAGCAGATATATACAGTTGTTGACTCGGATGGTAATAAAAGATCATATGTAATCAGAACAGATAGAATTACATATAATTTACCGGTTTTCTATATAGAGATTGAAAATGATGCAGAGGTAGTATCAAGAGAAGAGTATTTAAACGCAACAGTCAGAGTTGACACCAGGAATGCTGCCAATGAATTTCCGTCTCTGGATACGACTGATATATTAATACGTGGCAGAGGACACTATAGCTGGAAATTTGACAAAAAATCATATAAAATTCGTTTTGATAAAAAAACGTCAGTTATGGGAATGAATGCTTCTAAAAATTGGGTTTTAATATCAAACTATGTGGATAGGAGTCTGATTCAAAACTATATTGCACTGGAAATGGGTAAGACGATGAGTCACATACCTTACCATTCTACACAATATCCTGTTGATGTATTTGTGAATGGAAAATATAGAGGTGTGTATACTTTTGGTGAGCAATTAGAGGTAAAACCGGAAAGAATACAACTTACTGAAAGTTATGATGAACCGGACACCGATTATTTACTGGAGGTTGGCGGCTCTGATGACGGTGATATGATAAATAGAGATTATTTTCACGCCGGAACATTAAAATTTGTTGCTATAAAACATCCTGATAGTAGCAAACTCTCACAGAATCAAATTGATTATCTGATAGATTATGTAAGCAGAGCGGACAAGGCTGTGCGCGAATTAAACGGTTATGATGAGTATATTGATATAGATAGCCTGATAGATTGGGTAATAATTCATGAGCTTTCATATAATTTAGACTGCTGTTTCAGGCGTAGCTGCTATTTAATAAAAGAAAAAGGTGGCAAACTTAAGATGGGACCTATTTGGGATTTTGACCTGGGCTTTGGCAGTTTCTATAGATATCAGGAAGGTGATTGGGCAACAATAGGCACTGAAGGTGGGTATGTTGGAATTACCTGGATGAATTATCTGAAAGAAGATGAAGCGTTCATGGAAAAACTACAAAATCGATGGAATAATATAAAAGAGTCACTTTTAGAAAATGCTCTGACATCTATTGAGTCTATGGCAATTGTAATACAACCATCAGCTCAAATGAATTTTGCTGTGTGGGATATATTAGGAAAATCAGTACCGTCTCAACCTAACGAACATAAAAAATATAACACCTATGAACTTCAAATAGAACGCCTTAAAACATTTATAGAGAATAGATATGAATGGTTTGATAAACAATTAAATCCGGGTTAAATGTAGCCATCGGAATTTGTGGATATAAAGTTAAAAATACTACAAAATTAGTTGTTGCATTGTGTGTTTTTATCGTGTATAATAAGCAAGTTGATTTTAAATCAATGTGATTTTATAAGTCAACTTGATTTGCGCAGGAGGTGTTAGCAAGATGATTTGTCCTAAGAGAAGATGGTCAAAGGCAAGAACTCGTTCAAGAAGAGCAAACTGGAAGCTTGAAGCTCCCAATTTAGTTAAGTGTCCTCATTGTCATGAGTTTAAGCTCTATCATACAGTTTGCGGTAACTGCGGATTTTATCGTGGTCGCGAAGTTGTAAAGATGGAAGAAGCAGCACAATAATTAATACTTAATTTGTATTATGAGTAATGGATTAATACGACGTGTTGAACCCGGAAGTATTGCCGAAGATGGTGGCATACAACCGGGTGACTGTTTATTAGAGATAAATGGAACAAAGATAAAAGATGTCTTCGACTATCGTTTCTTGATGGCCGATGATTTTGTTTTACTTACCCTTTTAGATGCAAACGGAGAAAAATACGAAGTAGAGATAGAAAAAGATACATACGAGGATCTTGGTATAGAGTTTGAGAATCCGCTTATGGATAATGATAGAAGTTGTGCCAATAAATGTATTTTCTGCTTTGTAGATCAAATGCCATGTGGTATGCGTGAGTCCTTGTACTTCAAAGACGATGATACAAGACTGTCGTTCCTTACCGGAAATTACGTTACATTAACCAATACCTCAGTGAAGGAATTAAAACGTATTGTTGCATACAGAATGTCTCCTATAAACATTTCCGTACATACAACTGACCCAAAGTTGCGTGTAAAGATGCTTGGAAATAAGACTGCAGGCAATATAATGGATAAAATCAAAATCCTTGCCGATGGTGATATAAAAATAAACACACAAGTAGTACTCTGTCCCGGTATAAATGATGGCCAGTATCTTGAGAAAACGATTAATGATTTACTTGTGTATCATGAATCCATTGACAGTCTATCAATAGTTCCGGTTGGCTTATCAAAACACAGGGATGGATTATTTCCTTTAAGACTTTTTACTCCGGAAGAATCCCTTGACATTATTCGCTATATACAACAGAAACAAATTGAGATTTACCATAAGATAGGTAGGTATTTTGTATATGCTGCAGATGAATTCTATGTAAAGGCAAAGCTGCCACTACCCAATTATGATAAATATGACGGGTTTCCACAACTTGAGAATGGTGTTGGCATGGCAACTTTACTCAAGCAGGAAATAAATGAGTATATAGAATCTGATATTTTCACAGAGAAGATTAAGGAAAAGAGTAGGAAACCTTTTAGTATTAATTTAACTATTGCCACAGGACAGGCAGCATATGATATAATTAGCACGATGGTAAATATTGTATCTGCTGCGGTTCATGATATTGCCGGTAAGGCGTGCAGACAATTTAACGTCAATGTGGTTGCTATTGAGAATGACTTCTTTGGTAACACTGTTACGGTAAGCGGTTTGATTACAGGTGGCGATTTGATAAAACAACTAGATGGCAGAGAGCTGGGAACAAAGATTTTAATTACACGTAATATGCTTCGTGATGGTGAAAATGTGTTTCTTGATAATGTTACTACAGACGATGTGATCAAATGCCTTAGAACCGAGCTGATTGCAGTGGGAGACAGCGGAAGCGATTTTGTAGACGCAATTATTGATTAAGAAGATTTTTTTAGGTGAGAGAAGAATGAGCAGAAAACATTTAGTTGCGATAATTGGTAGACCAAATGTAGGAAAATCCTCCTTTTTTAATTATGTAACAGGCAAACGTATTTCTATTGTAGAGGATACGCCCGGCGTTACGCGTGATAGAATTTATAGTCCGGTTGAATGGAGTGGCAGGACGTTTACTATGGTTGATACAGGAGGTCTGGAGCCGGAGGCTACCGATAATATCCTGAAGCAGATGCGCAGACAGGCAGAGATTGCATCAGAACTTGCAGATGTTATTCTTTTTATGGTAGATGCCAAGGACGGCGTTGTGGCTAGCGACAAAGATATTGCTACTTTTATACGCAAAACAAGAAAACCTGTTATTCTGGTTGTAAATAAAGTGGATGATTTCTTTAATCTGCCTGATGATATATACGAATTTTATAATCTTGGACTTGGAGACTATTACTGTATATCTTCAGCTCATGGACTTGGTATCGGTGAAGTACTGGATGCAATTTTAGAAAATTTACCGGCAGATGATGGCGAGGACGATAACGATAATATTATAAAGGTTGCTGTATGTGGTAAACCTAACGCAGGAAAGTCTTCGCTGATAAATAAAATATTGGGTGAAGATCGCGTTATCGTAAGTGATGTAGCTGGTACTACCAGAGATGCCATTGACACATATTTTACTCGTGGCGAGCAGGAATTCTGTTTCATTGATACGGCCGGTATGCGCAAGCGTGGTAAGATTACAGATAATATTGAGCGATACAGTATTATGCGCAGCTTGGGTGCTATTGACAGATGTGACGTTGTTCTCATAATGGTTGACGGCAAAGACGGTGTTACAGAGCAGGATACCAAGATTGCAGGATATGCTCATAATCAGGGTAAGGCATGTATTTTGGTTGTTAATAAGTGGGATATAGTAGATAAGGATTCAAATACAATGGACAAATACAGGATAGAGGTTAAGGAAGGCTTTAATTTTATGCTGTATGCGCCTGTTATGTTTATCTCTGCGTTAACCGGTAGGGGTGTGTCCAAGCTGGTAGATGAGATTGTTCGTGTGAATGCGAATGCTTCTGCAAGAGTCGGTACAGGTGTACTCAATGATATTCTCAATGAGGCTACAGCTATGGTACAGCCTCCGTCGGATAAGGGTAAGAGGCTTAAGATATTCTATATGACGCAGGTGTCGGTAAAGCCTCCTGTGTTTACAGTATTTGTAAATGACGCTGATTTGTTCCATTTCTCATATCAAAGATATATTGAGAATCAGATCAGAAAATGCATAGACTTTGAGGGAACACCTATCATTCTGAAAATAAAGGAACGGGATAAGGAATAATATGTATTATTATTTGTTTATTGTAATATCGATTTTAGTTGGGTATTTTCTTGGCAGTATCAATTCTGCTGTTATAATATCACGTATGTTTTATCGTGAGGATATAAGAGAGAAAGGCAGTAAGAACGCGGGGCTTACTAATATGCTGAGAGTATATGGCATTAGAGCGGCTGTGTTCACCTTTTTGGGCGATTTTTGTAAAGGAATTATTAGCGCCTGTGTTGGATATATAATGGGTGATATTCTGTTTGCTTGCCTTGCAGGCGGCTTTGCGGTGCTGGGCCACGTGTTTCCGGCGTATTTTGGCTTTAAGGGCGGTAAGGGCGTGTTGACCGCGTTTTCTGTTATGCTAGTCATAGCACCAATCCCGACACTTATTGCGTTCAGTGTTTTTCTGATTATCGTATTGATAACAAGATATGTTTCTCTTGGCTCGGTGTTGGCTGCATTATCTATCCCAATAATTACCTATTTTCTTGGCAATAAACTATTTTCTTATAGTGGATTCAGTCCTGTGTTTTTCCTGACATTAGCACTGGCATTACTTATTATAATTAAACATCATGCAAACCTTGGAAGACTTTTCACCGGGAAAGAATCCAAGCTTAGTTTTGGCAAGAAGAAAGAATAGATTTCACTTTGCAATTGTTCACAATTTGTTAATACACATATGGCTTATTTCAAGTTATAATGCACAAAACCAAAGAGCAGATATGCTTTAGGAGGTGTTATTAATGGATAGTAAGTTACATAACATTTTGGTCAATAAGCCTGCATCGGATGACAATATACTGAAGCTCAAACAATACGAGCTAGATGATGACCCTTTCCTGTTTATGGTTGTCAGTGATTTGTCGCTTGAACGCAAGTATGCACAGACGCTTATTGCAGTATCCGCAAAGAGATACGTTGTTATTGATCCCATGCACCCTGACGGCGCATTGACAGGCAATATTTCAGAAATAAAAGCCTCGTATGTGAAAAGAATGTACGGTAATGCACAGCTTTATGTAGAGACTGAGGACTCTAAAAAGGCTGTGCTTCGTTTTACCTATTCAATTGCGTCACTTTGTGAGATGGCAGCTTTGTTCTTAACTCACGTAGGTAATGGTGGAGGTCTTGAGGAAGAGTTTGAAGTTGTTAAGGCAACATATGAGAAGCTCATGAATGTTTGTCCCAAGTGTGGCAGGACACTTGTGAGACCGGGAGCTGAATGTATGTCATGCCGTTCTAAAACAAAGATTATTAAGAAGCTGGCAGAGTATATTATGCCATATAAAGGCACCTTGATTTTCTGTATGTTTTTATCTTTGGCAGGTACTGCTTTTCACCTTGTATCGCCGTATGCAACAGGGCTGTTGGTGGACAAAGTATTTCCAAATAAAGATGTTAAGATGTTAGTAATACTTGTGTTAGTACTATTAATTTCATATCTTGCCTCATGCGGCATCGGAGCGCTACGTGGACATCTGCTCAGAGTCTGTGGAGATAAGACTGTGCAGGCTTTGAGAAATGACGTATATACAAAGGCTCAACATTTGCCAATGAAGTTCTATGACAAGACCTCTACAGGTTCTGTTATTAACAGAATCAGCAGTGATACTACAGTAATTCAAGCTTTTATGTTGAGAGTAACACAGGAAGTAGTTGTACAATTCTTCATATTGATTGGTATTATAATAATTATGCTTGTGTTAGATTGGAAATTAACACTTCTATCACTGATTCCTGTGCCGGTAGTCGTTTTAGGATCCAGAATTTTCAGCAAGAAAATAGCACCTTTTTATAGAAAAATATGGAAAAGATCATCTCGTATTACATCTGTCCTTACTGATACACTGCCAAATGTGAGAGTTATAAAATCATTTGCCGGTGAGAAACGTGCTGTTAGTCGTTTTGAATCTCATAATGCGGATTGGGTAGAGATGGATAAACAGGCCAGCCGAATTGCCAGTGTTTTTCCGTGGATTGTTAGCTTTTTTATACAGTGCGGATCCTTGCTTATATGGGCAATAGGCGGTCTATGGGTTATTGATAGTCCGGAAACATTCTCGGCCGGTTTGTTAGTGTCATTTATTTCGTATGTTGCCATGTTCTACGGTCCTGTAAACTTCTTTGCAAATTTAAGTGACTCATATCAGAATGCACTTGCATCTGTAGAGCGTATTTTTGACATAATAGAAGCTGAACCAGAGCAGGATTTTGGTGAAAATACGATGGAAGGCAAGGTTGAGGGTAAGATCGAATTTAAGAATGTTAACTTCTCATTTGACCGTACTAAAAAAGTTTTGTCAGATATAAATGTGGTTATTGAACCCGGTGATATTGTGGGTATTGTAGGTACTACAGGTTCCGGTAAATCTACGCTTATCAACTTACTGCTTAGATATTATGATAATTATGAGGGTGAGATACTGCTTGATGGTGTGGATATCAGACAATACAAGCTGGAAAATTATAGATCACACATTGGTTACGTTCAACAAGAGCCTATGATGTTTAGTGATACGATTTTCAACAATATTGCATATGGTAAACCTAATGCACATGTTGAAGAGGTGATACACGCCGCAGAGGTGGCAAATGCTCACGAGTTCATAGCAAGACAGCCAGACGGATATGATTCAGTCTTAGGTGAACGCGGTGTGGGATTATCCGGCGGTGAGAAACAGCGTGTGTCTATTGCCAGAGCAGTGCTTACCAACCCAAGTATTCTTGTGTTTGATGAAGCTACCGCAGCAGTTGACTCCGAGACAGAGCATTTGATTCAGGATGCGATTGAGAAACTTATTAGCGGCAGAACAACCCTTATGATTGCGCACCGATTATCAACCTTGCGCAAGGCAAATAAGATAATTGTAGTAGATCAGGGCAAGATAATTGAATTTGGTTCACCTGAAGAGCTCATGGCCTTAAAAGGTAAATACTATAAACTGATAGAGATACAATCTATGTCAGGGAAAGGACTGGTATCATGGGAAGAAGATATTTAGACGGAGATTCCGTGATTTTCACAAAGAAAGATTTTTGTCTTGTTGACGCAAAGCTATATGACGGCACTGTTCTTGAGAATCTTGAGCCTCGTAGACTGTTTCCTGTCAGTGGACGTACTAAATACATAACATTGCTGGATCAACAGGGTAAGGAGCAGGCGATAATACGTGATGTAGATAATTTGATGAAAGAATCACGAAAGATCATTACAGAGTGTCTTGAAGAATATTATATGATTCCCAAAATTACTGCACTGCTTGATGTATATGATAAAAGAGGAACTTTGAAGTGGACGGTTGAGACGGATTGTGGTATTATTGAATTCCAGATACGTAATAGACATACCGATATCAAGGTTCTTTACGATGGCAGAGTGTTGGTTCGCGATTCAAATGATAACAGATATGAAATTGTTAATCATAATGATCTGGATAAACACAGTAAAACACTGCTTAATAACGAATTATAATTTTTAGTAGGGGGATTTTATATGAAATTAGTTCTTGCGATTGTTAACAACGATGATAGTGCTATTGTATCGTCAGCTTTGACACATGAAGGTTTCTTTGTAACAAAGCTCTCAACAACCGGTGGTTTTCTTATGGTAGGTAATACAACATTGCTTATTGGTACTGAAGATGATAAGGTAGAGGATATATGTCGCGTGTTATCAAAATATTGTGCTTCAAGAAAACAGATTAATCCTACTTCTAACTCTTTTGGCCGTGGCTTAGAAAATAACGGCTTGCCGGAGGATGTTATTGTTGGCGGTGCTACTTATTTCGTGTTGAATGTAGATAGCTTCGGCAAGATTTAATTTATTTGCATCTGTGAAAAGGGGAAGAGTTATATGGAATTTGTATACAGAACAAACAACGTGTGTTCAGCTGAGATCAGGTTTGATATGAATGACAATATTGTTACCAATGTCAGATTCTTAGGAGGATGCAATGGTAATCTTAAAGCTATCTCAAAGCTTATCGACGGCTGGGAAGCTGATCGCATTGTTGCGGTTCTCGAAGGTAATACCTGTGGACGCAGGCCTACATCATGTGCTGATCAATTGGCACAGGCGATAAAGTTGGCTATGTCTAAGGCTTAATATTTTCAAATATAATAATCAAATCATCTGCTTTGGCGGCTTGGTAGCTCTCACTTGTTGTGATTGTCCAGGCCGCTCCTTGCGTTTTCCAGAATTTTGTACAGACTCTATAAGGAAAATCTTTACAATTTTCATATTTATATGCAAGGAAATCAGGACGCAACAATATATTAATAATAAGAGATGTAAGAATAAAATCAACTATCTTTGTGAATCCTGATGTAGATTTAAGAAAATTCATTGCAAGAGAACCTCTGATTACTTCCTTATGATGGCGCCTGTACCACCATACACACCTAGGATCAAAAGACTCTATGCAATATTTCACATTATAATTTTGCATAACTTCATACACTGCTTTGCTTAACGCTGCTCCGTTATTTTTATAAGCTTTCAGCTCGATGATAAGGGGAGCTTTATTTTCAAAAATTTCTAATACTTCTTGTAGTGTGGGGATATATTCGTTTGTTCCTTCAAGCCTGTATTTTTTCAGATCATCAAATGTCAGATCCTCCAACAGCCCGGATTGGCCTGTTGTTCTATCAAGCTTCCAATCATGCATTACAGCTAGTGTGCCGTCTTTAAGCAGGTGTACATCAAGCTCTGCACCATATCCACCATCTACAGCCAGTTGAAAAGCTTTAAGGCTGTTTTCAGGTGCAAAAGGTTTTTCGTGCAGACCTCTGTGCGCATAATCCCATTTGAGAAATTCTCTCGTTTCCGGAGATGTACGTCGTCCTTTTACAGCGAAAATATAAAATATAAATAATACAATTAAAATACTACCAACGATAATCCAGGGTATCATATTGTTAACTCCTTATTTTTCAGAATCTCCGTGCTTCACAAAGCACATTGTCAGGAATGATGCAGCTACAAATATTGCTGCATAAGGGAATAATGAGTTATATCCTACTTTACTAAGTAGAGTTCCTGCAAGCACCGGTGTGATAGTCTGTGCTGCCATACTGAATGTATAGTAATATCCGGTAAACTTGCCTACATCAGCTCCTGCGCACATCTCAACAACCATAGGGAAACTGTTTACATTAATAGTTGCCCATGCAATACCGATTAATACAAATAATACGTAAAGTATCGGGTGAAAAGAATCGGAAAATATTGTGTAAATGTATGCTGCAAAGAAGCACACTGCCAATAGTCCGGCCCCAATAAGAATTGATATTTTACGGCCGATTTTACCGGCTAGCACACCAACAGGAATGTAGCTTATAATGGCACCTGCCATAGCAATTGTGAGACACATGCTGGCATCTCCTAATGCCATATTCCATACATTAGTGGCATATGTTGTGAACCATGTATTTACTGCATTATAACCAATATACCACAGAGCAACAGAAAGAAGCAGGAATAATAGACTGAGCTTGACGGATTTTGGCATAACTTTCTTCTGGGTTGTGTTTTCTTCTACTGTTAACTCCTCTTCAGGATGTGCCTTTTCATATTCTGCTTGCTTTGCTCTTAACTTCGGCTCGTTTACAAAGAATAATAAAATAGCTAATGATGCGAGCATAATTATTGCTACTACTATGAATATAGGCATGTAATTTACATGATCAAGACCAGCTGTCTTTTTTTTTGAAAACAACACGGAAGATGCAAGTAGATAAACAATACCTCCTATTGCTCCCATAAGATTAATTATTGCGTTACCTTTACTACGAAGCGGTCTGGGCGTTACGTCCGGCATCAATGCTACAGCCGGACTCCTGTATGTTCCCATTGCTATCAGAAGTAAACCCAGAATAATGATAAAACCTGCTGTCTTTAATGGTGACGGTGATGCATAATAGCTATTATCCAGCAAGGGAAGCCCTGTCATAAACACAACTGCCGCAATAGTGCCAAACAGTATGAAAGGTTTTCTCTTTCCCATTCTGAAGTTGCTTTTATCTGAAAGAGTGCCAAATAACGGTAACAAGAACAATGCCAGAATATTATCGGCAGCCATTATAAGGCCTGAAATGGTTTTATTCATATTAAATGTATTAGTCAATATTAGTGGTACCATATTGTCATACATCTGCCAGAATGCTGTTATAGACAAGAAGGCAAAACCAATAAGTATCGTGTTTTTCTTGTTAAGTTTCATAACTATCTCCTGTGAAAAATTCGATTATCATTATATAGGTTGCCAGGCTGTTTGTCCAATGTAAAATCGGTATGTTTTTTGTTGATTTCACAGATGCATTATGTTAATATTGCGCTACGTGATATAGGAGGCGGCTTAAATGAAAAAGATTTTCACAATAGTTTTACTTATTGCAGTTATTTTAAGCTGTAGTAGTTGTACAGAAATTAAAACAATAAATATATTGAAGCAGGCTAAGAAACCAACAGAAGAGATTCAGGATATAAAGGTAGGAGATAAATTGGATATGGAGTATGCAACTGATTTTACAGTATCAAATGTTTTTTCACATGATATGGTTGTACAAAGGGGCGAACACATAAGAGTATGGGGGACTGCACCGGAGTCTGAAAACGGAAAGAAAATATCAGGTGAATTTATGGGTTTGTTTGCAGAATGTGCCATAGAAAATGGTAGCTGGATATTAATATTTACTGCAAGATTAGAAGCGTCCTGTGAATTAGGTCATTCTATGAGAATATATACAGATACGAAAACAGTTGTGTTTGAGGATGTTCTTGTAGGTGATGTGTATATGGTTATAGGTCAATCTAATGTAGCATATTCTGTTCAAAAACATTGGTCATATGTCAAGGATCCGGAAAGAGGCGGTACAAGAGATGTAAATAAGGAAATTCCTATTCGTTTGCACTATAACTCACTTGTGCATACTCAAGGATATCCTAAGAGGGGAACGGATGAAGTTTGTCCGATGCTTCTGAATAAAAGCTCATGGGAAAAAGTCACGCTTGCATCTGTGTCAAACTTTACAGCCCTTGGATATTTCTTTGCTTTAGAAATGGTTGAGCTTACAAATAGTTCTGTCCCGGTTGGCATTATAGAAATAGATGGTAATGGGCAGCCCCTTGGAGCTTTTATGTGCAACACTGTTGCAGAGCAGTGCCGGACTGATACATACGATGATATATCAGGTTATCATGTTACTACAGGGGTAAATGGCGATGCCGGCAGATATATGTATAATCATTACATATATCCTTTTGAAAAATATGCTATAGCGGGTATTGTATGGTATCAGGGAGAGAGTGATTTTGCTGTTGCAAACAGTAAAGTATACGCTAAAAATTTTAGCGAACTAATGACCTATATGCGTGGCACGCATAATTTAATTAATAAAGAATTTCCTGTATATATTATTGAATTTCCTGCAAATTTTGACAAACCGAAGAGCTTTGTGCCCACAAATGACGCACCTGTTTGGGCAAGTATGGATGTAGGACTTATAAGAGCAACAATGGGAAGTATCCCTCAGTATTTATCTAATTGTTATATTTCTGCTTCCAGTGATCTTTGGTATGACAATACTTTTTGGAATAATCTTCATCCGAATTGTAAATTTGAACAAGGAGTACGTGCTGCGAGAATTGCTGCAAGTCATCTCGGTATCATACCGATGGAAGAAGCCGCAGGCCCGATTTTAAAATCAGTAAAACGCTCTATAAATGGAAAAAAGATTGTTCTTACATATGACAATGTTGGAGAGGGTCTTAAAACATATGAAGGCGTAGATTATGTAGATGGATTTGGTATAATTGACAGTTCATTTAATATAAAAGGGCCTGATACAATCAAGTTAGAAGCATGTATTACGTCAAAGAATCAGATTACGATAACATCATCTGTGAAAATAACAGGAATTGTCTATAATTATATTAGATACAATTCATTTCTGGATGGGGCAAATCTTTGCAATTCAAATGGTATACCGGCTAGTGCAGTGCTATTTGTATATGTCAACAATACAAGATAGTTTTATTATCAAACCTAAAACCGGGGAGGAGGATGATCGAGTGCTTGCGATTGGGCTTTTAAATTCTCAGTCAAATGGTGGACTTGTTCAACAAAGACAATATATAGATGACGATAATTTAAAAGATGAATGGATGATTGAAAGGGCAAACTCAATTGTTAAAGTTGATTTTAGCTATGATAATGAATTTGTACAACGATATAGCCTGGCGTATGAGAGCGATCCATCAACAATGGAAAGATTCGAAAACAACCTTGAAGAAATATATTTTTATTATGTTAGAAATGCTTTTGCTCAAATTGGTATAAATATTACATTGAACAACATTTCGAATTACACATCGGATGCTGATTTATGTGAAAGCAATAATGCTCAAAATGTGTGTGTTTGTATTGATGCAAGTGATTGCTTAGTTGATTCACATGACGACCCAAGATACAATAATTCGTTTGTTGGATTCTCTAATCCAATTCATTGCAAAAGTTTGGTTAGGCTAAGAAATAATTTAATTGTGGATTTACCAACTGATACAATCAGAGTGACTTTTTCGGGTAGTGTTTTATGTAATTACTGTGAACATGATGACACCTCACATAACTTATCCACCGCGGGATTATCGAACTTTGATTTTCCTATTATAGCAATGTGTCCGTTTAATGTTACAGATAAAACTATTACTCTTATTTTGGCGCATGAACTCTCACACACATATGGTGCGATTCATCATGCAACTTCCGACACTCCTTGTATTATGGATATAGACGGCATTCCACAGTCTATTGATTACACTAATGTTGCAGAA
Source organism: Oscillospiraceae bacterium (assembly GCA_015069185.1). Taxonomy (GTDB): domain Bacteria; phylum Bacillota; class Clostridia; order UBA1212; family UBA1255; genus SIG424. The sequence continues at coordinate 32,515 of SVJB01000001.1, forward strand.
TATTGGTGCGACGATTGTATTGATATTATGTCATTAAATAAATACAGATATTAAAGTGAAAGGGGATTACATATGAGAAGATCATTCTGTATATTGATTTTATTACTTGCTCTATGCTTGGTCTCTTGCACAGATCCGATAGATTCCGGATCCGTTAATACGGAATCTGATTCTCTTGCAATTGATACAATGAGGTTGTTTGGTACATTAGATGATTTGATTTTATATTGTGAAAACGATAATGAACATTCTATTTACTATTATCCTTTTGTAGAAAGTATTGCTAAGAGCGAATATGTGGATTTTGAAGGATATAATGTTTTACCTGCTTATGTGGAATATAACAGTTTTTATCCGACATATGATGATTATGTTAACTTTTATATCAGATATAAGTGTAAAACCGAAAAAAACGAGGGCACTGAGCCACCGGTATTAGAACTTAGATTTGAAAAGGGCGTATTGGAATACGTAAAGGATATTCCTCAAAGGTGTAAATTCGATGAAAATTTACAAGTATACTTTGCAGATGTAGATGGTAAAGGCAAAGCATATATTTATATATTTAACGATGATACCTATGGAGCTGTTACTATACCTGATATCTATTCAATAGAAGAAAAAGAAGCAATTGGAAAACAATTTTCAGATTTATGTAAAGATGTTTATACGAAAGCTTTTGCTGCTCAAGAGAAAGGAGCATAACATGAAAAGATTTATAACTTTTGTAATGATTATATCTATTGTTTTCTGCTTCGCTGGTTGTAATCCTGAAGAAAAGCTTCATGGTACTTGGATATATGAAACAGATGATGAATCAGCGTTATATTCATATATATCATATGAATTTAATGACAATGGCAATCTTGTAAGGTACTGCGAAAAAAACAATTCGTCCGAAGGTAATGTGTGGGTAAGGACATTGTTTGAATATGTTATTGAGGACTCCAAAATAATTCTCACAAAAAATGATCAACTTATAGAGGAAAAATCATTTTCGCTTAAAAGAGATGTTCTCACAATAGATGGAAAGGAATTTGTTAAGAACCCCAAAAACAAAAAAGATACTATTAAATATGAAAATGCAATGTTAATAGAAGTTGGAATGACTTATGAGGAGGTTGAACAGATTATCGGACAACCTAAAAGAGATGTTGGCGCCAACAATTTTCTTTTTGAATGAGATGTAGATAACGGAAAGATTCTTCGTGTATGTTTTGAAAGAACAAGTGGACAGAAAGAAGTAGATACAAAGTCAGCGGCATATCGAGTTAGTCTTGAATAAATAATCTAACACAGGAATGTTTAAAATGATAACCAATAGATTGTTCAAAAAAAGCAACGATTGTGTCTCTATGTTTCACATATAACAACAAATTGATAATCGATATAGTTTGTGAAACACAACGGAAGAAATGTTAAATAACCATAGAACTAATGAGGAACAAAACCCGTTAGTTCTATTTTTATTATGCTGATTAATTTAATACATACTTATTTAAAATATCCTATAAATGGAGCAATTGCTTTTTATCTCAAACAAAAGTCTCCCTTGTTTTATAAAATTTCTGTCATACTTATTGAGAAGGGCGTTGAGGAAAATGAGATTACACTGAAAAAGTAATTACTGAATTTTCACCGAGGATAGTTCTTCACCCCAAAACACGAATAAAGTTCATTTTTTGACGAAATGCAGAATTTCGGAATTTTGGTTTACTCGACAAATAATGTTCATTTTTCGACAAAATTCACAAAAATGCAGTTTTGGTTTACTCGGTGAATAAAGTTCATTTTTTTGATTTTTTTCAAAAAAATTTTTTTCAGTTTTATCGTCTCGTAATAATATAGAATATATCAAAACTACATCTGATTCAGAAAACATTTATATGATGATTAAGTGTACAGAAGATATTGTAACAGCCGATGATTCTGCGTGGATGAATATTTTTATAGGTCTCGGGGAAGAGCCTTCCATGAATAAAGGATGGGAATCTTACGAATACGTAATTAACAGATCGCGCGATGCTGTAAGTGGCTCTGCAAAAATCGAAAGGCTCAACAGTGATTTTTCAGGACATGAATGCGGCTCTGCCAAGTACATAGTTTCCGGTTCCGTTATGCAAATTGAGTTTCCAAAGAGCAGTATTTCTCTTGAGACAAATGCTTCTTTCTACTTCAAGGTTGCTGACGGAGTTTTGCAGCCTGAGGAAATAATGAGCTATTATGAATCTGGAATGTCAATGCCTATCGGAAGATTAAGTTATTTGTACCAGACATATACCGGCTAGTGCAGTGCTATTTGTATATTGACTTTAATACAGGTTTATGTTATCATACGCCTGTTTTCGAGATGTGGCTCAGTTTGGTAGAGCGCTGCGTTCGGGACGCAGAAGCCGCAGGTTCAAATCCTGTCATCTCGATTTTTTTGTGCAAATTTATATAGCAAAATGCTTATTGTCTCAACCTTTTTCTTGAATCAAACTACCAAATGTGATACAATTAAACATGTATTGTGTTTATCTATTTTAGAAGAGGCGGACAATAAATATTTATGTATCTCAAGAGAATCGAAATGCAAGGTTTTAAGTCATTTGTTGACAAAACAGTGCTGGAATTTGATAAAGGAATAACAGCTGTTGTAGGCCCAAACGGTAGTGGAAAGAGTAATATTTCTGATGCTGCCAGATGGGTTTTAGGTGAGCAAAGTCCAAAATCTCTCAGAGGTAGTAAAATGGAGGATGTTATCTTTGCCGGCACACAAAGCCGTAAACCGGTAGGCATGGCAGAGGTCTCACTTGTGATGGACAATGAAGACGGTGTCCTTCATATTGAATATAGCGAAGTTAAGATAACGAGGAAGCTCTACCGTTCGGGTGAGAGCGAGTATTACATAAATGGTGCACCTTGTAGATTAAAGGATATTCATTTATTATTCGCTGATACAGGTATTGGTAAAGACGGCTATTCTATAATCGGACAGGGCAAAGTTGACCAGGTACTTAACAGCAAATCAGAAGATCGCCGTAGCATTTTTGAAGACGCATCAGGTATTATGAAATATCGTATGCAGAAGCAAGAAAGTGAGCGAAAATTAGCACAGACAGAGCAGAATCTACTTAGGATTAATGATATTATTAATGTTTTAGGTTCCCAGATTAAGCCATTAGAACGTCAATCTGTAACGGCAAAGAAATATCTTGACCTTAAATATGAGCTTCGTGATATAGAAGTAGGTGTATTAGCACAGGGAACTAAAATCGCCGGTGAAAAGTTAGAAAAAACTAACGGCGACCTTAATATTTTCACAGAAGAACTTACTAAAAAAGAAAAAGAGCTGGAGTCTGTTAAGAAAGATAATTACGATAAGACAGAGAAAAGTAAACTGCTTGCAGATATGATAACATCTGCACGGACGCAAAGCTTTGAATTAGAAAAGAAAAGTGATCATTTTTCAAATCAGATCAACGTAAACAACGAAAAGATTAAGGCGGCATTGGCGAATAAAGACAGACTCACAGCACAGAGTATTGAGGGTAGGGAAAGAACCAGAATGTTTGACCTGGAGCTTGCTAAGATGGAAAATCAACGCAGCGCCCTTGATAAGACAATGAGTGAGATTACTGACAGTATTACTCAAGTAAACGAAATGCTGCAAGAAGCAAATACGAAGCTCAATCAAGCATCTGACAGCATATCACAGACGAGAGATAATATTCTTTCTTATAGACTTGAACTTGTACAAAATGAAAATAGTATCGATGCGGCTGAGAAGCAGATAAGTCTCATTACTCAGCGTAAATATGCGATTGATGAAGAGCTGGCCGTACTGGAAACTAATAAATCAGAGGCAGTAAAGCTTTTAGAAGAGACACAGGCAACATATGATATATGCCAGGAATCCTTAAATGAAGAAAAACAGATTTATAAGAATTCTAATGAACGTCTCGTAACATTAAGAGCGAGAGTAGAGGAAAAGAACAAAGAAGCTTCTGATATTTCCGGCAGAATACAAAGTGACAGTGCAAGGTTAAAATTAATTACCGAACTTGAGGCCGGCTTTGAAGGATATGCAAAGAGCGTAAAGGAAGTACTACAAATGTGCAAAACCAACCCGGACTTTGGTAAGGGTATACATGGTGCTGTGGCACAGATTATAACCGTATCTGAGAAGTTTGAGATAGCAATTGAGACTGCCTTGGGGCATTCATATCAGAATATTATTACAGAAACAGAGGATGATGCCAAGAAGGCCATAGAATACTTAAAGCAACGTAAATTTGGTCGTGCTACTTTCTTGCCTCTTACAGCTGTAAATGGACGTAGATTCGAACCTCAGCAGATTAATATACTTAAGCGAACAAGAGGTTTCTTAGGGGTAGCGGCCGATTTGGTAGAGTATGATAAGTATTTTAGCCCTGCAGTCGAAAGTTTACTTGGTAAGATTGCAATATTTGATAACATTGATAATGCGTTCCTGTCTGCAAGAGAAAATAAATATTCGTTTATGATCGTTACACTGGACGGTGATATTATACGCACCAGCGGAGCAGTAACAGGCGGTAGCCCAGAAAAGCATACAGGTGCCGGTGGAGGAGCTCTTTCCAGAACCAGAGAGATTCCGATTTTGAAGAAAAACATTGATAAGAATGTTACGCTACTGCAAGAGGGCATGGACTATATCTCAAGATGTAAAGCGGAAATTGCAGAACTTGAAGTGCTTGTAGAAGAGAAACTTGGTGTAGTGCGCAAACTTGAGATTGAGGCTTCTACATTGGAGTCCAAACTTGAATCTGTAAAGGCTGTCCAAGTGGGTGAACAACAAAGACGTACAAAGCTGGTTGATGAACTCAAAGGCAGCATCACTAATGTTATGGATCTTCAGAAAAAGAAGACAGAATTTTCACAGAATATAGAAAATATATCTAAACAAATTGATGAATTGACTTCTGAATTAAAACTCAAAGAAGTGGAATATAGTCACTTTGAAGAGGAACGTGAGTCAGTTAATCAGAGGCTTATTCATTTGCGCCTTAAAGAGGCAGATGCTCGAGCCCTTATCCAGAAACAGGAAGACGACAAGACTCGTTACCTTAACGAAATAAAACAAGACAGAGAAAAGATTACTTTCTACGAGTCAGAGACCAAGAGTGCCCAGGAGCTTATTGAGCAGCTAAAGGAAGAGAATGCTCAGTTAGAGGAGCGTATTGCCAATACTCAGAAAGATATTGAAGTAATTCGTGCAGAAATTGACAATCAGACACAGCTCAAAGAGACAATAGATGCTGGCCTTGAGGGAATGTTTGACAGGATCACAGAGGCTTCGTCAGAGATAACAAAACACAGCGAGACTATAGCACGACTCAGTCATGTAAAACAGCGCTTAGAAGAAGAAATTGATGCTAATATTTCACGTTTATGGGAAGAATATGAGATGACCATCCAGGATGCATATAACATGAGCGAGGAACATCCTGTTCAGAATTATGAGCAAACAAGTAAACGTATCAATGAACTCAAAGCTGCGATCAGAGAACTTGGTCCCGTAAATGTAAATGCAATAGAAGAATATGAAAATGTAAAAACTCAATACGAGTTCATGACAACTCAGTGTGCTGACATAACGATGGCAAAGCAGAAGCTTATGTCTGTTATTAATGAATTGAATACAGTAATGAGACAACAATTCTCTGAACAATTCAAGCTTATACGTGAGAATTTTAAGGAGGTTTTTGTACAACTTTTTGGTGGTGGTAATGCTGATATTGTGCTGACAGAGGGTAATGATATTCTTGAATGCGGTATAGATATTCATGCACAGCCTCCGGGAAAGAAGCTTCAAAATATGCTGTTACTGTCAGGTGGAGAGAGAGCTCTTACTGCTATTGCTCTTTTATTTGCGATTCTTAAGCTGCGTCCGTCACCGTTCTGCTTACTGGATGAGATTGAGGCAGCATTAGATGAATCTAATGTATATAGATTATCAAGATACTTAAATACATTACAGAATAATATTCAGTTTATAATGGTTACTCACCGTAAAGGAACAATGGAGAATGCCGGTGCGCTGTACGGTGTTACAATGGAAGAGAAAGGCATATCCAAGGTTGTTTCTATAAAGATGTGAGAAGGGAGATATAATGGGATTTTTTGATAAATTAAAAGCTGGACTTAAGAAGACAAAAGATAATTTTCTTGGTAAAATTGACACTATTCTTGCCGGATTCGGTAAGATTGATGATGAGCTTTTTGATGAACTTGAATATATCCTGATAACAGCTGACTTCGGTATCAATACAACAACACAGATTCTAGATGCATTAAAAGCAAAGGTAAAGGAAAACAAGGAAACAGATCCCCAGAAAATTAAGGCTTTGCTTCAGGAAATTATTACTGATATGCTTGATATTGAGGGTAAACAGACATATGGACTGGATACGAATGACGTTCCTTGTGTCATTACTGTTATCGGTGTTAACGGAGTAGGTAAGACCACTTCCATTGGAAAGATGGCAAATTTATATAAGAAATCCGGCAAGAAAGTTCTTCTTGCGGCAGGTGATACATTCAGGGCAGCTGCAATTGATCAGCTTGTTATCTGGAGTCAGCGCGCAGGTGTGGATGTCATAAAGCAGAGTGAAGGTTCTGATCCTTCGGCTGTTTTATTTGACGCATGTACAGCGGCAAATGCAAGAGGTGTCGATGTACTTATTTGTGATACTGCAGGTAGACTTCATAACAAGAAGAATCTGATGGATGAGCTGGCAAAGATGTCAAGAGTTGTTGACAGTAGAATGCCGGGCATCACACGTCAAACATTGCTTGTGCTTGATGCAACAACAGGTCAGAATGCTGTTAATCAGGCAAAAGCATTTTCTGAAATAACGCCTGTAAATGGTATTATCTTAACTAAATTGGACGGTTCGTCCAAGGGTGGTATTATCGTGTCTATCGCAAGTGAACTTAACATTCCTGTTAAGCTTGTAGGTGTAGGAGAGGGCATGGAAGACATGCAGCCTTTCGTACCCGGAGACTTTGTAAAGGCACTATTTGAAGAGTAAATAATTAATATGTTTATTTTGAGGAGGATAACATATGGTAGAGAAATTAAATAAATTGTTTGATGCCAATACCTTTGCTGAGACAAACAAATATTCATCTCAGAATGGTGACGGCGTTGTAACAGGTTATGGCGCTGTATGGGGCAGACCTGTGTTTGCCGCACTGCAGGACGATGAATTTATAAGCGGGTCAGTTAGTAGCGTTAATTGTGCGAAGATTAGAAAGACAATTGATTTTGCAGTAAAGTCAGGCGCACCTTTTGTTTTAGTAATTAATTCTGCGGGTGCCCGTGTAGACGAGGGACTTGGCGTCCTTGACTCAATGGGTGAAGTCCTGGCTGCTTTGAGCGGTGCCCTCGGTGTGATACCAACAATATCTATTGTAAATGGTAAGTGTCTGGGTACAATGGCAGTTATTGCCAATATGTGTGATTTTGTTTTCTATGCAGAGGACAAGGCTCAGTTATCATTAGGTGGTTTTGACCTGTGTAAAGATAAAGCAGGCAAAGCAATTAATTGTGAGAATGGCAGTGTTGCTTGTACCTGTGAAAATCTTGATGCATGCTTTGACGCTGTCAAAGAGCTTCTGTCATATCTTCCTGATAACTCTGTGGACTGTGATAATACACAGGAATGTGAAGATGATATTAATAGAATTAATTCAGAACTCAATGGATTAGATGCATTTACAGAATATGATGTAAAGACAGTTATTCAATCAATTGCGGACAATGGAAAGTATTTTGAAGTATATGCAGATTATGCAAAGAATATAGTTACAGCTTTTGCTCGATTTGGTGGTATTGTTGCTTGTGTGATCGCAAATCAGCCAGCAGAGTCAGAAGGTGAGCTTACCGCAGAGGCAGCAGGCAAAGCAAGTAAGGTAATTGATTTTTGTGATAAATATTCAATCCCTGTTATAACATTAACAAATACAGGTGCATGGACAGCTTCTGAAGCTCAGGAGAAGGCCGGTAATGCACAAAGCGCTGCACTTCTCATGTCCTCTTTTGCCAACACAGATGTACCAAAGATCAATATTATCACAGGTAAGGCATATGGCAGTAGCTATCTTGCTATGAACAGCAAACAGATTGGTTGCGATATTGCATATGGTTGGACATGCTCAGACATAGCACTAATTACTCCTGAGGCTAATGTTATTTTGATGAAAAATGATGAGATAAAAGCTGCAGATGACCCGGTAGCAAAGAGAAAAGAACTCATTGATGAGTTCCGTACGCAGTATCAGACTCCAATGCATGCAGCAGCTTGTGGTATGATTGATGATGTTATCACACCTGATAGTACAAGAGCACGTATTATCAGTGCTTTAGAAATATTGGCAAAGAAACTCGTTTGATTTACATAGAAAGGAATAGATTAAGATGAAATACGTTGTGAAAATTAATGGTGTAACATATGAAGCAGAAGTAGAAGAAGTAGGTGGTAGCGCAGTTGCAGCTCCTGTTGCTGTAACACCTGTAGCAAATGTAGCTCCGGCAGCACCTGTAGCACCTGTAGCTCCTGCTCCGGTACAAGCTCCTGCTCCGGCAGCTTCAGTAGGCTCTGCCGGTGCGCAGACAATTAACGCTCCAATGCCCGGCACTATTCTCAAAGTAAATGTCAAGGCAGGCGATGCTGTAAAACAGGGTGATGTTGTGGTTGTACTTGAAGCAATGAAAATGGAAAATGATATAACAATGCCTTGTGATGGTGTTATTGCAAGCGTAAATGTTAATCAGGGCGCTTCTGTTAATACAGGAGATGTACTTGTAAGCTATAATTGAAAGGACGATTCCAATTGAGTAAAGTTAGAATTACAGAAACAGTTTTAAGAGATGCCCATCAATCACTGATTGCTACAAGAATGCCCACAGAACAGATGCTTCCGATTGTTGAGCAGCTTGATAATATTGGTTATAACGCGTTAGAGGCATGGGGTGGCGCTACTTTTGATGCATCCCTGCGATTCCTGAATGAAGATCCCTGGGAGAGACTTCGCAAGATCAAGTCAAAAGCTAAGAAAACTCCTCTTCAGATGCTTTTCAGAGGTCAGAATATATTAGGATACAAACATTACGCAGATGATGTGGTAGATTATTTTGTACAGAAGGCTGTTGCAAACGGTATTGATATTATCCGTATATTTGACGCTCTTAATGATCCGCGTAATATTGAGCGTGCTATGAAGGCATGTATCAAAGAAGGCGGCCATGCACAAGGATGTATCTGCTATACAACAAGCCCGTATCACAATATTGATATATTCGTAAAAGATGCTAAGACTATTGAGTCAATGGGAGCATCTTCAATCTGTATCAAAGATATGGCAGGACTTCTTGTTCCGTACGATGCATATAATCTTGTCAAGGCTCTCAAAGAGAGTGTTAATATTCCAATTGAACTTCACACACACTATACAAGTGGTTGTGGTTCTATGACCTACCTGAAGGCAATAGAAGCAGGTGTAGATATAATAGACTGCGCACTATCTCCTTTGGCGCTTGGAACATCGCAACCTGCTACAGAGCCTATAGTAGCAACACTTCAAGGAACTGAGTATGATACAGGTCTTGATCTTGAAGCTCTGAATGATGCTGCAAATTACTTCAAAGGTTTACGTGAAGAGTATTTAGCTTCAGGACTACTTGATCCAAAAATGCTGGGTGTTGATGCAAAGGCACTCATTTACCAGGTTCCAGGTGGCATGCTCTCAAATCTTTTGTCTCAGCTGAAACAAGCAAATGCAGTTGATAAATATGATGAAGTTCTCAAAGAAGTACCTCGTGTACGTGCAGATCTTGGTTATCCGCCGCTGGTCACACCAACCAGTCAGATAGTAGGCTCTCAGGCAGTTCTTAACGTACTTAGCGGAGAGAGATATAAGATGGTTACTAAAGAGGCTAAGGGCGTTGTTAAGGGCGAATACGGCCGCACACCGGCTCCTATCGATCCTGAATTCGCTGCTAAGATACTCAAGGGCGAAGAAGCAATCACATGCAGACCGGCTGATCTCATTGAACCTGAGCTTGAATCCATACGTAGCGAGATCAAAGAATATATTGAGCAAGACGAAGATGTTCTTTCGTATGCACTCTTCCCGCAACCTGCAACAAACTTCTTTAAGAAGCGTCAGGAGAAGAAATATAAATTTGATGCACAAAATGCAGATTTCAATGATAAAACACATCCTGTATAAGGAGGATGTGTTATGGATCTGATTGTTATCGGTGCCGGGCCAGCCGGTATTATGGCAGCGATCCGAGCCGCTAAGAGAGGGGCAAAGGTTACTGTCCTCGAAAAGAATAAGATTCTATGCAAGAAGCTTAGAATTACGGGAAAGGGAAGATGTAATATCACAAATGCATGCGAGCTTCGTGAGCTGTTTGACAACATCCCACGTAATCCTAAGTTTCTTATGTCTTGCTTTAATAATTTCTCAAATTACGATATTATTTCGTTTTTTGAAGAAAATCATTTGCCTACAGTTGTTGAACGCGGTATGAGAGTATTTCCTCAATCCCAGAATGCAACCGATGTGGCCAATTGTTTAATAAACACGGCGAGACAAGCAGGTGTACATTTTATTAATGAATGTACTGTCACCGCTATAATATGTAATAATGAAGGTGCCTGTGGGGTACGATACATTCAAAAAAACAAAGAAGAAAAACAGTTAATGGCTCAGAATGTTCTAATTGCAACAGGAGGTATGTCATATCCATTGACAGGATCTACCGGTGATGGATACACCTTCGCGGCAGAACTGGGACACAGTATTATAGCAACGAAACCGTCACTATGTCCGCTTATATCAGATGAATTTTTTATTGGTGAGCTGGAAGGTTGCTCGTTGCGTAATATTGAAGCAAGTCTTATAATAAACAATGAGATTGTATTTACGGATTTTGGTGAAATGGTTTTCACAAGAAATGGTGTATCAGGTCCGGTGATTTTAAGTGCTTCCAGTCATTATGACGAGCAAACACCGTGTAGGATTGAGATTGATCTGAAGCCTGCGCTGGATAACGAAACGCTGGATAAACGCATTTTAAGAGACTTTTCACAAGTTCAGAATAAGATTTTCTCAAATGCACTGGATGCTTTGTTGCCAAGAAAATTAATACCAGTATTTATTATGAAAACAGGTATTGATCCAAAGAAACAAGTTAACAGTATTACAGCGCAGGAAAGAGCAAAGATACTTTATTTGTTGAAGCATTTTGATATAAATATTGTATCTAAAGGAGATATTTCTGAGGCAATAGTTACCAGTGGTGGTGTTTGTGTTAAGGAAATAAACCCTAAAACAATGGAATCAAAATTATGCAAAGGACTTTTCTTTGCAGGTGAAGTTATAGATGTTGACGGATATACAGGTGGATTTAATCTCACTATAGCATTTTCGACAGGCTATGCAGCAGGTGAGAACATACATATATGATGAACGGAGGGCATATTATATGAAAATATTAGTTACTGGTGGAATAGGTTTTATAGGTAGTCATACTTGTGTGGAGCTATTGAATGATAACCATCAGATTGTGGTTATAGATAATCTATCTAATTGTAGCATAGATGCAGTTGACAAGATAAAGCAAATAACAGGTAAGGATTTTACATTTATTGAATGTGACATCAGAGATGAAGCATTGCTTGAGAAGATTTTCACAGAAAATGACTTTGATTGTGTTATTCATTTTGCAGGTCTTAAAGCTGTAGGCGAGTCAGTTCGTATGCCTCTTGAGTATTTTGATAATAATGTAGGTGGCACAGTGACACTGCTGGAAGTTATGAAACGCCACAATGTTAAGAGAATTATTTTCAGTTCATCAGCAACAGTTTATGGCAGTCCGGCAACGTTGCCTATTACAGAGGAATTCCCACTTGGTCCGGTAACAAATCCGTATGGCAGAACGAAATTGATGATAGAAGAAATATTAAAAGATTTGTGGGTATCTGATAACTCATGGTCAATTATTTTGCTTAGATATTTCAACCCTATAGGAGCACATTCCAGCGGACTTCTCTGCGAGAGCCCTAAGGGTACTCCTAATAACATTATGCCGAGAATACTTAATGTAGCGCTTAAAATCACACCGTATATTACAGTGTTTGGTAATGATTATGATACGCCTGATGGCACAGGTGTACGTGACTATATACATGTTACAGATTTGGCTCTGGGGCATGTTGCGGCACTGAAATTTCTTATGGAAAATAACAAAGTAGAGGCATTCAATCTGGGAACAGGTACAGGTTATTCTGTTTTTGATCTAATTCATACATTCATCAAAGTAAACGGAGTAGAGATTCCGTACTCAATAGAAGCAAGACGTCCTGGTGATATAGCAGCTTGTTATGCTGATCCCGACAAAGCGTTGCGGATTCTTGGATGGAAAACTACACGCAATCTGGAAACAATGTGTATAGATGGCTATAAAGCTGCTGTTAATTGCTTAAAAAGGAATTAAAAGGGGAGAAAGCGAATGAAAATTAATGGTAAAAATAATAATGTAATCCTTTTTATTGCTGGATTTATTTATATCATTGTAGCAATTGCAATATTACTGCTACCTTTTGATGATGCATACGTAAATATGCTTGTTGCCAGTATTTGTGTATGTGTAGTTGGATTGCTTCTGATATTTTCTTATATTATAAATAAAAAATGGTTTTATAAGCCCGGTTGGATTTTTTCCCAAGGAATGTTCTGCGTTGTTATCTCTATAATGTTTTTCTTGAAAACATATAATACGCTTATTGATAATATTTCTATGGTGCTGGCTTTTTGGGCTCTGTTATCAGCTGTAACACAAATTACAACATCTATACAGATTAAATACTTGCAGTTCCAGAAGTGGCAACGTCTTTTCTTCGCGGGTATTCTGAATTTGATTATATTTGCTTTCTTCTTAATAAATCCGGTTGCTGAGTATATTTCAGATGTAATGATGATTTGCTACTATATGATATTTTCAGCAATCACACTCTTGGCAGAACCGTTTTCGTATAATAAATAAAAGGATGGTTTTATGAAGTTTAACTCGTTTAAAATTAAAATAATAGCTTTTTTAAGTCTCACTGCATATACTGTGGCTTATTCAGGTCTGATTACTAATACTGTGCTTAAATATACTCTTGGAACGATTGGTTGTATTTGTATACCATTATTTGGATTACTTATAGAAGAAGCTCTTATAAAGACATCTTCGATTAATAAGCTTATGATAAAGTCTCTTGTCGTAGCTCTGTTATCTGCACTGCCGTACAGATATGTTTTTATGACAACGGATAATCCGGGAGATGTACATCTTTTCTATAGCCTTGCTCTTACTTCGTTTATATGCCTTGCGTCAATTTATATGTATGACAAGATGAAGAATAAGTTTCAGCGCGTCTTCTGCGTTGTATTTATTACAGTTATAGCCACATTCTTAGTAGGACTGGAGCTCTGTCCCCATGCTCTGATTATAATGTTTATCATTCATATATGTAAAGACAAAAAATTCTTTGAAAAAGCGTATTACATAGCAAGTTATGTAATTGTAATTGCTGTTGTTTGTTTTGTTTTTGTAAAAGTTATTAGATTAGATGATAAGAACTTCATTACAGAATGCTACCAGAATATGACATTGCTGGGATGTCTTGGAGCGCTGCCAATTATGAAAAATTATACAGGTGAGAAAGGCCCATCCGTTAAAATCCTTAGTTACGGATATTACCTGGCATTACTTATAGTGTTATTCCTCATAAAATTGGCAGCTTAAATTATTCTTTTAAAAGGTCAGATTTACGGTCAATTGCCTCGGGAAGTATTTCTAACTTAACAGAGGCAATGAATTTTTCATTACTTTCAATAACAGTAAACCGATATCTGTCAAATTCAATTTTGGGATGTTCATTTTCCTCAGGAATTTCTCCTAAAAGCGCAATCACAAATCCACTGATTGTTTCGTATTCTTCTGTAGGAAGATCTGTGTCAAGGGCTTCATTTACGTCATCAATTGCAGATAATCCATCAATTTGATATGTTGAGTCATTGATCTTTTTTATGAGATTGTTATCTTCTTCGATTTCTTCTGCATCATATTCATCACGAATATTGCCCACTAATTCTTCAAGAATATCTTCCATAGTAACCAAACCGGATGTACCACCATATTCGTCAACAACAATAGCAAGATGAGTACTGTTTTCTTGAAGTGTTTTTAAAACATCATCTATTTTTTGAGATTCTGGTACAAAACAAGGCGCACGCATAATATCTTCTATTTTAAATCCAAATTCATCAACTTTAAGTAAATCCTTAATATGAATAATACCAACAATATTATCGATATTACCATCATATACAGGGAAGCGTGAATATCTCTCACTTGTTGCAAGATTAAGAACAGTGAGATATGAATCATTTAATTTTAAAGAACAAATTTCAGTCCTATGAGTCATTATATCAAGAGCTGTTTTATCATCAAATTCAAAGATATTACTAATCATTTCGCTCTCTTCGTCTCCGATAAGCCCCTTTTCTTGTCCTTCATTAACCATAAGCATAATTTCTTCTTCAGTTGCGGTTTCTTCATCTTCATGTGGGTTAATACCTAAAATACGAAGGACTCCGTTGACACACACGGTAAGAAGGGCAATAAAAGGTGCGAAAATAACACCCATGAAGCGTAGGGGAGTAACTATCTTTAATGATAATTTCTCGCTATAACGCATTCCAATTCTCTTTGGCACTAACTCTCCGAATATAAGTGTTATAAAGGATAATACAAGTGTCAATAAAACCAACGTTATCGATGTCATCATACTTTTATTATTTGCTACCCATGTAAATTCTTGTGCTAGTTTATCTACAATCAGAACAGCAAATGATGAAGACGCTACGGCACTTGACAAAAAACCGGAGAAAGTAATACCTACTTGTATTGTAGATAAGAATTTACTGGGATCATCAATAATTCTAAGTAAAAACTTTGCCTTTTTATTGCCTTTTTCAGCAATTTTCTTTATCTTATTATCATTAAGATTCATTAAAGCAAACTCTGATGCTGCAAAAAAAGCATTGAGAAAAATAAGAAAAACAACTAATAATATTTGGAGAACTAAATCTCCTGTATCAACAGATACTGTGCTTGACGCAAAAAACCGCAAGGGTATACTGCCATCATCGTTCATAAAGAAAAGTCAAATCCTTTCAAATTATTAAATTATCGGATATGATACATTACTTGACGGGAAAAGTCAAGGGATAAGAATGAACAAAAATATGGGATAACCAAAATGGTTATCCCATACGAAAAGCGATTAGTAAATCAATTATTTTTTCTTGGATTTGATTATAAACGCTGCACCGAGCACAAACATAACCTGAGCAATAGCTGCTGAGTTAGAACCTGCACAACAGCCTTTGTTTGGATCATCAGTAGTAATAACAGGTGGTAAATCAGCTTCTGTCTTTAATTGAATTGAAATAGGAGAAAATTTATCTTCTTTCATCAAGTAATTCTTGTTGTTTGCATATTGCTCATACGCAGCATCCGGTTGCTGTGTCTTTATTTCAAAGTTAAGATAAAATGTAGCTTTCTCTCTTGTTAAGTTAGCTAAAGTGTCAGCATCAAGACCTAAACTTATACTTTTTACAGTGTTACTTGCGCTTGTAGCACTTTGCATAGTAGTCTTTGTGGTCTGACTCTTAACAGTTGCTAACAAAGACTTGCACATAATATCACGAGCTTCTTGAGTAATTCTGTTTTCTTCTAAACATCTATCAAAGAATTCAATATTTTTTAAACAGTCATTGATTGTAATATGGATAAGATTCTGCTGTTGAGGATCCTGTGACAAATCGCTATATGTCTGTGTGCCAAGAGCATCAATCTCAATTGTGATATCCTTAATCTTTACGTTTACTTGTGGAGTACCCAGCATAGGTGTTCCGTTAACAGGAACTGATTTGCCGTCTACCGTAGTTGTAAGAATGTCAGCTGCTGTCATATCTCTGGTATAATATGTAGGATCATCTAAATAATCCTTTACCTTATCTCCATTGATATCTTCGATATCGTCGGCATATTTAAGTTTGAACATCTGAGCATAAGTCTGAAATACCTCATTACTACTCTTGAATGTTTTTAATTCGTCTTGTTTAGCTTCATTAAAATCTGCTAGAGTTGCATAGTCAGAAGCTTTGGCTTGATATTCGTAAAGAGAAGGGGTAATTGATGTTCTTGACTCATCAGCAAGAAAAGCATCATAATCAGCATCGCTTACATAGTAAACGTAGTCAAGAGCCTTGGTATTAACGATTTTTCCGTTTGCATCGAATTTCTTGCTTGCATCTACTACTATGTATTCATCAGAATCAAACCATTTAGTCACCGGTTTACCTCTTTTTATCTCACCAGTTTTACGAAGAACAGGGACATTTATGAAAAGTTCGCATCTTCTGCCATCATTACTTACCCAAATATTGTTGGAATTAATTGTATAACCATTTATATCAATTCTGTATGGATTTCCATCTGCGTCAGTCTCAACTGCCAGGGCATAACCATCGTCACCATATATAACATTAGGATTCTTATTAACATATGGGTCGCCATCATCATAAGGCTTTGTTAATCCGTAAAAGTTTGTAGAACCAATCTGCATAAGAACATTGCCGTCGTTAATATGATTATAAAAAGCAAAATTACTTGGCTTGGCTGCAGCAGTAATATCAGGATAGATCTTATAGCTTGGATCATTTGATGATTGGATAACATAATAATCTCCGGCTTTGTTGCCACCTATTACAAGCTTATCAGCCTTCAGTGAAACGCCGTTCTTGTCTACATAAGCGTCACCCTCAGTAACAGTTGGATTAACAAAATAATATGAAGTCACATTTTTTACTGTTTTTTTGTAGTATTCCATTAAGACAGGACTCTCATAGTGGATAGTAATTGAATAGAAATCAAGACCGCCTGGACCAACTGTACGTGTTGTTTCATCGCCTTCTGCAGACACAACAGAAGAAACAGCAATCGTAAAGATAAGTACGAAAACAGTCAATAAGGTAATAAACTTTTTCATAAAAACCTCCTGTTTATTAAATAAATTGAATCATGAACACTAAAATGTGTTTTTAATAACGGAATCTTAACACACTTAACTTATAATGTCAATTGATGATAGTATCAATTGTTAATTATTTATTAATGTGTACAGTAAAAATATATAACAAAAATTTCAATTTTATTCTTGACGTTACAGATGATTAATGATAAAATTCAACAGTTGCCGCTCTGACGGGGCTCCTAAAATCTGTATTTGAATAAAATACAGTGCCTTACGGGATTGTGACCGCGCACAGGTTGCAAAATACAGGCGAGATTGATAAGTGGAGGTGCAAAAAAAATGTATGCTATTTTAACTACAGGTGGTAAGCAATATAGAGTAGAAGAAGGCGACGTCCTCTTTGTTGAAAAGTTAGATGTTGAGGCAGATGCAGCTGTTGTATTTGACAAGATTCTTGCTGTTTCATGTGATGATGATATCAAGTTCGGTGCTCCTTATGTTGAGGGTGCTACTGTTGAGGCTAAGGTTGTTAAGAATGGTAAGGGTAAGAAAATCCGTATCATCAAGCACAAGGCTAAAAAAGGTTACAGAAAGAGACAAGGTCACAGACAGCCTTATACACAGGTTACAATTGAGAAAATCAACGCGTAATTTTGTTTGTAATTTATGATTAATGTTAAGATCTTCAAAAATAACAAAGGAGAGACAGTTAAGTTCACAGTCTCAGGACATGCAGGTTATGGACCGTTTGGCAAAGATATAATATGTGCGGCCGTTTCAGCGATTACATACACTGCAGTCGGTTATTGTAAGGAGATAGGATATGACGGACAGTTTGTCGAAGAAGATGGTTATGCATCATTTACACCTGAAGCAGTGGTAGATGAGCAAACAAAGACAAGGGCCAATGCATCACTTGATGCAATGTGCATAGGTCTCAGACAGATTGAGGCGTCATACGGAAAGAAATATATAAGGATACACGAATTAATTCAGGAGGTGTAAACGAAATGATCAGAGTTAATTTACAATTATTTGCTCATAAAAAAGGTCTGGGTAGCTCAAAGAACGGTAGAGATTCCGAATCAAAGCGTCTCGGTCTCAAGAGAGCCGATGGTCAGTTTGTTCTTGCAGGAAACATTCTCGTAAGACAAAGAGGTACCAAGATATATCCCGGTGAGAATGTAGGCATCGGTTCTGATTATACTTTATATGCATTAGTTGACGGAAAGCTTTCATTCCGCAGACTGGGCAAAGATAAGAAGCAGGCAGTTGTTACTGAAGCTTAATTTTTCACAGATATAATAAATAAAGACCGCTACCATACCTGATTGATATGTATAGCGGTCTTTTTGTTAACAAAAGAAATTATTAAAGAGGTATCAGAATGTTCATTGATAGAGCGAATATTTTTGTTAAATCAGGTAGAGGCGGAGATGGTATTGTTGCTTTTCATCGTGAGAAGTATGTTAACGCCGGAGGACCTGACGGCGGAGATGGCGGTAAAGGCGGAGATATAATTTTCACCGTGGATACGGGCATGTCTACTCTTATGGATTTTAGATATAAACGTAAATTTGCTGCTCAGAATGGTGAAAATGGACGTAAAAATAAAATGACCGGTAAGAGTGGCCAGGATCTTGTTGTTAAGGTGCCACAGGGAACGGTTGTTAAGAATGCTGATACTGATGAGATTATTGCTGATCTTACTGATAAGGATCAGAGAGTTGTCATTGCCAAAGGTGGACGAGGTGGCCAGGGTAACATGCATTTTGCAACGTCAACCAGACAAATTCCGAATTTTGCACGGGCAGGGCACGAGGGTGTTGAGCTTAATCTGAAGCTTGAACTTAAACTTCTGGCTGATGTTGGTTTGGTTGGATATCCTAATGTTGGTAAATCAACACTTTTGTCTGTGTGCACAGCAGCAAAACCGGAAATCGCAGACTACCATTTTACTACAATTGTTCCAAATCTTGGTGTTGTATTTAATGAGGGAGAGCGAAGTTTTGCGATTGCAGATATTCCGGGTCTTATTGAAGGTGCCAGTAGTGGACTTGGCCTTGGTCATGAATTTCTGAGACATATTGAACGAACAAGATTAATTGTTCATGTGATTGATGTTTCAGGCAGCGAGGGAAGAGATCCATTTGATGACTTTATAAAAATCAACGAGGAACTTATGCAATTCAGTAAAGACCTTGCTGAGAAGCCTCAGATTATTGCTTTGAATAAAACAGATATTGATTCAGATAAGGTTAGTGAATTTAAGGATAAGTACGCTGCCTGGCTTGATGAAAATAGTGAAAATATAACCGAAACATACGAAAACGGAGCTTGGAAAATTTTTGAAATATCTGCAGCGACAAATACAGGCGTTTCTGAACTTATGTCATATTGTGGCAGCATTCTGGATAAGATGCCTAATAAACAAATGACAGTAGTTATAAAGGACGAAATAGCAGTTCATAAAGCACAGGCAGACGAAGAGTTATATACAATCAGAGTTGAGAATAACGTATATATTGTAGAAGGTAATTGGATTAAGAATGTGGTAGAATCTACCAATCTTGAGGATTACGAATCCATGGCATATTTTCAACGAATTATACGCAAGAAGGGTCTCATAGATGCTCTTGTTGCTAAGGGTATCAAAGAAAATGATACTGTTAAGATCTATGATATAGAATTTGATTATGTTGAATAATGGGGTTTATATATAATGTACGAAAATAATGATCAGCTTACTGCGAATAAAGTGTTGATACTACACGTGCTGGATAGACTGGACTCCTTTGTTTCTGAACTTTATCTTTCAGAGATAATGTTAACACCAGGACTTGTCAATTACTTTTCTATACAACAGGCAATAAGTCAACTTGTATCTATGGGATACATTGACAGAATCCTTGATAGCAATGGTTTGCCGGTTTTCTGCATCACAGATAAGGGACGTGATATTGCGCAATCTCTTAGTTATATGATTGCCGGAGGGCTGGGTGCCAGATATGATAAATACATAGACGAGAATAAGGATAACATTTTACGCAAAATGAATACAAATGCTGATGTATTTGAAGATGAGCATGATAATTATTATGTCAGATGTTATGTAAGAGAAGGTACTAATTGCATCGTTGACCTGAAGATTCCTGTTGGCAATAGAAAAGCAGCTTCGGCTATCGCTGAGGCGTGGAAGAACAATAGTACTAAAATGTATTTGGAGTTAACAGAATTGTTTTATAAATACGGAAATATAAATTAATGGAGGTAGTTAAAATGAATTGTGGAAAATGTACATGGTTTATACCTGACGCTTTTTATCCTGAAACAGATAAAGGCGATTATGTAAGTCATGAAGCTGTATGTGTGCTTAATACCGGTGAAAAAGACGCTAATATTTCAATAACACTATATTTTGAAAACAAGGATCCTATTGGTGGGTTCAAAGCTGTGTGTGGTGCAAAGAGAACAAATCATATCAGAATGGATAAGATTGTTAGTTGTGAAGGTAAGAAAGTAGAACGTGGAGTTCCTTATGCTATGCTGGTTGAGAGCGATGTTCCTGTAGTTGTTCAGTACAGTAGACTTGATACTACGCAAGCAGAGATGTCATTCATGGGATTGTTGGCTTACTAAAAATCAATCTTGCTTTTATTTCATTATTATAGTATTCTTAACAAGATAAAAATTAGTAATTTACATAATTATGTAAGGAGTGAATAAAATGGATTACGTTAAAGAAAGTTATGAACTTGCGAAAAAACGTTATGCAGAGATTGGTGTTGATACTGACGCTGTTCTCGAAAGACTTAAGAACATTCCGATTTCAATGCATTGCTGGCAGGGCGATGATGTTATCGGATTTGAGAATCCTGACGGAGAGCTGACAGGTGGTATCCAGACAACTGGTAACTACCCGGGTAAAGCACGTACTCCCGATGAGTTAAGAGCAGATATTGAGAAAGCTCTTTCTATGATCCCGGGTAAGCATAGAATCAATCTTCATGCTATCTATGGTGATTTTGAAGGAAATGTTGAACGTGATAAGATTGAGCCTAAGCACTTTGCTAAGTGGGTAGAGTGGGCTAAGAAAAATGGTGTAGGTCTTGACTTCAACCCAACATGCTTCTCACATCCTATGTCTGCTGATGGCCTGACAATCAGCCACCCTGACAAAGAGGTAAGAGATTACTGGATTCGTCACTGCAAAGCTTGTCGTAAGATCGCTGCATATTTTGGTGAAGAGTTAGGTACACCTGCTGTTACAAACTTCTGGTTCCCGGACGGTATGAAAGATATTACTGTTAACAAGTATGGAATGAGAAAATATATGGCAGAGGGACTTGATGAGGTATTTTCAGTGGAATATCCTGAAGAATATACTCTTGATGCTGTTGAGAGTAAAGTGTTTGGTATCGGTGCAGAGAGTTATACTGTAGGCTCAAATGAGTTCTGTACAGGATATGCCATCTCAAGAGGCAAGCTGGTTTGTCTTGACGCAGGACACTTCCACCCAACAGAAGTTATTTCTGATAAGCTTTCAGCTATTTTCTGCTTCTCAAAGGATGTACTGCTCCACGTAAGTCGTCCTGTAAGATGGGATAGTGACCACGTAGTTATCCTTAATGATGAGCTTAAGAACATTGCAGAGGAGCTTGTTCGTGGTAATTTCATTGAGAGAACACATATTGGTCTCGACTTCTTTGATGCAAGTATTAACCGTATCGCTGCATGGGTAATCGGTATGCGTAATATGCAGAAAGCTCTGCTTCTTGCATTGCTTGAACCATCAGAGCAACTTAAAGAATATGAAGCAACTTTTGATTATACATCAAGACTTGCTATGCTTGAAGAAATCAAGACTTTACCTGCCGGTGCAGTTTGGGATTATTTCTGCCAGATTAACAACGTTCCTGTTGGTGACGCTTGGCTCAAAGAAGTAAAAGCATATGAGAATGATGTTTTACTCAAGAGATAATCATAAGTTACATATTTACTTATATACATATGCAAAGAAGCTTCTCTGACGGGGCTTCTTTGTTTTTTTCACAGAATTGAGGAAATTAATGAAATCAAAAGTATATTTTACACGTATTATTTCACCTGAAAAAGTTCTTGAATTATACAATCGATTGGGCATTGAGCTTCCGGGCAAAGTGGCTGTCAAGGTTCATTCAGGTGAAAAGGGGAATCAGAATTTTCTTCGTCCGGAATTTTGGAAACAAATTATAGATCATACCGGCGGAGTTGTCGTAGAATGCAACACTGCCTACGAAGGAATGCGTAATACAACTGAGAAACATATGCAACTTATGAAAGAACATGGTTGGAGTGACCTGTATGAAGTTGATATATTAGACAGCAAGAAACCGGATATGATGTTACATATCAAGAATGGTAAACATCTATTAAAGAATCATGTTGGTCAGAATCTTATGAGATATGATTCGCTATTAGTGCTTTCACATTTTAAAGGTCATCCTATGGGTGGCTTTGGTGGAGCTTTGAAACAATTGTCTATAGGTATTGCATCCGGAAGGGGTAAGGCTCTGATACATGGAGTGGGAAACGCAGATAATTTCTGGACTTCTGATCATAATAGTTTTCTGGAATGCATGGCAGAAAGTGCATCTTCAGTAGTTGATTTTTTTAAAGGCAATGCAGTTTACATTAATGTTATGAAGAATATGTCGGTAGATTGTGATTGTTGTTCAGTGGCAGAGGATCCATGTATGAATGACATTGGAATTCTTGCATCGCTAGATCCTGTTGCAGTTGATAAGGCATGCTTGGATCTTGTATATAAATCAGATGATCCTGGTAAATATCGCATGATTGAGAGAATAGAGTCAAAAAATGGAGTGCTGACGATTGAAGCTGCTGAAAAGCTTGGCATAGGTACTACACAATATGAACTGATAGAACTTTAATAGTAAAAAAAGAACCATTTGAAAATGGTTCTTTTTTTATGACTCATAGGAGAATCGAACTCCTGTTTCCGCCGTGAGAGGGCGGCGTCTTAGCCGCTTGACCAATGAGCCGACTTGAGAATAATACTATAGGTCGTGATAAATGTCAACAGGCAAATTTAAAAAAATTAAGTTTTCTAAAAATAAATAAAAGCGAACAAATGTTCGCGATGTGTATTGAAATCACGAACAAGTGGTGGTACAATAATTGAGATTAATGACATGAGAAGGGAGGATCCTGATGGGAGATGTGATTTCAAGAAATGAACAAAACAGAGCGCGTATACTTAATATTATAGATAAAGTATTAGAAGAGCACCGAATTAGAAAAGCACATGAGAATAGCACTTATTATGATGAGCCTATTGTCAAGACGGCTTCACAGTTAAATAATTATACACCGGAAAAAATCACACAAATGCGTCAGCTTGTGAAGCTTAAGAGTGTTTCTCCTCAGGAACTTTTCTATAGACAGGGCATCTTTATGGCTGATTTTAATGATAACTATGATAGAGATACTATTGATGACAGTATTATCTACAGATATCCTACGTATCAGTCTATGAGGGATAGAGAACTGCGAAGATACTTTACATGGCGGAGTAAGGTCAGACGTAGTGGGAATATTACGGTGGATGTTCCATCTTTTTTGTTTTTGTATGTATATGAGATACTTAATTTAATCGGCTATGATAATCCCAAGCAAGCTTTTGATGCATATATAAAAATATATGATATATGTAGATCTGGTTCTGGGATGATTCAACCTTATCTTGATATTTGGTACAGAGATTTTATTGTATATTATGATTTAGATAAAGGTTTATTAGATCGTCTTACAGAATTTAAAAAGTTCAATAATTTTCAAATCTTATGTCAGCCACAGAATTATACGGATACGGAGCTTTTCGCCTCGTTGATTAGTATTGGAGAGTATAACATCAATAAATCAGCTTTTTACAATAAACACAGTGAGGAGTTGATACATTCAATATGCTGTTCTTACAGAGCCTTGGCACAGGAATACAAAAAAGTAAATAAGAGTATCCTTACAGAGCTGTTTGGCAATAAAATACAGCAATCTTTTTTTCTTTTCAGTGGTGCTGTCTTTTTTGATCAGAAAAGAGTAAGAGATTATGAATATCACGTAAACGAAGCATACGATATTGATTGTAAACATGGTAGATGGTATGTTAGTTACTATGATATAGGACATGGAAAGAAGAAAATAGGCAGTTTTATAAAATATACTGAATATATGATGAGAAGGTCATATAATTTCAATAATTTTAAGGAAGTGCCATGTTTGTCTGAAGAATATAAACTTGCTATATCCGAGGGGATACAACAACATCATAACTACTGTAGGAAGTTACTCGTTCCGGAAATAAATATTGATATATCTAAGTTAAGTAATATACGTAAGAGTGCAGATATAACAATGCACAAGCTTATAGTTGAGGAGGTTGCAGAGGAGGACATATGTGCAGAACCGATAATGCAGAACAATACATTGGCAGATATATCTGCCGGCGAAGAATGGTCTTTACTAGATGTTATTGAGAAACGATTTCTTAGGTTGCTTTTAGAAAATAAACCATATGTAGGATATATCAAAGAAAATAAAATAATATTATCTGTTATAATCGATGGAATAAATGAAAAGTTATTTGATGAGTTTCAGGACACAGTAATATTATCTGATGGAGATATTCCGGTTATTGTAGAAGATTATATAGAAAATTTGAAAGGATTTGTTTACAAATGAAAATACCTAAACGGATTGCATCAACTGTTATAAATTCATTAAAAGGCGGAGTAGTGCCAAGAGTAGGTCTTGCATATATAACTGTAGGCAGAGATAAAGAGATTAGCGCGTTGCTTCATGATGTAGATATAATTGTTGACGGCGGAGCCACATTCAGATTTGTCATGGGAAAATATGGTAGTGGCAAGAGTTTCTTATTACAGACTATGAGAAATTATGTTATGGATAGAAACTTTGTGGTGGTTGATTGTGATTTATCGCCCGAGAGACGATTGCAGGGGACCAAAGGGCAAGGCCTGGCTACATATAAGGAATTGATACGAAATATGTCTACCAAGACAAAGCCGGAGGGTGGAGCGCTGACGCTTATCCTGGATAGATGGATTAATAATATACAAAGTAGCATTGTTGCAGATAAAAGCTTTGAGATAGGTTCTTCGGAACTTATGAAAGAGGTTGAGAGAGAAATATACAGGATTATTAATTCACTGAATGAAATGGTTCATGGTTTTGACTTTGCACGATTGTTGATAATGTATTATCAGGCATATGTAGAGGACGATGAGAATAGGAAAGCTTGTGTTGTCAAATGGTTCAGAGGCGAATACAATACTAAAACCGAAGTTAAGCAGGAGCTTGGTATCAATTTAATAATTACTGACAGTGATTGGTATGAATATATCAAAATATTTGCTATGTTTTTAAAGAAAGCCGGATACAGCGGATTAATGATAATGATTGATGAACTGGTAAATATTTATAAAATTCCGCAGAGTATTACGAGACAATATAATTATGAAAAGATACTTACCATGTATAACGATGCTCTGCAGGGTAAGGCGTCATATCTTGGCATTATAATGAGTGGTACACCACAGTGTATGGAAGATCAGAGACGAGGTATATATAGTTATGAGGCTTTACGTTCTCGCTTGGCTGAGGGACGTTTTGCAGGAGAGAATATAAACGATATGTTGGCTCCTGTAATAAAGCTCACTCCATTATCTTATGAAGAACTGCTCGTACTGATAGAGAAACTAACAGATATTCACGGACAGTTATTTGACTATATTCCCGCGCTAACACAGGATGATCTCGTTACTTTTATTAAGATCGAATTCGAACGGGTAGGCGCAGATAGTCATATCACACCAAGAGAAGTAATAAGAGATTTTATAGAATTATTAGATATTGTATATCAGAATCCTGATGTTAATATTAAGGAGTTACTAAGCTCGCAGCAATTTTCTTTTACGAAGAATGAGATAAGTGACGATATGATTCATGCTGAATTTGCAGAATTTGATATATAAAAGAAGGTGTATAAATGGGTGTTTTTGAGCGATATGCTCCTTTTATACAGGATTTCATATATGAAAATTCATGGCGGCAGTTAAGAGCAGTACAGGTGGCTGCGGGGGAAGCAATTTTTAATACTGATGATAATGTTTTATTATGTGCATCTACCGCATCAGGTAAGACTGAAGCAGCATTTTTTCCTATTCTTACGCTTTTCACCGAAAATGTACCAAAGTCTATAGGCGCTATTTATATCGGACCTCTGAAGGCTCTTATAAATGATCAGTTTTATCGTTTGAATGATTTATGTAAGGAAGCAAATATACCGATATGGCATTGGCATGGAGATGTGTCTCAATCTCACAAGGAGAAATGTTTAAAGAATCCTTCTGGTATTTTACAGATTACTCCGGAATCGTTAGAGGCGTTACTGTTACATAAACATTCTTTTATATCAAAATTATTTTGCGATTTACGTTTTATAGTAATTGATGAAGTTCACTCTTTACTTCGTGGAGACAGAGGAGGACAGACTATTTGTCTGATGCAGAGATTATCAGAAATTGCCGGTGTTAATCCAAGAAGGATTGGATTGTCTGCGACGGTTGGTGATATAGAAAGAACCGGGGAGTTCTTATCATTGGGTACGGGTCGTAGAACAGTTATACCGGATATTGCAACGAAAGCTACTAAATGGCGGCTATCTATGGAACATTTTTATATATCAAAACAGCTTGATGATGCTTATGAAGTAATGGAACGAGAGGATTTTGAAGATAGTAGATATATGCAGCCGCTTGATATGAAGTCTGATGATGCCCCTAAGAATGCAGATCCCGGAATAGGATACATATATGAAAATACACGTAATAAGAAGTGTCTTGTGTTTGTAAACTCCAGAGAAGAGGCTGAGACTGTTACTGCTACTTTACGTCAATATTGTGAAATGAATAATGACAAGGACAGATTTCTCATTCATCATGGTAATTTATCTGCGTCCTACAGAGAAACAGCAGAAGCTGTTATGAAAGATGATGATCAATATAAAACTACTGTTACTACAGCAACATTAGAGCTAGGTATTGATATAGGGCGTTTAGAAAGAGCTTTTCAAATAGATGCACCTGCCACTGTGTCATCATTCCTGCAAAGACTCGGTAGAACTGGTAGGAGGGATTTGCCTCCGGAAATGTGGTTCGTTATGCGTGAAGATGAACCGGAGGCAAGAGCTATGTTGCCTGAGACAATTCCATGGAAATTAATTCAAGGTATATCTCTGATACAATTATATCTTGAAGAACGATGGGTAGAGCCAACAAAACTCGACAGATTACCATATAGTTTACTATACCATCAAACTATGGCTATATTGGCATCTTGTGGTGAGCTAAGTCCTGCACAACTGGCCTCCAAAGTGCTGACTTTGCCTGTCTTTTATCGGATCAGCCAAGAAGATTACAAAGTATTGTTAAAACATCTTATAGAGATTGATCATATACAGCGGACTGATGAGGGAGGATTGATCATTGGCCTGGCAGGAGAGAGGATAATAAATTCATTTAAGTTTTATGCTGTATTTCAGGAAAATGAAGAATACACAGTTAGATCGGAATCTCAGGAGATAGGAACAATTGTAAAACCACCGCCTGCAGGCGATAAAATAGCAATAGCAGGACACGTTTGGGTAGTTGATGAAGTGGATCATAAGAAACATGTGGTGTATTGCACTAAGGTACGTGGTATTGTGCCTGCTTTCTTTGGATTATGTCCCGGTGATATACATACTAAAATTTTAGAGAGAATGAAAAGTGTACTTGAAGAAAATAGAGACTATCAATATCTGATGAAAAATGCAGTTATCAGGCTAGACGAGGCACGCAAAAGTGCTAAATCATCATTAGTGACTAAACAACCATTGATTAACTTAGGCGGTGATATGTGGTGTCTCTTTCCTTGGGTTGGCACATATGCATTTTTTGCCTTTGAAAGATTTATTAAGATAAAATGTTCGGATAAATTAGGAATAAAAGCTCTTAACTCTGCACGCCCGTATTACATACAATTTAACATGAAAGGGTCTGCTGCTGATTTTTATAACGTTTTAATTGAAGAGATTAACAAAGATATAGATCCGATTTCATTAGTATATCCGAAAGAAGTACCTGTATTTGAGAAATATGATGAATATGTACCGGAATATCTTGTTCGAAAAGGTTTTGCATATGGTATTCTTGATGTAAAAGGTATGAAAGAAAGAATATTATCATGGGAGATGGAACAGTTTATTTCCTGAAATTGACATAGAAAAGCCCCTATGCTACAATTCACGACTGTAGGATTTAAGGTCCCCACTAAATAAGGCAATATGCTGAAAGGAATAAAAATGGATAATGCAATAGCAGCTTTGAAGGCTGTGTCAGTACTAAGCTTTTTTGTTGCAATAGGTTTTGTAGCTCTTAAGACAGGTTATGTAAAGAAAGAGACCGGCAGTTATTTGGCTCATACTGTTACAAGGTTGATAATGCCTATATGGATTATAGCTACATTGCTATCCAAGAATGTAACAATAGATCAAATATTAGAAAGAAAAGCCCTTTTTTTTACTGGTGTTATCTCTTGTTTGTTGCTGCTTTGTGTTGGGCTATTGGTATCAAAGATATTCAAGATAGAGGACAGACGTAAGTATGTATTGTTACCACTTCTTTTCACTACAAATAGTATCTTTGCAGGCATGCCGATATGTGAATTAATGTTTGGTGACAGCGGAGTACTTAGTTGTACAATATTAAGTTTCGGTTGCGAGATTGTGATATGGACTGTAGGAATATTTGTTGTAACATACGGAGCAAATAAATTACGTCCAGATGAACAAAAAATAAAGATTCCTGTTCCTGCTGTTACTATTGTATATGTAATCTGCTTTATTTTAAAGTTCTGTGGTGTTAGTTTACCTACAGTGCTTTCTCCGGCCTTTTCGGCAATAGGAGGGTGTATTGCGTATATTGCAATGATGTTCTTGGGTATGTCATTGGCTACTATCAAATTCAAAACGGCATTTAAGGATAAAATGTCATACTTTTTTTTATTAGCAAAATGTTTTATTATACCGCTTGTTGTAAACATTGTGCTCAAATTACTCAATTTTATGCCTGATAGTTATATAGATGTTGCTACAGTTATATTTGCTGTTTCTCCTGGGATATCTATGACAATGTTCTATAAGGAATATGACTTGGATTACTCTTTTGGCAGTTCTATGACATTTGCCTGTGTTATTCTCAATATTATTACTGTTCCTTTGATAATATTTATTACAGAACTAATTCCACTATAAGAATGGTGATATGTTTTCCCGGTGAATATTTCCCGGGAAATTTTTGACTCAAATACTTATATAATATATAATCTTAACACTTTTAAATGAGTGATGTTTCCCGATTTTCATTTCTCATGTAAGAGGCATTTTTTATTGTCAAATTACAAGGAGGTTTAATACAATTATGGATAATTATGAGAATCAGAACACAGAAGCACAGAACATGAAATTTAAATATGTGGTTAAGTTAAGGTTAGGCGAACTGTCTAAGGGGAAGAATGGTTGGTCCAAGCAAGCTAATATTATAAAGTGGAATAATGGACTATTTAAGTTGGATATCAGAGATTGGAATAATGATAAGCAGCAGATGAGAAGAGGTGTTACTCTGACAAAGAGTGAAGCAGAACGACTAATATCATTGCTAAAGAACATAGATATGAGATTAATTGATGATTATGAAATAGAACGTACTGCTACAGTAACAATGCCTATCGCAAGAACTGTCCCAGAGTGGCCGCAAGATGATAAATCATCCACTTTGATAAATCCAACAACCGGAAAAGAAATAACAAAAAATGCACAGGAGGAAACATCCTCAGCTATGTCAAATACTATAGATGATGCCGGTGAAAAAATTCCAATTATTGAAGGAGAACATGAGTTGTTTACAGAATCTGCATAAGCAAAGACGATGATAATCATCATAAAATATCATGTAATATTATTTTGGAGGCTACTATGAAACAGGCTGTAAGCTACATTTTCGGTGCAGGTACAGCTCCGAAAGTAACAGGAATTGTAAGAATACAGGATACTTTAGATGGATTTATTCGCGTAGACATAGACATAAAAGGATTAGAAAACAATGTATATGGTTTTCATATACATGAAAAAGGAGCATGTGTAGATAATGTAGAAAAACCATTTGCCGCCAGTGGTGAGATATACACTAGTGGTGGCACAATGCCACCGCTAGTACCATCACGCGGAAGGGCTCGGATGACATTTTATACAAGAGATTTAAATATAGATGATATAATAGGAAGGTCACTGATTATCCGCAAGGATAACAGTGACCATGATTCAAGAATTGCTTGTGGTATTATTCGGAAAGTGATTTCCGGGAAGAAATCTTATTCATAAAAATTCAGAATATCATTAACGTAATGCAGAAAATAACCGGACTCACCGGAGCGTTTCTTTGCCCAGTAGGAAAGAGATTTATTGGTGTCTTCGGTTATTGCGATTTTCCATTGTTCGTATGTAAGATCTGCGGTCCATTGATGATCACCAAATGATTTTACAAACATGCCAACTTTCATTTCATCTTTTATTGCTTTATAACATGTGTCAATCTGTTTTTGTAATTTTTCAGAAGGCCAATATTCTGTAGCTAACTTAACACAGTAATCATAAAAACTTTTACGAAATCCTTCATTCTTTAAGCAGAAATGGAAAAGACCTTGGGTATATAAAGAATCCGGATATCTAGAATCTGATGTTGCTGGATATCCTACATTGGATTCAAAATCAAGATAGTTAACAAGTGTGAATCTGAA
The DNA here is from genome assembly GCA_015069185.1 of Oscillospiraceae bacterium. Lineage (GTDB taxonomy): Bacteria > Bacillota > Clostridia > UBA1212 > UBA1255 > SIG424. The sequence goes on from SVJB01000001.1 coordinate 63,558, forward strand.
ATTGGATGAATCTGCTAAATTGTATAATTCTATCGGTGTACCATATGTCATGCCCATTGTATATCGTCCCATAGATAGGTCCTGATCCTTGAACATGAATCTCCATTTGCCATCAGTTTGTTCAATTGCAGGATCATATTCACCTGTATATCTCCATACACGCAGATTGTTATGTGGCCAGTCAGTATTACAAATAAACAAGTTGATTGCATAATATTGCATCAAATTCTCCATGTCAATATATTGAGCAGCTTCCTCATATGTATATAAACCTTTGTTAATATCTTCAAGTAAATTGCGGAATGCTTCAAGTTCATAAAACTTACCATTATCTTGAACATAATAGAACCATGTACCATCATATCTACCGCCAAGAGAAGTATCCAGTTCGTTTGAAATCATAGAAATATTATCTGTATCTGTAATGCCATAAACATTTTCAATATAATGTTCATCTTGTCTTTCTCTCATATTTAAAATACCATAGTATTCACCGTTTAAGAACACCACAACAGGGCGATATGCCATACCGTCAACTCTGTCGGCTGCTTTATCTTCGATAATAGAAGCTAACCCATCTCTTAGCAGAGTAGCACGATCTCCTTGTGATCCGGTAAAAACAGAGTCATTTCCACCATTGCGCAAAATAAATGAATCATATACAGCAAGCACTTCTCCGTTACTTGCCAGGCGTCCGGGGAATATTGTGTGATAAAATTTACCTGATCCATCAAAGATCTCTGTGCCAAAATATGATGATTTTCTGGCTGTTATTCTGAAGGATTTTTGCACCAATCCTCTGGAACTATTACCAAATAAGCGGATTCCTGCATCTTGTGCAAATGCTAATTTGTTATTTGTTTCAATAAAACTAACATGAACAGGACGTTCCCATGCCTGTCCTTTTTTTCTGATGTTTTCGCGAAGAAGAATTCCGGTCTTTGAACCATACAAATTGTCTTCTTCAGTAACCAAAGAGATTACCGGCATATTAAATCTGTTTGAATCTTTTACTTGTATATATGTACCGGTCTGTACTTCTCCAACAATATCACCATTCTTATCAATACAGGCGGCACGTACAATTGTGACGCTGACATTCTTTGAATCGTCTTCAAAGTCTGTTTTAATACTATCATTGCAGGGAAGTTCGATTGGCCCTTCGTACTCATGTGATAACCAGTCCGGAATAGAAGGATTCAGTGTGTAACAAATTGCGTAACCCTTATCTTTGAATTCGTCGGGTAAAGTCATTTCCAGCTTCATTGTGCCTGTGAAAACTCCGCCAAGATCTGAAAATATCGGTTTTGTACCAGATGTATCAGTAGGTTTATTACCCGTACCTGTTTTGCCCTTGAAATCACATCCGATAGTTGTTATTAAAACAATCATTAATAATGATATAAGAATTAAAAACATACAATTTCTTTTTATCATTTTTGAATCCTCCGAATAAAAACTCCCTTGATTATAGAACAAATATGTTACATTATCAAGGGAGTAAGTGGTCGGCTATTAAAGGGATAATTATTAAGTTTTCGTTAACAAGTGAGGATCATAAAAGATTATTGAGAAAAGGTATTAATACATCTGCAGCATCCTGATTGCCTATGACACTTGGATGGGCTCCGCTGCCATCATTATTTGCAGGTAACAAAAGAAAATAAAACCCTTTAGAATCTTCTCCTAATTGTTTAACAGCACGTTTAAATTCTATAGAACGTTCACCTTTTGCCATCATACCCATACAAAAAACAATTTTAGAATCTTTATGTATTTCTCGGAGTTCGTTAGCTATCGCAATGATACCATCTATAAAATCGTTGCTATTAACACCTCTGTCATTTGTTCCCAAATTCACAACTATGATATTAATTGATTTTTCCGTATCCCAACACTCAGTACCTCGTTCAAAATTAACATATTTATATATAGAAGCCAGATGTATGCCTGTGCCTGTGCCGGGTGTAAGACTGGCGCCTCCTTGTGCTATAACAGAAAAATCTACATTTAATGCGCGACTTGTAATAAATGCATATGTTTGAGTTGCATCAGAGTTTACCGGTTCGCCTCCATCAATCCCGTTACGACCCAGGTTTCCAATTCCTGCTGTAATTGAATCTCCTAAAAATTCAATAGTAAAATTTTTGGCAGGGGGCGCTGCCTCAAAAGTTCCTTTGAACGTTACCTTGTCAAATTCACAAAGAAAACCTTTTTGATTTTGTGTTTGCTTATATAGCTCAATAGTATGTGAACCTCTAACTAAGTTTTCAACAATGATACAGGTTCCACTTATTCCTGTAAGCTTCAACCTATTTTCCTGCCGTACACCATCTACATATACAGTAAAAAAGATCTCTGCTTCTGAATCCTTAGTATAATGCAGACTGACATCACCTTCGCAATTCACGTTAAATGAAAATCCTGATGCGCCCCAATCGCAGGCAAGACCTGTGTCGGTCAAGGGACATCTTCCTGAAATGTGAAAATAATTTATATTATCTTTAATAGAAAAATCTTTCATTGTGTAAATAACTCCTTCGTTTGCATTATCATTTTTTTGGTTTGTATTATCTTGATTACAAGAAAAGATCATTATACTTAACAATATAGTGGTAATTACTACAAACAGTTTTTTCCTGGCTGCGAACATTATAATATCCTCCTGATCCCGAATGTTTGTTCAGATATACTAAACTGTAATTAATCATAATGCAATGAAAAAATGAGAACAAGGCAGAGAAAATACGATGTTGTGCCAATAACCGAATGAAATTTGTTGACATAATACATTTATGATGTTAAAATGTACAGGCAATTGTTTGATTGGACTTACGAAAGAGTGGGAAATTCCCACTCTTTCATTGTTAAATAGGCAATGCAATTATTAAAGTAGGAGTGCTATAAATGAGTGTTACAAAAGATGTAGCGGCATTAGCTCAACCTGTCATAGAGGGTCTTAATATGGATCTGATTGATACAGAATATATAAAAGAGGGATCAAAATGGGTACTTCGTTTATATATTGATAAAGATGGTGGAGTAGGCCTTGATGACTGTCAGCTGGTGAGTGAAGCATTAAATGATTTACTTGATGGCGCTGACATTATTAAAACTCCTTACACCTTTGAAGTTTCTTCTCCCGGACTTGATCGTCCACTTAAAACGGATAAAGATTTTCAAAGATATAAGGGCGACATGGTGGAGGTACATTTGTATGCTCCTATAAATGGCAGTAAATTATATACAGGTACACTGCATGATCGAAAAGATGGCATGATAACCATAGTATGTGAAGAAAAAGAAATTACATTTGCTGAAAAAGACATAGCAAAGATTAACAGGGCAATTATTTGGAATTGATTTTATCGGAGGTTTTAGAAATGAGTGCAGAATTATTATTTGCCTTAAATGAATTGGAAAAAGAGAAAGGCATTGACAAAGAAATTATTATTCAAGCTATTGAAGAAGCTTTGAATACTTCTTACGGACATGAGGAAGATGATACAAATACACGTGTTGAATTCAACCGTGACACAGGAGATATTAAGGTGTTTGCTCAAAAAGAAGTTGTTGAGACAGTATGGAATGATGCTACAGAGCTGTCAATTGCAGAGGCACGAGAGATCGACCCGGAATTTGAGATCGGTGATTTGGCTGAATTTGAGATCACTCCCAAGAATTATGGTCGTCTTGCAGCGCAAAAAGCAAAGCAAATTATTATTCAAAAGCTTCGTGAAGAAGAAAGATCCAAGATTTACGGACAGTTTATTGCCAAAGAGAAAGAAGTAGTTACAGGCACTGTTCAGCGTATTGAAATAAAAGAAAACCGTGACGGTACTAAAGAAAAGATTATACATGTTGATCTTGGACGTATTGAAGGAATAATGTTACCATCTGAACAGATTCCGGGTGAAACATACAAAGTGTATGATAGAATTAAGGCGTATGTACTTGAGGTAAAGGATAAGGGCTTTAAGAGTAAAGAGCCAGTTGTAATGATCTCAAGAAGTCATCCTAATCTTGTAAAGAGACTTCTTGAAATGGAAGTACCGGAGATCGCTGATGGTACTGTTGAGATAGTAAATATTGCACGTGAGCCGGGATCAAGAACAAAAATATCAGTATACTCAAAAGATGAAAATGTTGAGCCGGTTGGTGCGTGTGTTGGTCAGAAGGGTATGCGTATCCAGGTAGTTGTTGATGAACTCAAAGGAGAGCGCATTGATGTAATTAAATGGAGTCCATATGCTGATGATCTTATCGCCAGCAGTTTGAGTCCCGCAAAAGTAGCAAGAGTATTTATTGAAGAGTCAGATGCCAGTGCAACTGTAGTCGTAGAAGATAAGCAGTTATCACTTGCTATTGGTAAAGAAGGACAGAATGTAAGACTTGCAGCAAAGCTTACAGGCTGGAGAATTGACATTAAGAGCTTGTCACAGATCTGTGCTAACGTAGAAGAGGAATTGTTTAATGATGCAGCACTTTCAGAAGCACAGAGTGCAGACAGTTCTCCATATGATGAAAACGGAAATTTTGATCCGGATCTTATATAATATCAGGAAGTGATTTTTGTTGAAAACAAAGAAAATACCTTTAAGGCGTTGTGTGGCGTGCTTTGAATCAAAGCCAAAACAAGAGCTTTTGAGAATTGTACGTAAAGCAAATGATGGTGAGATTATCCTTGATACAACAGGGAAAGCAAACGGCAGAGGTGCATATATTTGTCCGGACCCGGAGTGTTTCACCAAAATGGAAAAAGGAAACAAATTATCTAAAGAATTTGAAACAGAAATTAACCTGAGTGTATACAGTAAATTAAAAGAACAATTTGATTTACTGCAGGATGTAAGGAGAGAGAAATAATGAGTGAGAAAAAAACAAACAGTAAGAAAAATGATGTTGTTATATTAAAACGAGTTGTTGTCGATTCTAAGACTCCGTCAGTATCAGATGATGCACAGCAGAAAAATAGTAAGAAGAGTCAGAAGGTAAGCAGTGTTGCTTCTTCCGGACTTAGAAGTGGATATGAAGTTAGAAAAACAACTGACGATACTTACCAGACTACTTCTGTTGATAATACTACATCTAATAAATCTTCAGCGACAGTTGATTCTGCTTTTGCAACAGCGGCACCTGCTGCTCCTACAGTAAGACGAGTTAAGAGAATTGCCAAGGACGCTCCTGCGGCTGCTCCTACAGAAACCCCTGTAGCTGCTCCTGTTGAGGAAAAGAAGCTTTCTTACGAAGCTGATGAGCCGGAGATGCCAATCAGCATAGCGCCTAATGTTAAGAGAGTAAAGAAATTAACTGAAGAAGTAAAGAAAGTAGAAAAAGAAACAGATACTAAAACAGTTAAAACTGAAGAAGAACTTTCAAAAACAACAACAGCAGAGGCAAATAATATTGGCTATGGTGAGATGATATACAGAGAAGAAATCGAGGTTACATTGAAGCCTGTTGCTATGCCTGTAACCGAGGAAAAACCTGTAATAAACGAAACTCCTGTAAGGGCACAAAACGCGCCGCAAGGACAAAGAAGACCTCAGGGAACTTCTCCTCAAGGCACTCGTGATAATATGCGTCAGGCAGGAAAAGATATCAATCGTGATAATAAATTCCAACCAGGCGGAATGTCCAGGCCAAAAGGTTTTGCTTCGATTGATGCCCCGGTTGTCACATCCAACGAACCTAAACGTGACTACTCTAATAAGATTTATGAAAAAACAGCTAAAATAGATAAATTAGCAAAGAAAGAGAATAGAGAACGTCCGACTTCTGCGCCTGCGAAAGATAAATATCGCAGTGCTAAACAACTTGTTGGTGAATCGAAATCTCTTTCAGACGTATATAGTGATGATCACCACACATCGTATGATGAGGATATGGGTTATGGACGTCGAGGCGGATCCAAAGTCCGCAAGGATTCAAAGAAGGATAAGTATGCATCTATTCGTGATATGATGCCAACCCAGACAGCAGTACTCACAAATGTAAAGATTCAGGATAACATTACTGTAAAAGAATTTGCTGAAGCCATCAAGAAATCTGCAGCAGATGTTATAAAGAAGCTGATGTTAATGGGTGTTATGGCAACGCAGAACCAAGTAATTGACATTGATACAGCTACACTCATTGCTTCTGAATACGGAATTACTGTTGAGAAACAAGTCGTTGTAACAGACGAGGATATTCTGTTTGAAGATCCTGAAGATCAGGAAATGGACGATTCATATGTGGAGAGACCTCCTGTTGTTGTTGTAATGGGACACGTTGACCATGGTAAGACATCACTTCTTGATGCAATCCGCTCTACCAGTGTTACTTCAGGTGAAGCAGGCGGTATCACACAGCATATTGGTGCTTACATGGTACGTATTAATGATCGTAAGATAACTTTCTTAGACACACCGGGACACGAAGCTTTCACATCTATGAGAGCAAGAGGTGCACAGGTAACAGACGTTGCTATTATTGTTGTTGCTGCTGATGATGGTGTAAAGCCTCAAACAGTCGAGGCAATCAATCATGCCAAGGCAGCTAACGTATCAATCGTAGTTGCGGTTAACAAGATTGATAAACAAGGCGTAAATATTGACAAGGTAATGACAGAAATGGCAGAGCATGAGATTGTTCCGGAAGAATGGGGTGGAGACGTGCCTTTCGTACCTGTTTCAGCTAAAACCGGTGAAAATATAGAGCTCCTCTTAGAAACAGTATTACTCTGTGCTGATGTACTTGAGCTTAAAGCCAGTCCCACAAAACAGGCAAAGGGTACAATTATTGAAGCGAAGCTTGATAAAAATATCGGTCCTGTTGCTACTTTACTGGTACAAAGGGGTACACTCAAGCTTGGTGATGCAATTATCTCCGGTACAGCATTTGGACATGTCAGAACAATGACAGATGATAAAGGAAATAGCATAAAGAAAGCTACTCCTTCTACACCTGTAGAGATCACAGGTTTGCAGGAAGTGCCGGTTGCCGGTGAAGTTTTCTATGCAATAAAGGATGAAAAGGTAGCAAAACACCTTGCAGAACAGCGTAAATCACAAATGCGCGAGAGCACAATAAGAGCGCAGGCTAAGGTATCTCTTGATGATCTCTTTAATCAGATTCAGGCCGGCGATGTAAAGGATCTTAATATTATCGTTAAGGCAGATGTTGTTGGTAGTGTTGAGGCAGTAAAACAATCACTTCAGAAGCTGACAACAAACGAAGTAAAAGTAAATATTATTCACGGTGCAGTAGGTAGCGTAACAGAATCGGATATTCAGCTTGCATCTGTATCTAATGCAATTATTATCGGATTCAACGTAAGACCTGCAGCTAATATTACAGAGAGTGCTAAGGATGCCGGTGTTGATATCAGACTCTACAGTGTAATTTACGACGCAATCGAAGATGTTAAGGCTGCTATGATCGGTATGCTGGATCCGGAGTATAAAGAAAACGTAACGGGACATATTGAAGTAAGACAGACATTCAAAGTGTCAGGTGTTGGTACAATTGCCGGCGGATATGTTACAGATGGTAAAGTGCTCAGGCATTCAGATGTACGTATTGTACGTGATGGTATTGTTGTATACCAAGGCAAGCTTGCATCACTTAAGAGATTTAAAGATGATGTTAAGGAAGTCGCACAAGGCTTTGAGTGTGGTTTGTCATTTGAGAATTATAACGATATCAAAGAAGGCGATGTAGTAGAAGCCTACATCATGGAAGAGGTTAAACGCAATGGATAGAATTGCACGTATAAGTGGTGAGATGAAGAGGGTTCTTTCTGACATTATCAGAAATGACCTTAAAGACCCTCGGATTCCCGTCATTACTTCAATAACAAATGTAAAGCTGACACGTGACCTTAAGTATGCTAAGGTATATGTCAGTCTTTATGGAACAGAAGAGGAGATAAATGCAGCTTTGGATTGTTTTGATAAATCTAAAGGCTTTATCCGTAAGATGATTGGACAGAAAATGACAATACGCTGCCTCCCTGAGCTCACTTTCATAAGAGACGACTCATTGGAGTATGGCGCATATATGTCAAAGAGAATAACAGAGCTTATTGGCAAAGATGTAGAATAACAGTAACAAGGGGGGAAGAGTGATGACTATGCAGGATTGGCAGGCAGTCAGAGAGGTCATTGATAACAATAAAAGTTTTATTATATTCACACACATTTCGGCTGACGGAGATGCTCTGTCATCAGCTTTCTCACTGGCTCTCTTTTTGAAAAATCGAGGCAAGGATGCTTTTGTTTTGTTAGAAGAAGAACCACAATCCGTAATTAAATATATAACAGAACAAGATGTTTGTTATGCAGTATATGAAGACGGAAAGAATTATGGTAGCTACGATGTATCAATCAGCGTAGATACTGCTACTGTAGACAGACTTGGTAGGAGAAGAGATATATATTTCTCTTCTCCTGTTACCGTATATATTGACCACCATTTATCCCAAAATTCATATGCGCAGATTAATGTGTGCAATACCCAGTGGGCTTCATGTAGCGAAGGTGTCTGGGAATTTATGTGTACTTACGGCAATATAGAGGACAAGACTATAGCTCAGACTGTTTTCACCGGTTTGATGACAGATACAGGATGCTTTGCATATTCAAATACTACTCAAAATACTCATTTGATTGCAGCAAAGGTTATTGAATTGTGTGGCGATCAATCATGGCAATATAGGCAGATATTTGAATCTATTGATAAATCAGAGTTGGATTTAAGACGAATTGCATATTCTAAGCTTGAATTTTATAATAACGACACAATCTGTTTGTTGGAAATTACTCAGGATGAGATGGACCAATGTGGAGCTACACGTGAACAATTAGAGAGCTTTGCTCCATTTTTGAGAACAATCAGGGGCGTGAGAACAGGTATATTTATAAAGCCCGGGGACACACCTTGTATGCGTAGGATCAGTCTTCGTTCTGATGGCGGATGTAATGTAAGCCGGATTGCTGCAAACTTTGGCGGCGGTGGACATGCATGCGCTGCCGGCATAACTTACAGCCCAGAGAAAACTGGCATGACTTTTGATACTTTTAAGACCAGGCTTATTGAGGATATAACAACATGGACGGAATAATAAATGTATACAAACCGGCAGGGATGTCTTCTTTTTCCTGTGTGAAAAAAGTGTCAGGCATTGTTGGCGAGAAGAAGGCAGGACACGGAGGTACTCTTGATCCTGAGGCGACAGGGATATTACCGGTATTTCTTGGGAAAGCAACAAAGCTCACTGATTTTATGCACAGCTATAACAAAAGCTATAGAGCTGGTTTCCTTCTTGGCAGGGCCACAGATTCATGCGATATATGGGGCAACACCATAAGCGAAACTGAAATCAGTAAACTTAATAATGTAACGAAAAAACAAATTGAGACTGCGTTGATGTCCTTTATCGGTGAATGTACACAAATCCCTCCTATGTATAGTGCTATAAAAATTGGAGGAGTACCTGCGTATAAACTGGCAAGAGCAGGAAAAGATGTGGAAGTAAAGTCAAGAGTTGTTAATATTTTCACAGTGCAATTATTGTCTTATGACGATGAAACACACATAGGCGTATTTGATATTTCCTGTTCAAAAGGAACGTACATAAGATCGGTGTGTAGTGATCTGGGAAAGAAATTAGGTATTGAGGCCTGCATGTGCAGTTTGGAGAGAACAGAATATGGACCGTTTAATATGACAAATTCTGTCAATTTGGAGCACTGCAGTATAGAAAATATTTTACCATGTGATTATTTTCTTAAGAAATATCCCGTGGTAGAGTTGGATAATGATGAGGCAAAGAAATATGCCTCAGGTGCATATAAAGTTATTGATTTGAAGAATAAAACAGTTTCCGGTGATATTTTACCGGGACAGGAATATTTACGAATATATAATAATGGCGTGCTTTTCGCTTTGGCAAAGGTAAAGTATGATTATGTAAAGAGTATTATGGAGCTGACTCCATATAAGTTTTTTGGATAAGATATAAGGGAGATGTCATAATGAAGTATGTTGTTCTGATACCGGCATATAATCCTGATGAGAAAATGACAAGTTTTCTCGAAATTTTAAAAGAGCATAATATAGATGTTATTGTTGTTGATGACGGAAGTAAAGCAGAGTGTAAGCAGTATTTTGATGTAGCAAGAGCGTTTGGATATACTGTTCTGACTCATTCTGTGAATAAAGGAAAAGGCAGGGCTCTTAAAACAGGTTTTGAATATGTTGTTAGTAATGATATTGATGTGGATTACGTTATAACTGCCGATTGCGATGGTCAGCACGCTTTTGAATCAATACAGGATGTAGCTGCAGAGGGAGAAGCTTCCGGATGCGAAGCTCTCATATTAGGTGGTAGATTCAGAGACGACGGAGACAAGCTGCCTATCAGATCAAACATAGGAAATACTACGACTCGTTTAATATTCAGATTAGCAACAGGTCTTAAGATTTATGACACACAAACAGGACTTCGTGCCATACCCAAGAGTTTGTTTAAGGAAATGATAAAATTAAAAGGCGATAGATATGAATACGAAATGAATATGCTGCTCAAAATAAACGAGTGGGATATTCCTTGTCGGGAGATTTCAATTAAAACAATATATTTTAATAATAATAAAGGCTCTCACTATTCTACTTTTAAAGATTCAGTAAGAATATTATCGCGCATACTTATTTTTACATTATCTTCTTTTATATCGTTTGTAGTTGATTATGGTTTGTTTATTTTATTTACAGCCCTTCTGGCAGGCAGAGCGCCCGGACATGTAGCTATAGCGTACCTGATAGGTAGGGTTGTAAGCAGTATACTTAACTTTACGCTCAATAGTAAATTTGTGTTTAAGCAGTTTAGCTGGTCGTGTGTGATTAAGTATTTTATATTGTGTATCATTGTTATGGCCATTGGTGCGGCAGGCTCTCATGTTCTTGAAGACTGGTTCGGTGTACCTGATGTTGTATGTAAGATTGTAATTGATTTACCGCTTTTCTTTGTTAGCTATATAGGACAGAAGAAATTTGTTTTTAATAAGAAGAAGGTGGAAAGCAAATGACAGGCGTATATATTTTTACAGGTCATTTTGGCAGTGGTAAGACAGAGACTGCTGTTAACTTTGCTTTAAAACTGAAACAAGCAAATGCTCACAGAAAAATTGCCTTGATCGATATGGATATTGTAAATCCGTTTTTCAGAAGTGCAGACAGTAAGGCTGCTTTGGAGGATATGGGAATACGTGTGGAGGTTCCTCTATATGCAAATTCAAATGTTGATGTACCGGCCCTTACTCCTGCTATGTCATCATTAATTGAAAATACAGAATACGATGTAATCATCGATGTGGGCGGTGATGATATAGGAGCCAAAGCTGTTGGTAGATATTCGGATATAATAAAAGAGCGAAATTACCATCAGTTCTTCGTTGTAAACGTACGTAGACCCTTTACCTACAATCTTGAAGCTGCACTTAAAATATTTGATGAAATTGAGCTGACATCTAATATCAAAGCTACAGCGATAATCAACAGTGCCAATATGATGGAGGGGACTTCCATTTCAGACTGTCTGGCCGGTAACCTGCTTGCAAATGAAATTGGCCAAGTGAAAAAAATCCCTGTAGCATACCATGCTGTAACAGACAGTGTTGCAGATAGTTTGATTGAACAATATCCTGATATTTTCACAGAAGAAAATGTAATCAGAATAAACAGAATGGTCAAAAGGTTATTTTAAGCATGGAAAAGAAAATTTACGGCAAGACAGATTCCTTAAAAAAAATAACTATTGAATATATGGAGTCATTTATCGGTGAATGTTATTCACCGGGATCTTTTTTGCCAGTAGAAGTAATGGAAATGATGCAGAAAATCACCGGAGAAAACGGTGATGAAGTTGCCGTATGCCTTGATAGACACAATAGAGTTGTGGCAATAAGCTACGGAGATTTCCGATGCGTAAGTGTACCTGAACTGAAGATAAGACGATCTGATTCAAGACTATGTGGTATTCGTTTTCTCCATACACATCCACTTAAAAGTACGTCGGCTCATGGCATTTATCCATCTGAAGTAGATATAAATACACTGAGAAAAGAGCGCTTTGATGCTATGGCAGTTATTGGTATATATGAGAAAGAAATTCTCGGCATTACTGTAACTATGCTCCAAAGAGATCAAAGCGGTGAATTAAATGATTATGAGACAGTAGGCCCGTGTAAACTTAACGGAGCCAGTCGCTTTGACAGTCTGTATGGTCAAATTAAATCTCTTGATAAGTATTATAGCAAAACCTCTCAAGAGGTTGCCGACAGTAACGAAAAAGCAATACTCGTAGGTGTTATCGATGAGAAAACGGAAGGTAGCGATGCGGAAATATTATCTGAACTTAAGGAACTTGCAGAATCTGCAGGTGCTACTGTTGTAGCTTCATATACACAAAGACGCAAAGCTCCCAATGCAGGCACATATATAGGAGCCGGATTTGCCAAAGATTTATCTTTGAAAAGGCAAGCTTTGAGTGCAAATCTTGTTATATTTGATGACGAACTCACACCTACACAAATACGTAACCTGGAGAACATAGTAGGCACCAGGGTAATAGATCGTACGGCTCTGATACTTGATATATTTGCTGCTCGTGCAAAGTCTGTAGAGGGTAAATATCAAGTAGAGTTGGCACAACAGAAATACCGTCTGCCAAGATTAACCGGCTTAGGTACTGTATTGTCAAGGCTTGGCGGCGGTATCGGAACCCGCGGCCCCGGCGAGACTAAACTGGAAGAAGATAAACGTCACATCAGACGCAAAATATATTATCTGGAAGATAAACTAAAAGAGATTACAACCAGACGTAGTCAGATGAGAGCAGAACGTCAGAAAAACAATGTGCCTACAGTTGCTATTGTAGGTTATACAAACGCCGGTAAATCAACATTGATGAATTATATGTGTGATACAGATGTTATCGCAGAGGATAAGCTGTTTGCTACATTAGATACAAGTGTGCGCCGTATGGTAAACGAAGATAAGCAAGATGTATTGATGATAGATACTGTAGGATTTATAAAGAAGCTGCCTACAGACCTTATAGAGGCTTTTAAGGCTACGCTTGAAGAATCTGTTTACGCTGATCTATTGCTGCACGTAATTGATGTCAGTTCAAAAGATGCTGAATCGTGTATGCAGACCGTAGAGGATATACTTGACAAAATCGGTGCTACAGACAGCCCCCGTATGCTGGTGTTCAATAAGATTGATAAAGGTTTTTATGCAGATATAAGGCCCAATCCGAGGAATTATCCCGGATATGATAAGGTGTTTTTTGTTAGTAGCGTAACAGGAGAGGGCATTAAGGAGCTGAAGGAGGCTATAAATGACTTTTTCACAGATAACATGTATGAATTTGAATGTAATATACCATATAGCGATATGAAGCTCATTAATTTTCTGCACGACAACTGTGAAAAGATAGAAGAAGAATATACAGATAAAGGAGTCAGGGTAAAGGGGACTATCCCTGAAAAATATGCATATGCAATTAAAGAGTTATAATACATTACGAAATGAGGCTACCTGTGAATATGAGATAAAACGATCACGTTTTATCGGTTTTGCCAAGCCCGTCAGTACTGTGCAGGAGGCTCAGGAATTTGTTGCCGGCATCAGGACTCTGCATAGAGATGCCAGACATAATGTGTATGCATATACGGTTATTGACGGAGACAACAGATATACAAAATATAGCGACGACGGAGAGCCGCAGGGTACAGCAGGACTACCGCTGCTTAATTGTTTACAGAAAAGAGAAATAGAAAATGCTGTTTTGGTAGTTACCAGATATTTTGGAGGCATTCTGTTAGGCGCCCCAGGATTGCTAAGAGCATATACAACATCTGCAACTATGGCTCTTGATATGTGTGGTATTGATACTAAGACTTTATGCAGAAGGATTACAGTGAGCGCAGATTATAGATTTATATCCGGACTTATGAATGTTTTCTCGGCAAGCGGTTTGTACCCTCTGAGTAGTGAATATACTGACAAGGCTGTGTTTACTTTGTTAGTAGAAGAAGAAGATATTGAGAATCTGTGTTATAATATCCGTGAACTGACAAGTAACAATGCAGAAGTTGAGATTGGTGAAAATGAATATAAATAAAGGCGCTGAAAAAATAATTAATATACTTGAAGCAAACGGCTATGAAGCATACGCAGTAGGAGGCTGTGTACGCGATACCATTATGGGTAAGACACCAAATGATTGGGATATTACTACTAACTGTTTGCCTGAAGATATTGTGCACTGCTTTGAGGGTGTCAGGATTATTGAAACAGGCCTTAAACATGGTACTGTTACATTACTTATAGATGATGAAACATTTGAAGTAACTACATACAGAAAAGACGGTGCATATACAGATAACAGGCATCCGGACAGTGTTACTTTTGTAACAGATCTCGAATCAGATCTGTCAAGACGTGACTTTACAGTAAATGCTATGGCATATAATCCAAGAGCTGGATTGGTAGACCTGTTTGGCGGCAGGGAAGACATAGAGAATAAATGTATACGATGTGTAGGAGAAGCCAATAAGAGATTTGAAGAGGACGCTTTGCGTATTCTGAGAGCTCTTAGATTTGCGTCTGTGCTTGATTTTACAATTGATGAGGATACTTCAAGGGCGATATATGAGCTTAAAGATAATTTAAGCAATATCTCTAAGGAACGTATCAATTGTGAGTTTACTAAGCTACTTACAGGTAAACGTAATGTGGATATTATAAGAGAATATTTTGATGTTATCTGTGTGTTTATACCTGAAATGGCAGATATGAGAGGCTTTAAGCAGCATAATAGTTGGCATGTATATGATGTGATGGAACATACATTGGTAGCTCTTAGCTATGCAAATAACGATATTATTGTTAGACTTGCTCTGCTACTTCATGATATTGCAAAGCCACGTATGTTTATAATGGATGAAAATGGTATAGGACATTTTCACGGACACCCTGCAGTATCAGCTGATATGGCAAGAGAGATTCTCAATAGATTACGATACGATAAGAACACAATAAGTACTGTGGTAAGGCTTATAAAAGATCATGATAATCGTTTTCCTCCGAATATTAAGTCTGTAAAACGTATGATGACAAAATTGGGAGAGGAAAATATGCGCAGACTGATAAGTATTCAGTTGGCAGATTCAAGTGCCCAGAATCCTGAACGCGCTATCCAGAGGCTACGGGATATACAGGATGCATCTAATCTGATTAATGTGATTGTTGAGCAACAACAGGCTTATTCAATTAATCAACTTGCTATTAATGGTAAGGACCTGATTGAGATGGGTATAAAACCGGGGCCGCGCCTTGGTGAGATTTTAGAAGAACTATTACAGTTGGTTATAGATGATAAGCTGGAGAATACAAGAGATTCTCTCATAAGTCAGGTGTTGAAGTATTTATAAAACACGGGTATAATTAGAGATGAGGTGTTTTGATGAATTCATGGTATAAGAATAAAAAATCATTTGCAGTATTGTTTATCATAATAATTTTAGTTGTTGTTTCTTTGATGGTTGCAAATCTTGTCAAGGCTTGGATACAGGCTGAGAGAGAAAAAGCAAAGAAAATAGAAGAAGAGACACTGGATATGTATAATGCATCAAGATACTTTTTCCGCGTGTATTATCCGGATGATTGGAATGTTTTAGGAGGCACCAATGGTTTCCTGATAGACTCGGAAAGTGGCCTTGTTTTAGAGGCGTTTCCTCTTGTAGAGAATCCAATAACACCAGAACCAACTTTGGAGCCCAGTCCTACAATAAAACCAACTCTAGCTGAAGGTCAGACTGCAAAACCTACTGCCACCCCTGATCCTCGTGAAGGACTCGTCAGGTATGAGTATGCAAGTGCTTATTTCTACTATAGAGAATATACTGATTTTGGTATTGAAAAGAAAGATCCTGCTACAATTGCACCGTCTGCTACAGCTAATGCAACAAGTGCCCCGGCTACTGCTACTCCTAAAGCAGATGAGGGTACTACTATTGCTCCTACTGTTTTTCAAGGAGATTCTCCGGTAGACCTTGAAGATGTATTTAGCGGTGTTGTAGATTATATAGAATCACAAAGTACAGATACGGTTATATATGAAGTAGGCAAAGCTAAGAATGTTGAGCTTGGTGGCAAGCGCTTCAGAACAGCATCATACACATATACAGGAGAAGATGGATTCTCAAGAAAAGGCGATATATATGTTGCTGTACGTAAGATGGCTTACTATGTTATAATCTTTGAAGGATATGAAAATAACGAGATAAAAGCATATACTAAATATTCCGGGGAATTTAAGGATATTCTTTCTGACGTACTATTCTCCGTGTTTGATTATTGATTAGTGCACTGTGCTCATTCTGTATTGTGTTGGTGTGGTCTTTTCGTGATATTTAAAATATTTAAAGAAAAGATTTACATCATCCCAACCTAGCATTTGTGATATTGTAGCAACGGGCAAGTCAGATGTTTGCAGTAGACGCTTTGATAAATTGATTTTTTCTTTATTAATAAATTCTTTTATAGAGCACCCATATTCTCTTTTGAAAACACGACAAAGATAATCTTTGTTGTATTTTAATATTTCACTTATTTCTGTAACTGTAATAGGTTGCATAACGTGGTGCAGAATATATGTACGCACCTTTTCAGCTAATTGCAACTGTTCGCTATGTCCGATTGACAGACGCTTTAATGCTCTGATAATAAGAAGCAACCAGGCATCATTATAGCAATTATTTGAATTTACAGTTTTACATTCATTATAGAGTTCGGTTAGAAGAGCCTCTAATGATTCGGCTTCGTTAAGTAATAAATAATTATCTATTTGAAAAAAGTTAAAGTAATCACATTGAAATTCTAAAGTAAATAAAATACATTCATGCATTTCATTGTTCTGCTCGGGAGTACCTTTTATAAACTGATAGGGTGGTATCAACAAAACAGATTTTTCATTCAGGTGAAAAGTCTGTTTATTCATAGTGATGTCAAATGTACCTTTTTGTGTATACAAGAGAAAAAATCTGTCAAGAAATCTTTGGCGGAATTCAAGACCGTTTTGTAATTGATACATGGTAATATCTTCAAAATTAAGACAAGAAGAACACCCTGCTGAATTTTCATAATGATTATAAACAGATTCTTCAACCTTTATCATGTCGTATTCTCTCCTGGGAAATTTAAGATTTTTCACTTGCGTATAGAAAACAACAAGCACTATAATAATATAGTATTTTCAGAAATAAGCAACAATTTTTTTTTTAGGAGGCTCTTCGTGCTAATACAGAAAAAATATCTTGCGTTGCCATATAATAACGGGATGGTATTAAAGCAAGTATCTTTTATTGAAAACGATATTTTGCAATTTGACCTTAAAATCAAGCTTGACTTATTCACTCCTGAATGTTGGGCTTATGTTGATGTAGCGTCGTTAATAGGAAAGGATATAAAGCTGGTATTTACGAATGCAGAAGCTCCGGGAACTTTGCAATCTCAATTTGTAGCTGAAATTAATGAAAATGAGCAATATCCATATATGCCTGAACAGATTGATGATATTCCAATTGATTATAATAATAAATACAGACCATATGTACATTTTACAGCACCATATGGATGGTTAAGTGATCCGAATGGTTTGGTATATGCCGATGGTGTTTATCATATGTTTTACCAATTTAATCCGGCAGGTGTAGATAAAGAAAATATGCACTGGGGTCATGCAGTAAGTCGCGATTTGTTGCACTGGGAGAATCTTGAAGTTGCACTGTTTCCCGACGACAAAGGTTTTATTTTCTCAGGCAGCGCTGTGGCAGACAAAGATAATATGATGGGAATTAAAGAACAATATACACCGATAGTGTTATTTTATACTGCTGCCGGAGGTACTTCTGAAAGATCAAAGGGAGAACCGTTCACCGTAAGTCTTGCATATTCTGTTGATGGAGGACATACCTTTACAAGATATGAGGGAAATCCTATACTTCCAAATATAGCAGGTAAGAATCGTGATCCTAAGGTTGTATGGTGTACATCTATGAATTGTTATGTAATGGCTCTTTATTTAGAGGATAGTCGTTACTGTCTCTTATCTTCAGAAAATTTAATAGAATGGAAAGTATTTCAGATATTTACGCTACCTGGAGATTCTGAATGTCCTGATTTATATTCGCTTACCCTTGAGGGTGATAATTCGTGTGAATACTGGGTGTTTAGTGGAGCCAGTGATTATTATTATGTGGGACAATTTCAGGATGGGCAGTTTGTATCAACTCAGCCTGTAAAGAAACTTCACTATGGAAAGAGTAGTTATGCTGCTCAAACCTTTTCAAATCTTCCCGGAAGTAGAGTACTTCGCTTTTCCTGGCAAAGAGTAGAATTCCCACAGGTGCCTTTTAGTGGACAGCTTAGTATTCTGGGAGAACTTAAACTAAAGAATATTGAGAATGAATTATATTTATGTTTATGGCCGGTTGATGAAATAAATAATATAGCCTACAAGAATCAGGTTTTCAATAGAATTAATATTTCAAAGGATAATGAATTCATACAAGCAGTGCCAAGAGGAGCTCTTGATATATTCATAGAGGCATCTTATATACCGGGAGCGGTTGTTACTATTGATGTTTTGGGTGTTACAATTACATGTGACATGGTTAGAAATCAATTATGCTGTGCAGAGAGTATCTCGCCTATGTCAATAAAACAGAGAAAGCTTCGGTTAAGGATAATTTTAGATAAGAATAGTATAGAGCTTTTCATCGATGACGGTGAATTCTATATGAGTAACAAGATAATTTGTGATTATAATTTGAACTATCTACGTATGAGAGCAAATAGTGATGTTCTAATTAAAACTCTCAGCATAGCTCAGTTACAATTGGAGGATATATGAAGACAGTAATAGGTATAGATATCGGAACTACAACAATTAGTATTAGTCTTATTGAGCAGTCCGATGGCAGGGTAGTTAAAAGTGCTACATATTCAAATAATTCAGGTGTTATTAGCAAAGATTCCTTCTCTGATTTACAGGATCCTGAGATAATATATGATATTGTGTTAAGAGCTTTGACAGATATTGTCAAAGAATATGAAGTATCCTGTATTGGTATTACAGGACAAATGCATGGTATAGTTTACATAGATAAAGATGGTAATGCAGTAAGTCCTTTATATACATGGCGGGACGCATGTGGTAATGAGATGTATGAACGCGATAAGAGCTATTGTACGGTTTTATCTGAGAAAACAGGATATTCAATGGCTGCAGGATTTGGTTGTACAACATTCTACTATCATACAGTGAATCATAGAATTCCTGAAACAGCAGTTAAGTTTTGCACGATACAGGATTACATTGTCATTAAGTTAGTAAATAAGAAAGAGCCGGTTGTACACATATCTAACGCAGCAAGTTTTGGTATGTTTGATTTAAATAACAAATGTTTTGATTTAAATGCATTTAAATCAGCAAATGTTGATACATCTTTCTTGCCGACTGTTACAAAAGATAATATCGTAGTTGGTTATTACAAAGACAGTATTCCGGTCGCGGTGGCTATTGGAGACAATCAGGCCAGCTTCTTGGGTTCTGTACAGGACATGGAAAATAGTGTGTTAATTAATATTGGTACAGGTAGTCAGATATCATATATAACAAAAGATATTGTAAAGTCTTCTTCTTTAGAATCAAGACCTCTTGTCGGAGACTATATGATTCAAGCCGGATCATCATTATGTGGTGGCAGAGCGCTTGCTATTCTTGAATCTTTCTTCAGAAAAATTGCTGAAGTAGTTATAAAAGAAAATGTACAGTCTGCATATCCCGGAATAGATGCGTGCATTGAGAAAATGATAGTACAAGATAATTATAAAGAAAAAAACAGTCTTAAAATATCAACTAAATTTTCCGGAACAAGAAGTAATCCTGATGAAAGAGGATATATTAATAATATTAGTATAGATAATTTTACTCCCGAAGATTTGATTGTTGGTTTTCTTAATGGCGCTATTAATGAGCTCTTGGAGATGTATATAATATGTAACTGCAAGCATACGGTTTTGGTTGGCTCAGGTAACGGATTACGCAAGAATGTTTTACTTAAGAAAATACTGGAAGAAAAGTTTAATATGAAGTTATGTGTTCCGCGTCATAACGAAGAAGCTGCGTATGGAGCTGCTTTGTTCTCTCTTGTGTGTAGTGGATTCTGTGAAAATATTCATGAAGCTCAAAAGCTTATAGTGTATGAAAAATAAGGAGGTATTAATATGATTTATCAACCGGAACAAGGCTGTATTTGGGATCCTACAGTGCTCTATGTAAAAGATGCTTATTATATGGTGTGCATGTATAAACCATCAACTTCTCATAAGGACAATTATATGTGGATGGCAAAGTCAGAGGATGGCGTTCATTGGTACAGTGTTGGTAGTGTCCTTGAAGATGAACGTGGTGTTTGTAAAATGTATATGTATGAGACAGATGATGGAGTTGGACTCAATTTTGGTAGCTTTTCAGAAGGGCAAAGAGTAAACAACGATACATTAAGATATTACAAATCATATGACATGATTAATTGGGAATATGTTGGTGAGAATCAACCTGATGAAAGATGGTATAAAACAACAGGTAGATGGGACCATATGTATGTGCTCAAAGATGATAATGTTTATTACGGATATCCTGTGGCAACACCACTTCCTGAAATCAAAAGTGCATGGGGCTTATGTAAGAGTAATGATGGTCATCATTGGGAATGTACAGAGCCACCAATGATTGAGTGGGGGGATATACCAATAATTGATTGCCTGGAAGGTGGCGGAGTGGAGAAAATAGGAGATAAGTACTACTATATTGGTGGCTTCGTAGGTTATGCAGGTAACTATGGATATGGGTTATACACATTTACATCGGATAAACCTGAAGGTCCGTTTACCCCGGATAAAGAAGCTTTTCGTTTATGCGGATTCAATAGACTACCAGGTAGGGTTTTCGTACAAAATCTGGCAGCTTTTGCAAGGGGAAGAGATGGAGAACTGCTTATAAGCAATGCTGTTGATGCAGGAGGACCATATGAGATAAGATTGCTTCCTATGAGAAAAGCAATAGTAGATAATGGTGGACATTTGCGTATGGGTTACTGGCAAGAAAATGAAAAGCTCAAGGGTACTGAGATAAATATTACAACAGATATGCAGAAGTTAATTTATGCCAGTCATATGCCTGATGAGCAAATGCCTGATAATTGGATCTGCACAGAGTTCATACCGGATGGAAATAGTCTTAAAGCTAATGTGGACGGTCCAAATGGTCCGGTAGTACATGATAGATTTTTATTGATGAAAATAGATGCAGATCTTGATCTTAACAAGGGAATTATTTACGAAGGATCTTTTAATGCGTGGAGTTTGCCTGTATATGACGAAGAAAGACATATGACACACAATTGGCGTCCTGCAGAGATAGGTTTCTTTGTTGACGAGGAAACAGTAGATGGAAATATAAAAGGTATGGCTATTACGCTTGAAATAGGTCATCCGTACAAGCGTTATTCACATGTTAAAAATATATCAGTTGAGAATAATATATTACAATACGATATTATTGATTCTATAACAGAAGGCTGTGCAGAGATCAAGGGTGTTGATGCGTGCAAGGAACATTCATTTAAACTTCTGTATAGAAAGAATGTTTTTGAACTTTATGTAGATGATATGTTCGTACAGACTTTTGTGCATTTAGGTAATCCAACAGGTCATATCGGATTATACTTGCAGAATGCAAAGGTGACAATAAAAGAGATGAAAATATACGAAATGACACTTTGACGATTTATTCATGGAATTTCAAGTCGTGTTTTTTCACTGTATTAATCTTTTTTTCACTTGTTAAATAATTGTGAAGAATTTAAACTGTTAATATTAAATAATATATTTTTAGAAAGGAAGATTTATATGTTTAAGAAAATTTGCTGTGTTATGATTGTTCTTGCTATCGCTGTAAGCATGTTTGCTATGCCTTATGCTAGCGCTGCAGAGGGCTTTGACACAAATATGACAGGTTGGACAGTTCCAGACTCTGTTCTTGATGGTCAGACAAGTTCTGCTTGGACAGAAACAGCAGAAGGAAATGTTTTTGGCGATGGTGGCAAGGACGTTATTAAATCAGATGTTGTTGTTGATGGATCTAAGTCATTTACTTATGAGGTTACATTCAAACTGAATGGTGGTTACGGTGCAGGCCTTACTTTTGGTACAAATAACAATGGTAATTTTAAAGGTGTTGAACTTGGCGGTGGTAACGTATATGGTATGTCAATGAACAACGGTGAATGGGGCGGATTCTGGTCTGGTCCTAATGCTGTACCTGCTGCAGAAGATGATATTTATACAATCCGTTGCGAATACGTTCATTCTATGCAATTCTTTGTTGTTTCTGTAAATGGCATTATTTATTTGTTAAATGCTGACTTTGGTGGTGGAGTCCTTGCAGGTAACTTAGGTTTATATGCAGAGGATGCTTCAGCTATATTCATCAGCGCTAAATACACAGAAGGCGGTAATGGATTTAACAACAACATGGGCGAATGGACATTATATGAAGGTGCAGATGTTACTAATTTCCCGGCTGACTCCGGTAAGAACTGGATGGTTACAGATGATGGATTCAGCCACTTAGGTTGGGCTAGCGGTGAAGGAACTAGTGGAAAACAGTTTGCTTTCTCCGGTGTGACTGCTGATCCTACAAAGTCATTTAGTGTTGAGTATGTTCTTAGAAAACAACGCGATACACATGCCGCTGCAATGGTAATTGGATTTACTGATGTAGGCCACTACGTTGCATTCCAGTTTGGTAACGGTTCAAATGGTGAGTTACTTCTTATGAATTGTAAGACAGAGGGTAGTGAACTGCTTGGCATTAAAACTGATCTTCATAAAACAGCAACAGGCTTTGACGCTGGTACAACTGCTACACTTAAGCTTTGCTATGATCATGAAACAGGTACAGCAACATTCTACTACAATGGTGAGCTTGCATTTACAGTTGAGAATTTTGATACATCTCTCTTTAATGGTGGTTTTGGTGTTGTTACAGAAAATGGTCGTTCATACATTCTTTCTGCAACATACACAGAAGTTCAACCAGAGCAGCCTGAGAACCCAGAGCAGCCTGAGAACCCTGGTGAGAACCCTAACACAGGTGACTTCGGTCTTATCGCTCTTGCTTTTGCTGCAATTTCAAGCGTAGTTCTTAAGAAAAAGAAGGATATCTAACATTCTATAGATAGTAATTTACTATTTAGCTCTTCTTAATTTAATAAACACCTCGGACGATTTCCTCCATATATCATCGTTCGGGGTGTTTTATTTTGAATATGCAAATCGTTTTTTCTCAATATTATCTAAAAATTATCACTTGTTATATTTGACTCTGCTGATATAATTATCATTAGTTTATAATAATTTTGGAGGAGTATTATGGAGTGCATTTATCGTCCTAAAATACATTTTACGCCGGAAAAGAATTGGATGAATGATCCTAACGGTCTTGTTTATGATGAAACAACATGTATTTATCACTTATTTTTCCAATACTGTGATTCTCTTATAGAAGACCAATCAAAGAAATTCTGGGGACATGCTATATCAAAAGACTTATGTCATTGGGAAGAGATCGCCCCGGCAATCTGGCCGGACGGCCTTGGTGGAGCATGGTCAGGTTCTACTGTTATAGATGAAAAAAATACATCGGGATTTTTTGATGATTCTGTTCCTGCTGGCTCCAGAATGGTTGCTTTTTATACCAGTGCATTTGGAGATATTACATTAGGGTATCAGAAACAATCTATTGCATATTCAAAAAATAATGGTAAGACATGGATTAAATACGAGGGTAATCCCGTAATATATGAGACACAGCAAGAGGGTGTTGTGTTTTCAAATCGTGATCCAAAGGTTTTTTGGTATCCGGATAAGAGCCGCAAGCATGGCGGTTTGTGGATTATGGTCATTGCAGGTATGTGGGCTCGTATCTTCACGTCGGAAAATCTCCGTGAATGGACATTCCAGGGAGATATAATGTTGCCTGATGGAGTGAGGCATTTAGAATCAGAATGTCCTGATCTTTTCCCCATGTATGTAGATAATAATCCTAAAAATATTAAATGGGTTTATACAGGTGGTGGACGTTCGTATGTAATAGGTGAACTGGTACGTGAGGCCGATGGTAGATATATGTTCAAACCTGAGACTGACTACATTGCTCCGTTGGTTGGATGTGATGACATGTACGCAGCACAGTCTTTCTACAATGATCCTAAGGGACGTAGAGTTGGTATATACTGGATGATAGATAAGACAGCCGATCAGCTTATAGAGGATAATAAGGTATGGGATGGATATCAATCTATCCCGTTAGAGTATAAACTTAAATCTAAAAATAATAGTTTAAAATTATACTTAACTCCGGTTGGCGAAATCGCAGATATGAGAAGTGATGCTGTGATTGATATTGTAAATAATATAGTTAATGAAAAAGATTTATTAACTGTCTATAATGATGATTCGAATTTTCCTGTTGACATGGAAGTAGAACTTGATGTAACAGATTGTAATGAATTTTCTATCTATCTATGGCAAAACAAAGAAAAAAGAACGGTTGTGAAATACAATAAAATAAATGAAAAAATATTTCTTGACCGGTCAAACTCCGGAAAGATTAAGTCGGGCATATATGAGATGGCGTTACAACCGACAGAGGAAGGAATAATAAAATTACGCATACTGCTTGATGCATCAATCGTAGATGTCTTTGCAAACGACGGAGAAGTAATGTTCAATGCAATCGTCTTTCCTGAAAATAAAGGTGGCAATATTAACATAGAAGCCACTGATGGTATATTAAAGATAAACAATCTTAAAATATATAGACTTAAATAATACTGGCTTTGGAGGAAATACATAATGAAAAGAATAGTATGTTTATTGTTGTTATGCATACTTCTTATTGGGAGTATGATTGTGGTACAGGCGAGGGATCCTGAATATGATCAGGAATATCGCCCTCAGTTTCATTATACACCAAAGGCAAACTGGATGAATGATCCCAATGGCCTTGTTTATAATGAGGAAACAAAGGAATATCACATGTACTATCAATACTGTCAAACACTAGAAGAAGATCAGAATAAAAAATATTGGGGACATGCAGTATCAAAAGATCTTGTACACTGGCAGGAGCTTCCTGTTGCAATAGGACCTGATGAACTTGGTAGTATTTGGTCTGGTTCAGCTGTTATAGATAAGAAGAATACATCAGGTTTATTTGATGATAAAACACCTGAAGGAGCTCGTATGGTAGCTCTCTTTACGTATGCAGGCGGAGATAGCAAATATGGTTTTGAGAAAGTAGGACTTGCATACTCAAAAGATAATGGTTTGACTTGGACAAAGCATGAAGGTAATCCTGTTATAGCAAGTGTTGAGAATAATACTATTGTTTTTGATGGCGCATTTCGTGATCCAAAAGTAATTTGGTATGAGGATGATAGTTATGAGAATGGTGGTATATGGCTTATGGTCATTGCCGGAGGCGAGGCAAGAATTTTCACATCCGAAAACCTTATTGATTGGACATATAACAGTACAATGAAAAAAGCAGATGGGAAAGAAATACAATCAGAGTGTCCTGATTTCTATCCTCTTGAAGTTGAAGGTTCCGGTGGGAAAATCAAATGGGTATACAGTGCAGCCGGCAGAAGTTATTATGTAGGAGATCTGACTAAAGATTCAAATGGTTATTTCAGATTTACTGCGGATAACAACGAACAGGTTTTAATGAGATTACCAACTGATATGTATGCTGCACAAACATTTTTTAATGATCCTAAAGGTCGTAGAATTGCTGTGTATTGGATGTTGGATCTAAGCTCCAAAGAACAGAATAATTTAAATGAAAAGCTTTGGGATGGTTGTCAATCTTTGCCTCTTGAGATGAAGCTTGTGCAAACTGATGACGGTCATGAACTTAGAGTATATCCTGTTGAAGAACTTGACTCTTTGATAAGTGACAAGTTATTATTTGAATCATCCGGCGATGTTGTAAATGGACAGTATGATAAACTCCAGAACGTAACAGGAGAAAATCTATATATAGAGATTGAACTTCAGCCAGGAAGTGCTAAATATTTCGATATATATGTACGTGAAGGTGGGGAAGAAAAGACATTAATCAGATATAATAAGAATGCAGGTACAGTGACTATCATTCGTCGTGACTCAGGTGCTTTTGTGAAAGATAATGTGTCAGTGCAGACAGATCTTAATAGTGATGGTAATATTAAACTGAAAATATATGTAGATACATCCGTAGTAGATGTTTTCACAGACACAGGTGCATATATACAGGGTCTTATATTCCCGGCAAAGACATCTACCGGTTTACATATGGAAACAAAGAATGGAGATATGACGGTTAAATCCATAAAGATTTATGAAATGAACTCTGCATGGGATGAGGTATCTATTAATGATGATACAGCAACTCATGAGCCTGATGATACAAATGATGATGCTAACGATGGTTTTCCTGTTTTGTATATAATATTAATTATTGCAGGTGCTATAGTGATTGTAGCTATTATAGTTATCGTGATGTGTATAGTTGTAAAGAAGAAGAGAGGAATATTATGAAAAAAATTCAAAGGTTTGTTTTTATAGCAATTTTTATTTTGATAACAATATGTGCTTTGGTATATGCCAGTGCAGCGGAAGGAGATAATAACATGTCATATGAGTATATTACAAATATACAGCTTGTTGATGGACAGTTAAAAAAACTTGATGTTACTAAAGGTAATTATGTGATAACAGAAGTTCCTTACTCTATGGAAAAGGCAGAATTTATTATTGATGCTGTAGATGGGACACAATTAACATTTAATAATAACGTAATTAATGCAGGAGAGAAAACAAGTCCTGTAGAGCTTAATCTTGGTAATACAGTATTTACCGTAAAAGCAACAAAAGATGGTAAAACAGAGAAGGTTATTATCACAGTTAAAAGATTGCAGGATCCTGATCTTTTATATAAAGAAACATATAGACCTCAATTCCATAATTCTCCTCAAATGTTTCTCATGAATGATCCCAATGGACTTATTTATAATGCAGCAACAAAGGAATACCACTTATATTATCAATATGCAGCAAACTTAATTCCAAATGAAGAAACAAAAGTATGGGCTCACGCAGTATCTAAGGATCTTGTATATTGGGAGACTCTTCCCATTGCAATTTATCCGGATGAATTTGGTGAAGCGTACTCTGGTTCTGCTGTGATTGATTATAAAAATACATCAGGATTATTTGATGAAAACACACCGCCGGAAGCAAGAATGGTTTTATTCTATACATCCTACTCAGGAAAGTTTGGTAATGGCGCATATGGTGATCAATGTCAGAGCATGGCATATTCTTTAGATAATGGTGTTACATGGATTAAATATGAGAATAATCCTGTTATAAAAAATGATAGAAATAAATATAGCGGTGGATTCAGAGATCCCAAGGTTATTTGGTACGAAGATAGCAGTTATGCTAATGGCGGTATATGGCTTATGGTTGTTGCCGGTGGAGATGCAAGATTATTTACATCGGAAAACCTTATCGATTGGGAATATAATGGCGTGCTTAGATATGAAACAAATGGTCCTATCAATACGGAATGTCCTGATTTCTTCCCGATGGCAGTAAATGGTGATCCTAATAATATTAAATGGGTATACATGGGGTCAATATATAACGGAGGCAACTGTAGAGTTATATTTGCTGTAGGAGATTTTGAAAAGAGAGCAAATGGCAAATTTGGATTTAAAGCTGATTTTTCAAAGAAAGATATATCTGTAAATGGTAATAATCAGGTTTATTCACAACAAACATTCTTTAATGATGCCAAAGGACGTCGTATAGCCATTAACTGGATATGGGATTGGGTTTCATTTGATAATTATGAGACAGGGAATGTTAAGAACTGGCTCGGTGTACATACTTTACCGGTAGAGCTGAAGCTTGTATATGAAAATGGTGAATATGATATACAACAGGTCCCTGTAGAAGAACTTAAGAAACTTAGATTTGATGAACCGATTTATAGCACAGAGAATAAGGTTGTTGCACCTGGTGATAAAAATATTTTAGATGGTGTTACAGCAGATCTTTATGAGATTGAAGCTACTTTTAATCCGGGTAATGCAACAAAATTTGGATTTAAACTTTGTGTTGGCAGTGAGCACCAAACTCTCGTATATTATGATGCTCAGGCAAAGCAACTTGTGCTTGACAGAACCAACTCCGGTATTGCAATGAGTGATGGCGGTCCCGTTATGAAAGTAGATATGAATCCTACAAAAGATAATAAGATACAACTCAGAGTGTTTATTGATACATCAATCATTGATATTTACGGTAACGATGGTATGGCTGTCATTAACACCCAGATATATCCTGGCACAGATGCTAAGAATATGGTATTTTTTACAGAAGGTGATAGTGTTACAATAGAATCACTTAATATTTATAAATTAGATTCAATTTATTTTAGTCAATTAAACGAAGAAGGAGATAACATGGTAGACGATAAAACACCTGTACCAAAAGATGATATTAAGAAAAGTAATAATAAAATGATACCGATTATTATTGCGATTGTTGTGTGTGTATTAGTAATAGCAGGAATTATTATTGTAATTACATTAAAAAATAAAGGAAATAATAATCCAACACCAACTATTTCACCATCAATTGCACCGACAGCTACTGATGATAATGGTACAGATAAGAAAACAACTATGTTTGAGTTACCTGCTAATGCTCGTGGTAAAGCCTTCTGGGAAGACAAGAAAATGGCAATACTAGGTGATAGCATTACAGCTATGAATGGATTTCAAAGTTTACTCAGAGAACTGACAGATTTGAAATTCATATATAATAATGACAGATACGCAATCAGCGGTACACAGCTTACGGGTACTACGATGCCATTTACAGAAAGAGCTCCGGAAATAACAAAAAGTGCAGGAGTTATTATGGTATTTGGCGGTACAAATGATTTCCATGTAGGTGCACCTCTGGGAACTATTAATGATCCTGCCGGTACAGATACATTCTACGCTGCTTTGAGAAAAGTGTGTGAATCATTCAAACAAACTCATCCTGATGCAGTAGTATTCTTTGCGACTCCACTGCAAAGATCACATGCTCCCGGAAACGGTTCGACAGAAGGCATTAATGCTGCAGGTCTCACTCTTGAAGACTATGCGAATGCAATTATAAATATATGTACTGAGTTTGAATATCCTGTACTTGATTTATATCATACAAGTCAAATTACTAAAGAAACAGCAGATAATTATCTGTTTGATGGATTACATCCAAATACTGAGGGCTTTGCTGTTCTTGGTAAAGAAATTGCAAAATTTATGTGTCCTGACGAGGTTTAATAGAAGGAAAGGAAATTTGATATGAAAAGATTAAGAAGAATGGTATTTTCAATGGCATTACTTGCATTAAGTGTTCTTTTATTGGTGTCGTGTGCAAAAGACTCCACAAGTAATCCGCCAAAAACATCTGATACTCCTACAAAGGATTTGAATGCAGAGTTTACTGACACAATATCCGGTGTTCAGGCAGATGAAAATAAGTTTATGAATATTTCTATTGTAGATGAAGGTGTAGATATTTATGCATACGAAGAGGGCCAGACATGGGGATATAGATATGGCCCGTCTATGATTAATTATGCGGATGGCACTATGGATGCATGGTTTGCTGCTCCGGGTGCATGTGGTCCTTGGGATTATTTTACATACAGACATTCTGATGATGGTGTTTCATGGTCAGATGAGAAGGTTGTATTACAACCTCTGCCGGAAACAATGGATTATGCATCAGTATGTGATCCTGGCCTCGTATATTTTGGTGGATATTACTATATGGGATACACATCAACTATACATAATGGCGGCGTATGTAACAATGGTTTTGTAGCAAGATCAAAGAATCCTGACGGACCATATGAAAAGTGGAATGGCTCAGGTTGGGGAGGAGAGCCGGCTCCTATTGTTTATTACACAGATGATGGCTCTGCCTGGGGTGCAGGTGAGATGAGCTTTGTAGAAGTTGACGGCACTCTGTATATTTACTACACATGGAAGACTCCTAATTCTAATACAACCAGAGTATCAATTGCTGACTCTACAAAAGAGAATTGGCCTGCTACAATGCAATATAAAGGTATTGCTATGGAATATAATATGGCGGATAATGAAGATTCAGCTGATGTAAAATACGTAGAGGATTACGGTAAGTTTATCGCTATTAACACAACTAAACGTATGGGACCTGATAGCGCAATTCAGATCTGGGAATCTAATGATGGTATTACATTCTACAGAACAAATACATTAAAAACTAATATTATTTATTATTGCCATAACGCAGGATTTATGTCTCGTCCAAACGGTCACATTAACTTAAATGATAAATTATATTTAGGCTACGCTTACGGTGGTACCAGTAACGACTGGGGTAAATGGAGTACAAGACTTCACGAATTTAAAATTACATTAGGTGATGCTATAGATACATCAGATGCTCAGAAGCCTAACAGAAAAGTAGATGTTGAGCATTGGACACGCGATCATGAATGGAATGTTGCGATTGCAACAAATAGTCTGCAACATTACGAAAAGTACTTATCACAGGGTAAGTTTGATATTGAATTATTTACTGTAGATACTACATTTAAAACAACAAAACTTACAGATTCAAAGGGCGTTGTATTTTCTGATTATGATACTTCTTTGATATCATTTAAAGGATTTACTTGTACACCAAAGAAGACAGGTTCTACATATGTAACTGTTACATATGACGGATTATCTCATATATTTAAAGTAACAATTCTGGACGATGAAGGAATCGTTAATTCTGCATATCCGCTTATGGTTGAGTTTAAATCTGCTCTGACATATGCATATGATGGTCCTGTGAAAATTAATGAAGATGGTTCTGTAACAATGTATGTATCAAACAGAAAAGAAAAGGTACAGCTCCGTGCTATGGCTCGATTTGATGACAGAAACTTTATGGAAATTTCTAACGGCGTAGGCGAATTTTTTGATGGCAAAAGATATATATATGATATCACATATACCTCATCTGATGAAAATATTGTGAGAGTTGCCAAGAACGGTGTTGTATCTGCAAGAAAAGTCGGTACTGCAACGGTTACAGTTAAATGTGGAGATTTTTCATACGATGTTAAGATTACTGTAGTATAAAAAAGTCGGATTTTCTTACTTATAAGATAAATTTTTCACTTATTAAAACGTTAATAAATGTGTAATATATTAACCATATAAAATAGAAAGGAAGAAGTATTATGAAAAGAAAAAGTAATATGATAATAGCAATAACATTGTGTTTATGCTTAATGTCTGTTTTGTTTTCAGGGATATCTGTATCTGCTGACAGCGGTTTTGATACAAATATGACCGGATGGACAGCAGCTGATGGTACTACCTGGACCAATGACGAGACAGGATATTGGAATGGCAAATATGACGAAGATAGTTCTACATCCAACTATAAACACCTGGCAAAGAGTGATACTGTGATCAGTCGTGATAAATCTTTCACATATGAAATACAGTATCAGTTTGATGGATATGGTGTAGGTCTTGCTTTAAATGTTGTTGACAGAAATAATTTCTATGCAATTGAAATTAACTGCGACAAAAATGTTTATACTCCAAAAGTAGAAAATGGTACTTGGGGATTATTTGGACCAATGGAAAGTGTTGCTACAGATGATCAAATTAGTAGCGAGACAGTTCATACGATGTTATTTGATTATGATGCATCTACCGGCGGTGCAAAGGTTTTCGTTGATGGCACAGAAACAATAACACTTGTATATGTTCCTGATTCAGCGTTTGGTAACTTAGGTCTGTACTATGAAGATGGTGAGGCAAGATTTATTAAGGCTACTTATACAGAAAAAGAAAGCGGAGAAGGTCCTGCTACTCCTACAACATCCTTTGAAACAAATATGGGTGAATGGTCTTCTGCAGACGGTAGCGAATGGAAAGAAACAGTTAATGGATACAGTTGTGTTGGTAGCTCAAGTGGCAGACATGTAGCTATGTCATCTATTGAAGTTGATGGTACAAAATCTTTTGAATATGAGCTTACATTTAAATATAGTGGACATGGTGCAGGTATGGCATTTGCAGTGGTAGATGCGGCAAATGTAGCTGCGATTGAGATTAATAGAGAAAGTAGATTATATTTTCCTATACTTACTGATGGTATTTGGGGTACATTCTATTCGGATGGTCAGAACTTATCATCTGCACAAATGGAAGCTGAATATCATACTCTTAAATTTATTTATTACGCACAGGACGAAGCTGCAGAGGTATATCTTGATGACGAACTTATGCAGGAAATTTGGTTTGACGATTCATCAGTGATTAGCGGTAAGCTTGGTGTACATCATGAAGATGCTACAGTTTACTATACAAAAGCTATTTATACTGAGATTGAGGATCCTACACCGGCTCCTACACAAGTACCTACAGCAACACCTGAAGCTACAGAAGTTCCTGCAACAGAAGTACCTGCTACAGATGCTCCGACAGAAGCACCTGCAAAGAAGGACGGCGGATGTGGATCTTCTTCAGCTATCGCACAGATAATGTTAATTTTAGGTGCAGCTCTTATTATAAAGAAAAAGAAATAATTGATTTATTTATTGTTTTATATAATAGCCCATGTATTCCGATAATAGAGTACATGGGTTTTATTTATTGAGGAAATGATATATAATTACTTCATGAAATAAGTCGTTTTTTCTCTGAAAGGAAAATAATATTTCACTATTATAAGAATACTAATTGTAGTAATATAAAATTACTACATAAAAAACGAAAGGACAAATTGTTGGTGCCATATTATGTATAGAAAAATTAATTTTAGAATTGTATGGATTGGAATTATTATTATGTTGGGATTATTTTGTGGAAATGTTTTTGCTAAAAACAATATTAGTATATCCGGAGGTAATTGGAAGGAAGTAGAAAACGGATATGAAGCAAAAAACAAAAGTTTCGGAGATCAGTTTTTATTAACAGATACATATGTTGATGGAACAAAATCTTTTATATTTGAATGCAGAGTAAAGTTCACAGGAAATGCTGTGGGTGTAGTATTTGGTGCGGCAAATAAAAACAGGCCGTCTAATAGTTGGTATTGTTTGAACTTAGAAAGACCAAGTTCGGTATCAAGAGCATTTTTTGTACGAGGAGGATTGGCGTGGAATATAACAACAGGTGTTTCACAAGAATTATTGTCTCGGAATACTAATCTGCTCAGAGTAGTGTTTATTGCAAATGACTCAATTAGCTTTTACGTTGATGAAACACATATCGGAACATACCCAGCAAAGGATTTTGTTGGCGGATATTTAGGCGTCATGACTTGTTATGCAGATTGCACCTTTACTGATATGACATATCAGGAATTTGATGCTGACAAAGTCAATTCCATAGAATTTTTAAATGTTGAATTTGATAAAGAATACACGCCTGATTATATAGAATATTTATCATATGTTGATTACTCTGTTGAAGATCTAAGATTCAAAATGGAATACCCGTCATCTATAGATATTACAATTATCGGAGAAGACGGAATTGAAGTACAAGCTACATCCGGAAAAGAAATTAGTATTCCACTTCAAATTGGATATAACAAAGTGACCATATCAAAAACATACAACATTAATGATGAAATAAAATCATCTTCTGTAATATACCTTAATGTACACAGAGCTCAAAAGGATTCACTCTTATATAATGAATCATATCGTCCTCAATTACATTATTCATCTAAGACGGAGTGGATTAATGATCCGAATGGGATGATGTACAATAGCGCTACAGGAGAGTATCATCTTTTCTATCAATCTAGACCAAGAACATCTGCGTTTGATCCAAATCAATGTTGGTATCATGCTGTATCAAAAGACCTGATACATTGGGAACAAATTGAGCCGGCAATAGAACCGGACAATCTGGGCTTTTGTTGGTCAGGATCAGGTGGTATAGATGTTAATAACACTTCAGGTTTTTTTGATGAGGATTCAGATCCCGCCAGCAGAATGGTAATTATATATTCGTCTGTTTATGGTGATACATATTATGGCGTTGAGAAAATAAGTCTTGCATATTCCAAAGATAATGGCAAGACATGGATTAAATATGATGGAAATCCAATTATTAAGAACGGTTCTAACCATCAGCAAAAATATACAGATGGCTTCAGAGATCCCAAACTCATATGGTATGAGGATAGTTCATATGAAAAAGGTGGAATATGGATTATGCTGGTAGGTGGCGGACAGGGAAGACTGTTTGTTTCTGAAAACCTTGTTGACTGGACATACCAAAGTGCATTAGTTGGCGTAGATAAGAAAGCCCTTCATGGTGAGTGTCCAGATTTCTTTAAAATATCAGTTGAAAATGAACCCGGTGTTGAGAAATGGGTATATGTAAGTGGACAGGTTGATTTAAATACAAATCCACAAATTTTCCAGACTTCAGCTGTTGTAGGACATTTAGAGAAAAATCAACGTGGAAAATTTGTTTTTGTTGCAGAACAAGATCTAAAACAAATTTTTTATGGCGGTAACACTATGTATGCAACACAAAGTTTCCATACAACAGCAGATGGCAGGCGCATTCAGATAAGTTGGCTTCGTGAATGGATGGAAAATACAGGTATTAATCTTAATGATCAGGATGTAAAAGATTGGAACGGATTGATGTCATGGCCAATGGAATTAAAACTTTATAATGTTGATGGTAAATACATATTTAAGAGCTATCCAATTGAAGAAATGACAAAATTAAGAAGTGATACAATCTTTTCAAAGGATAGTATTACGATAACTCCTGAAACAAAAAATATTTTTTCGAAAATACAAGGGAAATATAGTGAAATTGTTGTAAAAGCAAATATAAGTAAAGCTGGCTCTGTTACTTTTAAACTAAGAGAAGGAGAGAATGGTTCTGTAAACGTAATTATATCAGATTATGACGCGGCTTCCGGAACAGTAAAAGTTACTGCTGATGGTTCTATGTCAGGTAAACATAAGGGTAATTCAGCTAGTGTTATTACTTCAGCAAAGAACGGAGAAATTACATTACGTATGGTTGTTGATAACAACTGTATAGATGTTTATTGCAATGAAGGAGAGAATTCTGTTTATGCACTTGCTTATCCGGATCCGGATAATACAAAACTTAGTTTGTCGGTTAACAGTGGAGAATTACAAATAGAGTCAATTAAAGTATACGAACTGGAATCTATTTGGAAAAATGAGAAATCCGTAGATGATACAACACCTGATGATAATGATAAACAAGAATCCGGTATGAATATTATGAAGTATATTATTGTCGGAGTGATATGTACTTTCGTTTTAATCGTTGGTGGTGGTAGTATATATTTTATCAAAAAGAAAAAATGATATTTTATAAAAAGCAGGAGTAAATATCCTGCTTTTTGTATTGTAAAATTGTGAACAATATTTGACACATACCTTTATTGTATGCTATACTTCACCCATTAGGTTATCGAAGAGCAAGTTGGCTCTTTTTTAAAAAAATTATATTGGTACAGGAGGAATGTATATGAAAAGTTCGGATTTACGTAACATTGTTTTATTAGGGCATGGTGGCACAGGTAAGACATCAATAGCTGAAGCTATGTTGTATAATGCTAAGGCAACTGACAGATTAGGTCGTGTTGCAGACGGAAATACAGTGTGCGACTTTGACGCAGAGGAAGTAAATCGTAAGTTTTCAATTAATATGTCACTTGCTCCTTATAACTGGGAAAATTCTAAAATCAATATTCTGGACACTCCCGGATATTTTGATTTTGAAGGTGAAATGCACGAAGCTATAAGTGTTGCAGATGCTGCCGTTATTGTTGTGGCAGGAAACGTTGCAGTAGGTGCCGAGAAGGCATGGGATGAGGCTGAAAAACGCAAATTGCCTCGAGCTTTCTTCATTAATAAAATGAACGAAGATACTGCTGATTTTGATAAGATCTATGGAGAGATCAAAGAAAAATTCGGAGCAGGCTGTATTGCCCTCCATCTTCCTATCAGAGAGAATAACAAGCTGGTTGGTTTCGTAAGTACTATTTCAAAGAAAGCATATCATTATGATGTTAATGGTAATAAAGAAGTACCTATGCCGGCAGGGCTTGAGGATATAGTAGAAGAACTTCATATGAACGTATGTGAACATGTTGCAGAGAGTGACGATGCTCTTATGGAAAAGTTCTTTGCAGGTGAAGAGTTTACAGACAGTGAAGTTAGATCAGGACTCAAGAGTGCTATTAACAAAGCAATTTGTGCACCTGTACTTATTGGTAGTGCCTATGAGAACCTTGGTATGCGTCAGTTATCTGACTTTATCGTGAAATATATGCCATCTCCTGTTGATAGAGGCTCTATCATGGTTAAGGATGTTGATGGAAATGATATGGAGCTTCCCCTTGATCAGGATTCTAATAGAGTGGCTTTCGTATTCAAGACAATTGTTGACCCGTTTGTTGGTAGACTTACATTATTTAAAGTTTACTCAGGTACATTCAGAGCAGACGCAGGTATATACAACGTAACACAGAATCAAGAAGAGCGTATATCACAGCTTTTCATGCTTCGTGGTAAGAAACAGATTCCTGTTGAAGAGGTTATTGCAGGCGACATTGGATGTGTTGCAAAATTGGTTATCACACGTACTAACCATACAATCGGATCTAAGACTCTTAAGGTTATTTGTCCGCAGATTCAATTCCCACCACAGCAGATTTCATTAGGTATCGCACCTAAAGCAAGAGGCGATGAGGAAAAGATTGCAACTTCACTCAGCAAACTCAGAGACGAGGATCGTACATTCAGATTTGAAACAAATGCAGAAACAGGTCAAACATTAATTTCAGGTATGGGTGAGCAGCACATTGATATAATCGTAAGCAAACTTAAATCAAGATATTCAGTTTCTGTTGACCTTTCAGATCCTAAGATTGCATATCGTGAAGCAATTCGTAAGAAGGTTACTACAGAAGGCTTGCATAAGAAGCAGTCAGGTGGCGCAGGTCAGTATGGTAAGGTTGTTATCGAATTCGAACCCGGTGAACAAGACGGTTTAGAATTCTGTGAGAGAGTATTTGGTGGTGCTGTTCCAAAGCAGTTCTTCCCATCAGTTGAGAAAGGTCTCCAGGAGAGTATCAAGAAAGGTATTTTAGCTGGCTATCCTATGGCAAACCTTAAGGCAACACTTATCGATGGTAAATACCATCCTGTTGATTCTAAGGAAGTTGCTTTTGTATCTGCTGCAAGAATTGCTTACAAAGCAGCTATGAAAATTGCATCTCCTACACTCTTAGAACCTGTATATCAGATGAAAGTATATGTCCCTGAAAAGTACATGGGAGATATAATCGGAGATATGAATAAGCGTAGAGGTCGAGTACTTGGTATGAATCACTATGTTACAGAGACAGGTAAGAATCTTCAGGAAATCGTTGCTGAGGTTCCATATGCAGAGATATTCAGATATGCGGTTGATCTTAGAGCCATGACAAGAGGTAGAGGTTTCTTTACATCAGAATTTGTGAGATACGAAGATGTTCCGGAAAACATAGCTCAGAAAATTATTGAGAATGCAAAGAAAGATATGGAAGACGAGGAAGATTAATATTGATACATGCAAGAGGCCCGGATTTGTCTCCGGGCCTCTTTTGTATTGCAAAGCAATAGAAATGTTGATATAATATTATTAAGTTATTGTTGAATACAGGAGGGCTTTTTATGAAGAAGAAAATAATTCTTTTTGTCTTTGTTGTTTCAATATTTATCATATTTATTATGTCGGCAACAATGTATGCAAATGCTACTACAGCGATACCGGAGTCCATGAAGCATGGCTCAAATGAAGCATTAGTTCCTCTTTATGCCGGAGCAGAGAGTGCAGTCCCTATGTCAACTGATGATGTGGTTTCTGCGCAATTCTCAATATCTGCTGATGTGACTTTTGTGGGTGTTAGTTGTCCTAGTTGGAGTGACAACATTGGTGATATGACTGTTACACTATACAAGTTTGATAAAGATTATGAAACCACAATAGCGGGAGAGCCAATTTCATCAGAAATATTTGAAGGCTTTGGAGATAATAATTTATTGGGATTTAACTTTGAAGAAAATGATCCTCTCAAAGCGGGCGAGTATGTAATCAGGCTTACAGATGCATTTGATTCAGGAGGATCCGGAGTAGGTGTTTGGAAACATGGAGCATACGCAGGACAGATTTATTATGTTAATGATATGCCTGTTGAGGATTCATCTTTACGTATAGAGGTATTGTTTGTACAAAATCCGGAGGGAGAGCCCTATGGGCCACTCACAAGAGATTCATCTACAGGAGAGATTAACAAATTGCCTGATATTGATAATATGATTATTTTCAATGATGAAGAAATGCTTGAACTTATAACTCCTGGCGTTGGATGTCAGAATTTTGAAATTGTTGATGGTTACCTCAGAATAAATGTTACACCTGCCAGTGACTCGCAATTTGTAATAAATATGCCTTATTGGGCAAATAAATATTTGTCTTGCGAAGAATATGGCGCGATGTTGGTGAAAATGCGTGTGTCAGAAGGAGCCCCACTTACGGGAGAAGTATTCTTCTCTACATCAACTTTCCCGGGACCAGCTGCCGGAGGTTCAGTAACCGCAACATATAAAAATACAACTGATTGGCAATATGTAATATTTAACTTTAACTCCAACGGCAAATATTCACAGCCAGGTGCTATACTTAATAAAATAAGATTTGATCCTTTTACCACTGAAAATCAAGATGCAGTGATTGATATTGAATATATTTTATTCTTTACAAATAAGGAGTCTGCTCAGGCTTGGGAAGGTGTCTTTGATTTTATTACACCGTCTCCCACGCAGGCCCCTAGCACACCGACACCACAAATAACACAAGCTCCGGCAACTGAGATCCCGGCGACGGCGGCTCCAAGTACAGATGCGCCTCCGACATCACAGAACAAGTCAAAATCGGGTGGTTGTGGATCATCAAGCGCTATAGCACAGATTATGCTGATCCTTGGCATAGCACTTATTATTAAGAAAAAGAAATAATTCATAATTTTAGCAGAGAAATTACACAGGCAGGTACCACAACCTGCCTCTTTTCATTTGACAAACCAAATTTTTTAGGCTACTATAGCACCCATAATTAATTGGAGGTGACAGACGCTGATGGATAGCGACAGTAGTGACGGGAATAAGCGTCACGTAATATGAAGGGAGAAACAATTACTTATATAATTATTATTTGTGTACTCGTGATTATGTCAGGGTACTTTTCAGCTACCGAGACAGCTTTTTCTTCGCTGAATAAAACAAAGCTCAGAGCACTTAGCGAGAAAGGAAATAGAAGAGCTGCTTTGGCATACCGTTTATCTGAGCAATATGACAAATTAATTTCAACAATTCTTATTGGAAACAATATAGTAAATATTTCCCTGGCTTCAATTGGAACAGTAATGTTTGTCAAGTTGTATGGAGATGTGGGTGCTACTATATCTACGGCAGTGATTACTGTTGTCGTTTTAGTTTTCGGTGAAGTAACACCAAAGAGTCTGGCAAAGGACAATCCGGACGGATTTTCGTTGTTTTCAGCACCTATAATCAATGTGTTTATTATTTTGCTAACACCGCTTAATTTTCTTTTTACAGTATGGAAGAAACTCATATCTAAAATTATTAAGGTCAAGGCTGACAATAAGATGTCTCATGATGAGCTTCTTATGCTCGTTGAAGAGGTTCAGGAAGAAGGCAGTATTGACGATAACGAGGGAGAGTTGTTACGTAATGCGATTGAGTTTAACGATACTGAAGCAAAAGAAATATTGACACACAGAGTAGAAATTGCCAGTGTTGAGGTAAACGACACAAAAGAAAGCATTGCTAACATTTTCACAGAAACAAAATTCTCAAGAATTCTTGTTTACGATGAGAATATTGATAATATTGTTGGTGTGATACATCTTAAAGATTTCTATGTTGGTACAGGTATTACAGACAAGGATATCAAAGATATTATGACACCACCTATATACATAAACGAAAGTGCAAAGTTAGATGATATTCTGAATAAACTTCAAAAAGATAAAGCCCACATTGCTGTGGTTGTTGATGAATATGGTGGTACAAAAGGCATTGTGACTATGGAAGATATTCTGGAGGAACTTGTTGGTGATATCTGGGATGAACACGATGAAGTAGTTGAGAATTTCATACAGACCGGTGAAAATACATATTCCTTTGAGGGTACAGCTGAAATGTCTGAAGTTATGGAATTCTTCGATTTTACAACAGAGACAGAAGCAAATTCTGTGGGCGGCTGGGTAACGGAGTTACTTGGCAGAATGGCTGAGACGGGCGATTGTGTAGAGTATGAGAATCTGTTTATCAAGGTAGAAGAGGCAGATTTACAAAGAATATTAAAAGTATCTATAAAACAATGCTCACAATCAGTTGACACAAATTGAATAATAAAATAAAATAATATGATTACAGCATTGATTGCTGTAGTCATATTTTAGTATAGGGAGTTTTACGCAAAATGCAAAACAAACAGAATATAATTGAGATTAATCAAAACTACAAAGAGTCTTTTAAGAATATGTCTGAAAAGGTTCTTTGTTCCGATAAATTTGATCCGGAGCTTTACGGAAAATACAATGTAAAACGTGGATTAAGAAATCAGGATGGTACCGGTGTTTTAGTAGGCCTCACAAGTATTGGTGATGTGCGTGCTTACATTATGGAAGAAAACGAAAAAGTTCCGATTGATGGCAAGCTTGTATATCGTGGTATGGATGTTAGAAAGCTTGTAGAGGGTACACAGAGAAGAGATGCCTTTGGATTTGAAGAGACTGTATATCTTCTCTTAACAGGTATGTTACCTACACAAACAGAACTTGACGAGTTTAATAAAATGTTAGGAGATTATCGCAAGCTACCCGAGGGTTTTGCAGAGGATATGATCATGAAAGCTCCCAGTCCTAATATTATGAACAAGTTAGCACGTTGTGTCTTGGCTTCATATTCATATGATGAGAATCCTGATGATTTATCATTTGATAACGTACTCAGACAGTGCATTATGTTAATCGCACAGTTACCTACGATGGCAGCGTATGCATATCAGACTAAGAGTCACTACTATGATGATAAGAGTTTATATATTCATAATCCTCAGAGCAACTTATCTACATCTGAAAATTTCCTCCAAATGATCAGACCTGATAGTAAATATACTAAATTGGAGGCAGAGATGCTTGATCTTGCGCTGGTTCTTCACGCAGAGCATGGTGGTGGTAATAACTCTACATTTGCTGTACACGTTGTTTCTTCCAGTGGTACTGATACATATTCAGCCATGGCAACTGCTATCGGAGCACTCAAAGGTCACAAGCACGGTGGTGCCAACCTCAAGGTTATGGATATGATCGATGACATGAAGAAGTATGTAACAGATAAGAAGAGCGAGAAACAGATTGAAGATTATTTGCTTAGAGTACTTAACAAAGAGGTAAATGACGGCTCCGGTCTTATTTATGGTATAGGACACGCTGTGTATACAATATCAGACCCCAGAGCAATATTACTCAAGAATAAAGCAGAAGAATTGGCAGATAGTCTTGGTGGTGAATGGAAAGAAGAGTTTGAGTTTTATAAGCGAATAGAAAAAGTAGCACCATCAGTATTTGATAAATTCAAACACTCATCAAAGTCAATGTGTGCCAATGTGGATTTCTATTCAGGCCTCGTATACACAATGCTTAACATACCAAAGGAGTTATATACACCTATATTTGCAATATCACGTATTGCCGGATGGAGTGCACACCGTTTAGAAGAATTGGCAGTTAATAATAGAATAATGAGACCTGCGTATAAGAATGTTGGTAAGAAACAGCCTTATACTGAATTAGATCAGAGAGTATAAAGAAGGAGTAATTGATATGGTAGAGTATAATCCGAAACATATTGAAGCAAAATGGCAGAAGATTTGGGATGATAACAAGGTATTTGCAGCAAAATTAGATACACCTGCAGACAAAGCAAAGAAGAAATTCTATGCCCTTATTGAGTTTCCTTATCCGTCAGGACAAGGCCTTCACGTAGGACACCCAAGATCAAACACAGCAATGGATATTATCTCAAGAAAGAGACGTCTTGAGGGATATAATGTTTTATTCCCGATTGGCTGGGACGCTTTTGGCTTGCCTACAGAGAATTATGCTATAAAAAATAAAGTACATCCTGCAAAAGTAACAGCGCAGAATATAGCTCACTTCAAAGAACAACTTAAGAAATTAGGTTTCTCCTTTGACTGGGACCGAGAAATTGATACTACAGACCCGGAGTATTATAAGTGGACACAGTGGATATTCTTAAAACTCTTTGAAAAAGGACTAGCATATAAGTCAAAGATGCCAATTAACTGGTGTACAGAATGTAAGGTTGGCCTGGCAAACGAAGAGGTTGTAAATGGCGTTTGTGAACGATGTGGAGCACAGGTTATACGTGTAGAGCGCTCGCAGTGGATGCTCAAGATTACTGACTATGCACAAAAGCTCATTGACGGACTGGACAATGTCGATTTCATAGAAAAAGTTAAGATTCAGCAGCGTAATTGGATCGGCCGCAGTGAAGGTGCGGAGGTTGATTTCTACGTACCTGCTATTGATGAGAAGCTGACTGTTTATACCACAAGACCGGATACTTTGTTTGGTGCCACATATATGGTTGTTTCACCGGAGGATCCGGTAATAGAGAAAGTTAAGGATATTATATCTAATTATGATGAAGTCAAAGCTTACAAGGAAGAAGCAGCTAAGAAATCTGACTTTGAGAGAACAGAACTTGTTAAGGATAAGACAGGTGTACAGCTCAAAGGTATTTACGCTATCAATCCTGTTAACGGAAAGCAGATTCCTGTATGGACATCTGATTATGTACTTGTTTCATATGGAACAGGTAAGATTATGGCTGTGCCGGCACACGATGACCGTGACTGGGCTTTTGCAAAGAAGTTTGGTCTTGATATTATTGAAGTTGTTGCAGGCGGAGACGTTCAGAAAGAAGCCTTCACTGATATTGAGACAGGAACAATGGTTAACTCCGGTTTCTTGGATGGCCTTACCGTTAAGGAAGCAAAGGTTAAGATTATTGACTGGCTCGTAGAGCAGGGAGTTGGTATTCGTAAAGTAAATTATAAACTCCGTGACTGGGTGTTTAGTCGTCAGAGGTATTGGGGTGAGCCTATTCCGATTATTCACTGCGATTGCTGTGGATATGTACCTGTTCCTGAAGATCAGCTTCCTGTAAAGCTTCCTGATATTGAGTCATATGTACAGACAGATACAGGTGAGTCTCCGTTAGTTAATGTACCTGAGTGGGTAAATACAACTTGTCCTAAGTGTGGCAGACCTGCAAAGCGTGAGACAGACACAATGCCACAATGGGCCGGCTCTTCATGGTATTTCATCAGATACTGTGATCCGCATAATAATAACGAGTATATCTCAAAAGATGCAATGGATTACTGGATGCCTGTTGATTGGTATAATGGTGGTATGGAGCATACAACACTTCACTTGCTTTACTCCAGATTCTGGCATAAATTCCTGTATGATCAGGGACTTATATCATGTCCAGAACCATATCAGAAAAGAACTTCACACGGCATGATTCTTGGTGAAAATGGTGAGAAGATGTCTAAGTCTCGCGGTAACGTAATTAATCCGGACGACATTGTTGATGAGATTGGTGCAGATGCATTCAGACTCTATGAAATGTTTATGGGTGCATTTGATCAGGCTATTCCGTGGTCAACACAAGGTGCTAAGGGTTGTTACAGATTCTTAGAGAGAGTATGGAAGATGCAGGATTTCCTTACAGATGAAGAAACAATTTCCGATGCACTCAAAGCAGATGTACACTTTGCCATCAAGAAAGTAACTGAAGACTATGAGAAGATGAAGTTCAATACTGCTATCGCGGCCTTGATGACATTAGTTAACAGTATATACGCTAACGGTAAGCTCTCTAAAGGCGATTTTAAGGCGTTCTTACTACTGCTGAATCCTGTAGCACCTCACATTACAGAAGAACTGTGGGAGCTCTGTAAGATTGATGAGAAGCCATTATATCAGGCTTCATGGCCGGAATACGATGAGAAGGCTATGGTTAAGGATAGCGTAGAGATTGCTGTACAGGTGTGTGGCAAACTTAAAGCTAAGATAGTAATTCCTTACGGCCTTGACAAAGCTCAGACAGAAGCTGCTGCTATGGCAGATAGCAAGGTTAAAGAAATTATAAGAGACAGTGCAGTTAAGAAAGTTATTGTTGTTCCCGGTAGACTTGTAAACATTGTTATCTGATATTGGAGGAA
The DNA here is from genome assembly GCA_015069185.1 of Oscillospiraceae bacterium. Classification (GTDB taxonomy): domain Bacteria; phylum Bacillota; class Clostridia; order UBA1212; family UBA1255; genus SIG424. The sequence continues at coordinate 108,254 of SVJB01000001.1, forward strand.
ACATGGATTATAAAAGTATAATATTAAATCAATTAAACATTGCATGTGAGTCCTTAGGCACACAGGCAGGTGTTATAGAAGTACCGCCGAATCCTGAAATGGGTGACGTTGCTTTTCCTTGTTTTGGTTTAGCCAAGGCACTTCGCAAAGCTCCGCCACTCATTGCCAAAGACGTGGCTACAGCAATAGAACAAAATCCTACTGTAGAGTTTTCGAACACTGTTCAAAAGGTTGTTGTTATTGGTGGATATGTAAACTTCTTCATAAAGAAAGATGCTCTTGTGTCAGGCGTTATTAATGAAATCGAGACGAAGGGCGATGACTACGGCAAGTCAGATATTGGTAACAATAAGACTGTTCTTGTAGAGTTTTCTTCGCCTAATATTGCAAAGCCTTTTCACGTAGGTCACCTTGTATCTACTGCATTAGGCAGTTCAATAGAACGTATTTACAGTCATCTTGGTTATGACACCGTTAAGATCAATCATATAGGTGATTGGGGTACTCAGTTTGGTAAACTCATCAGTGCTTATAAGCGTTGGGGAGATAGAAGTGTTATTGAGCAGGATCCTATCAATGAACTGCTTAAAATATATGTTCAGTTCCATAAAGAGGCTGAGCTTCATCCTGAACTTGAGGACGAGGCGAGACATTATTTTAAGCTTCTTGAAGAAGGAGACAGTGAGATTACTCAGCTGTGGCAATTTTTTGTGAAGGCAAGCCTAACAGAATTTAACAGAATGTATGACCTACTTGGTATTTCATTTGATTCATATGCAGGTGAGAGCTTCTATACAGATAAAATGCCGGAGATAGTTGATATTTTGCGTGAAAAGAATCTATTAGAAGAAAGTGAAGGGGCACAGGTAGTACGTTTTGAAGATGATAACATGCCACCCTGCATTATTCTTAAATCAGACGGCACAACAATATATGCTACACGTGATATTGCGGCAGCAGTATATAGAAAGCGTCATTATGATTTTTACAAAAACATATATGTTGTGGGTACACCTCAGACACTTCATTTTAAGCAGGTTTTCTCTGTAATTGATAAAATGGGATTTGATTGGGCTGACAATTGTATTCATGTTGATTTTGGATATGTTCGTTTCCCGGACAAATCTATGTCAACAAGACATGGTGATGTTATTCTTCTTGAAGATTTACTTAAAATGTCAATTGCTAAGACAAAGGAAATTATTTTAGAGAGCAGTACCAGCAAAGAACTGGATGATATTGACAGTGTCGCTGAGAAAATCGGTGTGGGTGCTATTATTTTTGCATTCCTTAAGAACAGTAGAGAGCGCGATATTATTTTCACATGGGATGATATTCTGGACTTCGAGGGCGAGTCAGGACCTTATGTTCAGTATGCATATGCAAGAGGTAAGAGTATCTTAAGACGTGCAGAGGATAATAATGACTGTGACGAAACGTCTGATGTTTATATGCCGATGACTGAAGAATTTGAATTAGCAAAGCTGCTTAATGATTACGAAAGCGTTGTACTTGAGGCGGCAAACAAGAATCAGCCTTGCATTATAACAAGATATACATTACAGGTGGCTGCAAGCTTTAATAAATTCTATAACACATGCAATATTATGAAATCAGTAGGTCAGACCCGTAAAATGAGATTAAAGCTGACACAGGCTATGTGTACAGTAATTAAGAGTGCTCTTAATCTTATCGGTGTTGATGTTGTTGAGAAAATGTAACTTTGGTTTTGGAGGAATACATATATGAAATTAGCAAATCTTATAGGTGAGAGATTTAAAGAAAAGCCGGCTGACTGCATAGTAGACAGCCATGCGCTTATGCTCAGAGGCGGATATATGAAATATGTTGCTAGCGGTATTTATTCACAACATGTACCGCTTCGCAGAATATCACGTAAAATAGAACAGATTATTCGTGAAGAAATGGACAAAATCGGCGGACAGGAAGTATTGTTTCCAGTAGTATTACCTGCATCCTTGTGGGAAGAGTCAGGTAGATTCCAGAGTGTAGGTTCAGAACTTATACGTTTCAAGGACAGAAATGACAGTCCGATGGTGCTTGGTATGACACATGAGGAGGCTGCAGTAGCGTTAGTCAGAGAATATGCAAACAGCTATGCTAAGTATCCTTTTATGATATATCAGATTCAGACAAAGTTCCGTGATGAGGCAAGACCTCGTGCAGGCCTTATCCGTGTTCGTGAGTTTACAATGAAGGATGCGTATTCATTCCATACATCGCAAGAAGATCTTGAGCGTTACTATCAGATTTGTTATGACGCGTATAACAGAATATTTGCGCGCTGTGGCATCCCGGAGGTTGTTACAGTTAAGTCTGACTCAGGTATGATGGGTGGTAATGTATCTCATGAATATATGCTTCTGACTCCTATTGGTGAAGATTCGATTGCTATTTGCTCTGAATGTGATTACAGAGCGAATATGGAAGCAGCAGAGAATATTATAGATAACAGTGATTATTCTTCAGAGGAGATGAAGCCTCTTGAGATGGTTGCTACACCTGAACAAAAGACAATCGAAGATGTTGCGGCTTTTCTTAACTCTGATGCACAACATTCTTGCAAAGCGGTTGTTTATCGCAAGAATATGACAGATGAGCTTGTTATTGTGTTCTTGAGAGGCGATGTTGAGGTGAATGAAACAAAGCTTACAAACTATATCGGCGAGGATATTCATCCGGCTGTTCTGACAGAGGATGATAATGTATGTGCCGGTTATATCGGACCTATGAATCTTGCTTGCAAAGCAACAGTTGTATTTGATTCATCTCTCAAAGGTACACGTAATATTTGCACAGGAGCTAACAAAGAGGGATATCACTATGTTGGCTTCAATATAGAACGTGATTGCGGTAGCGTACAGTATGTTGATGTTGGTAAGATACTTGAAGGTGGTATTTGTCCTAAGTGCGGCAAGAAATCGATTACTGTACAGCGTGGTATTGAAGTTGGTAATATTTTCCAGCTGGGTACTAAGTATACAAAATCAATGAATATGCAATATACAGACAAAGACGGCAATCTCCAATATCCTATAATGGGTTGCTATGGTATCGGTGTAGGCAGAATGGCCGCGTCTATCTGTGAGAAGTATCATGATGATTATGGCCCGATCTGGCCTATGGCTGTTGCTCCCTGGCAGGTACATCTTTGCTGTATCAGAGCAGATGATGCCAACTGTAAGAGTATTGCTGATAACTTGTATACTACATTCCAAGAAAAAGGTGTTGAGATTATCTATGATGATCGTGATGTACGTCCTGGTGTAATGTTCTCTGACAGTGACCTTCTTGGTGTACCGATAAGAGTTGTAGTAAGTCCTCGTAACTTAGCTGAGGGTATTGTTGAGATATCTACAAGAGATAAATCAGTATCCGTTAAGGTTAAGGTAGACGATGTACTTGAGACTGTACAGAGCTTAATAAAAGAAATGTTATAATTTTCACCCTGAATAGAGGAGATTTGAATATGAGAAGAACAGTATACATTAGAAGATTATATGTATTTGCCGTGGTTATGGCATTTGTGTCTTGTGTTATGCTTGTTCTTCCTTTTTTTGCCGTAAATGCCCAGAACAACATTGGCAGTATGACAAAGATTTTCAATAGAAATTTTGAGGCATACACGGTAAACAATGAATTTTCATCTGAAATTGGCAAAGATTTTGCTGATTATGTGTCTGGGGATTCTCTTTTGAAAATTGTTGAAGCTGATATGTCTCTTGATGGAACAAAATCACTTGCTGTTAACAAAGGAGATTTTAGATGGGAACAGCTTGACATTAATAAAGACAGTATCGCATTCAGAATATCAATAAAGATAGATGAACATTTTAATAATACTTTGATGTTAGCTGTTGAGACTCAAGATACAGCTACTAATATTACAGGTTCTGGTGGCACTGTTATATCTATAACAAATTATATAGATGATAATGGAGACAGGGAAGTCATACTGAAGAATCATGAAGGAAAACATCTGATGAAATTATCTAACGACATACGGTATAAAATTACCGTATACTTTACAAAAGGGTCAGATAAATATGAGATCGTTGTAGAGGGAAATGACGGAGAAGAAAATTTTGTAAGACAAGACAATAAATTCAAATCTCCTTTATATCTGGTTAATTCAATGAAGCTTTTAGTAACAGAAAATATTTCTTCTGATCAGGAGGTATATACAGAAGAAATAGATGCTCTGCCTTATGTCAGATTGGATAATCTTGAGATATATGTAAAGGGACGTAAATATGCTCAACAGTATTCATCTCAGGTAGTTGGAGATAATGTGGATATAAATCTGCCTGTCAGTGACAATACAGACAATATAAAAGTCTTTGTTAATAGTACAGAATTATATTTGCAATATCCTCCAAAGATCAGAAACAACAAAGTTTATATTGATGCGGTTACTTTATATAAGTGTATGGGTTTTGATGTAGCATATGACAAGCTTAATGCTGTATATGAGATGGAAAATGATTCTGTGAAAATATCAGGAACACTTTCTGATGTAGAGATTTTGATCGAGAACAAGCTAACTAATCAGAAACAAACTCTATATGTTGATCGCTCTCCTTATGCATATGATGACACATTCTTTGTTTCTGCAAATTTTATAAATGAAACTGTTAATGCAAAGATTTGGTTTGACAAGACAAACAAAATGTTTGTTATAACTACCGGTGCAAACAAGAAAAGTAATATGCTTACGTCAATTAACGGAATGCTGTACATGAATGGTGAGCCATATTATGAGATCAGTTTTAACAAATATGATCTTTTCACACAGATTATGGCAGATTATGTTGAGAATCCTGATTATCCGCAAGAGTCTCAGAGATATGAAGCCGCGGAGGCTGCTTTGGCACAGTTGAGCCGGGATGGTTTTAAAACAATCAGAGTATTTTGTTCTTCTGATGCATTACCGGGCATTATGTACAATAATGATGAGATGAACACTTATTTAAATGCTATGGATGTTATGTTCCAACTATGCGATAAATATAACATCAAAGTTGTAGTATGCCTTAACCTGATATCTGATATCTTTACACCTAAGCAATATATTTCTCAGGTTGGCTGGATTAGTATGGATGAAACAATAATAGAGCTTGTAAATGATGAAAATAGCATATCCCGACAGAATATGTATAAGTATATTGATAAAATAATAAACAGGTATAAAGACAGAGATACTATTTTAATGTGGGAAATACACAACGAAGCTAATTTGGAGGCCGATATAGGAAGTGAAGTTAACGAAGTAAGATATTCTTTATTGCAATTAAATAAATTTTATGAAGATTCATGCGCAAAGATAAGAGAATATGACAAAAGCAGAGTAATTACAAGTGGGGACTCCATGATGAGATCTGCTCAGTGGCATTTATTACAGGGCGTTCTTAAAGGCTTTTCTCAATGTGATTGGAATACAGATAATTTTGAAGAAAGACTTAAGGCTCTTTGGTTAGTAAATGAACATATTGATGTAATAAGTACCCACACATATTCAGTAGGAATATCCGGATTGTCAAATGATTCTGTTTACATTGATCAAGATAATTCGTTAACACAATTTGGATTTAACTTACTTATGAAAGAAGCACATATATTATCCAAACCATTATATAATGGTGCATCTGTTGGTACATTAGATACATCCCTGGTTAATTATACAGAAGTAAATCTTAACTATTTAGAAGAAATTGTAGAAAATGGTGTACAGCTCACTCATTGGTGGACATTTAGATCAGATCGTACAGGATACGATGATCCTGCCAGCTGGAGATGTGATTCAGGTGCAGTATATGAGGGAATCATAGATGCAAGTCGACGCCTTAAAGAGCTACATGGAATTAATGATGCTCAGGTTGATAATACTAATAACTTCTGGAATGATCCTTATTTTGAAGTAGTAAAAGAGTCGGATATTGTAAATGGTCAGGATTTTCTTAAAAGTTTGAGCTTTAAGAATAAAATGATTAATTTTGGTATAATAGCAGTAACTCTTGTGGCTGCTGCAATAGTAGTATTAATTATAACTACAAAGATTACTGTGAAAAGAAACGGATAAATAAATGACAGATAAAATATATTCAAAAATTGAATTAGCTCAGACAAAACCCCTGGTACTGGCGTATGTAGGTGATAGTGTTTATGAGGTTTATGTGAGGAATTATCTTGTAACCCTTGGAGGGTACAGAGATGTAAATGACCTACATAAGAAAAGCGTAAAGTTTGTTTGTTGCGCAGCTCAGGCAAATATATTGAAGGGCCTAGAACCGGACCTTACAGAGCCTGAGTTGGATGTTGTTAGACGAGGTAGAAATGCACACTCACATACAGTGCCTAAGAATGCAAGCATACAGGATTACAGATGCGCTACCGGGTTTGAAGCATTGCTGGGATATACATATCTGAGCAAAGATAATGAAAGATTAGAATTCTTACTTCAAAGAAGTATAGAGATCGGACAGGGAGAGAACAATGAGTAATTACAACAATAATACAGATAATACGGAAATATTATACGGACGTAATCCTGTTATAGAAGCATTAAAATCAGGTGTTTCAGTTAATAAGCTATTAATTGCCCAAGGAGATAATAGTGGATCCATGAAAGTGATTCTGTCGCTTGCCAGGGAGCGTCAGCTTGTGTATCAGTCAGTTGATAAGAAAAAGCTTGATGATATTTGCGGACACAAGAATCACCAGGGTGTTGTTATGTACATATCTGCCGGGGAATATGCGGATGTAAGCGATATATTAGATAGAGCTCGTGAAAAGAACGAACCACCATTTATTCTTATTCTTGATGAGATACAGGATCCTCACAACCTAGGCGCAATGATAAGAACTGCCGAAGCTTGCGGTGTACATGGAATTATTATTCCCAAAAGACGTAGCGTACAGCTTACAGGCGCTGTGGCTAAGGCGTCTGCAGGAGCGCTGGCTCATATGCTTATTGCCAGAGTACCCAATCTGCCTAATGTAATAGATGAACTTAAGAAAGATGGCGTATGGATTGCAGGAACAGATGCAAGTGGAGATACAGAGTTTTTTAAGGCGGATTTCAAAGGACCTATAGGTATTGTTATAGGCAGTGAGGGATATGGTATAGGTGAACTTGTAAGGAAGAAGTGCGATTATATAATTACAATTCCTATGGTAGGTAAAGTTTCCTCACTAAATGCATCAGTTGCAGCGGGCCTTGTGATGTATGAGATATTCAAAGAAAGGTATAGTAAATAAAGTGATTTTACAAAACGAATTAAACCCTCAACAGTATTTGGCTGCAACACATCAGGAGGGACCACTTCTGATACTGGCCGGAGCAGGCAGTGGCAAGACCCGGGTACTTACATATAGAATTGCATATCTTGTAGGTGAATGCAGTGTGCTACCATACCAGATTCTGGCAATTACATTTACAAACAAAGCAGCAAGAGAGATGCATGACAGAACAGAACACTTACTGAATGGTCATATAGATGGCATGTGGCTGTGTACTTTTCACTCAGCTGCAGGTAGAATTCTCAGATCGAATGCTCAACTTTTGGGCTATAACAGTAATTTTACGATATACGATGAGAATGAGGCATTACAGGTAATAAAAGATTGCCAGAGAAAGTTGAATATAGACGAGAAACGTCTCCCGGCAAAATCAATAAAGGCAGTAATTTCCAAAGCAAAAGATGAAATGCTGTCGCCTGAAGTGTTTGCCGGCAGTACCAAAGGAAGCTATGACGCAGAAATGTATGGTAAAGTATATGCGATGTATCAACAGACCTTAAAGGCAAATAATGCCATGGACTTTGACGACATGATATTGAACGTCATTGAATTGTTCAAAAACAATCCTGAAGTATTGGAACATTACCAAGATCGTTTCAGATATATTATGGTAGATGAGTATCAGGATACAAATAAAGCGCAGTACTATTTCGTTTCAATGCTGGCCAGAAAATATAAGAATATTTGTGTAGTCGGAGATGATGACCAGAGTATTTATAGTTTCCGTGGTGCGGATATTAGGAATATTCTTGATTTTGAGAAAGAATATAGTAATTGTAAAGTTATCAAACTGGAACAAAATTACAGATCTACCCAAAATATTCTTGATGCTGCAAATGGTGTTATTAGACATAACTCATCTCGTAAAGGTAAGCATCTATGGACAGCACAGGAATCCGGAGATAAGGTTATAAAGTACTGTGCTGAAAATCAGATTACAGAAGCAAACTATATTGCGTCTGAGATACAAAAGAGTGTATCAAGAGGTGAGTATAAGTACAGCGATTTTGCTATTCTATACAGAATGAACGCTTTGTCAAATACTCCGGAAAGTGCTCTGGTGAGAATGGGAATTCCTTACAGAATCTTTGGCGGCTTCAGGTACTATGAGAGAAAGGAAATCAAAGACCTGTTGGCCTACCTGAGAGTATGCAACAACCCTAATGACGATGTAGCAATCAAGAGGATTATAAATGTTCCCAAGAGAGGAATAGGTGCTACTACAGTTAACAAAGTTGAAGAAATTGCTGATAGAACAGGAATGTCTTTTTTTAACGTACTTGTATGTAGCAGCGAATATCCTGAACTTGGTAAAGTAAGCGAGAAGTTAATGAGCTTCGCACAGAGCCTTATGGAGATCATGCTTAGTCAAGACACAATGGGAATCAAAGATTTCGTTGAAAATGTACTGTCGATGTCCGGCTTAGTTAATGAATACAGAGCGGAAGAAACACCTGAGGCAGAGTCAAAGATAGAGAACTTGATGGAATTCTTATCAGTTGCTCAGGAATTTGAACAGGAGCAGATAAGTTATGGTATTGCAAAACCAAGCTTTGCAGAGTTTCTTGAGTTTGTTGCCTTGAATTCTGAAACAGACAAAGACATAGCTCCGGAAGACAGAAATACTGTAACTTTAATGACTGTACACAGTGCCAAAGGTCTTGAGTTTCCGGTTGTGTTTATAATGGGGATGGAGGATTCTATTTTTCCTTCGCTCAGATCGTTTGAATCCGGAGATGGTATTGACGAAGAGCGTAGATTGTGCTATGTTGCCATAACCCGTGCTATGAAGAAGCTTTATATTACATATACGGCTTCACGAATGCTGTACGGCCGTACTCAGTCAAATAAACCGTCTTGCTTCCTTGATGAAATACCTGATGAAAATGTAACATACATTGGATTCGACGGCGGCAAAGAGAAGAAAAGGAGAAGTTATGACTTCGGTGATAATGAGTATTCATATAGCGATTACTCCACCTTTTCACCTAAGAGGACATCATATCAAACAAACTCGTACAGCAGCGCATCCAAGACGCCTGTGTCTATTGGTCGCAATGCTGATGTAGGAGCTATCAGACAGGCACTGCAGACGCAAGTACAGACTAAGACTGAGGGGCTTACTGATGTTGATGTTGGTATGAGAGTAGTACATAAGAAGTTCGGTAAGGGTACAGTATCCAAAGTACTCGGTGACGGACCGAATAAAACTGCAGAGATAATGTTTGATAACACAGGCATGAAGCGACTTGTTATCGCATATGCAAAGCTAGAAAAAGAATAAATCAGAAAGGGTTTTATTTCATGGAAAATGATAAAAAATATAAACTTCATACACCGGATGGAGTACACGATTTTCTTTTAGATGAATGTTTTCTTAAGAAAAACATTGAATGGAATTTAAGAACACGCTTCAGAAACGCGATGTATCAGGAAATAGAGACACCGTCTATTGAATATCTTGATGTTTTTACATCAGGAGATAGCGCATTGCCTCAGGAAATGATGTATAAATTTTCAGATGATCACGGTCGTATGCTTTGCCTCAGACCTGATCTTACTGTACCGACTGCAAGATTCTATGCAACGAAATTAAGAGATGCAAAGCTACCTGTCAAGCTTTTCTATATTGGAAACGTTTTTCGCAGTAACGAAGCAGGCGGTGGTAGGACCAAAGAGTTCACACAGGCCGGTATTGAGTATATAGGTACTACCGAGCCTAGCGCAGATGCAGAGGTTATTTCCCAGGCAATAATGTCTGTAAAGGAATCAGGTATTGATGAATTTCAAATTGATTTAGGCCATGTGGATTTCTTCCGAGGCGTTATTGAAGAGGCAGGAATTGATGAAAATTCTGCAGAACAAATTAGACTCCTTGTAGACGAGAAGAACTTTGCCGAGCTAGAGCTTTTGATTGCTGAGAAAGATATTCCTGACAATCTTAAAGAATTATTGACAAAGATTCCTACTTTGTTTGGTGAAGATGATATTCTTGACAGTGCCGGACGCCTTTGTAATAACAAGCGATCTCTTGACGCTCTTGCTAATATTCGTGAAGTAATGGACATATTAGAACAACGTGGCCTTAAAGAATACATAACGATTGATCTTGGCCTCACAAGCAGCCTTAAGTATTATACGGGTACGATATTCAAAGGCTTTATCAAAGGCCTTGGATTTCCGATATTAAGCGGTGGCAGATATGATAGATTACTGTGTACATTTGGTACTCAGGAGCCAGCTGTTGGTTTCTGTCTTGGTGTGAATATGCTAATGCAAGCAGTTCTCAGAAAAGAAAATTCCGGTGAAAAGGTGCATGACGAATATCTTAACGTGGCTCTGTCCAAAGGCAGACTGGCAGAATGTGCTATTGTGTTGTTTGAAAAAGCCGGCATTCATGCGGAGGAATTAAAGACAGACACAAGAAAATTAATTATTACTGATGAGGAAAATAAGATTCGGTTCTTCTTGGTAAAGCCATCTGATGTACCTACATATGTTGAATATGGCGCAGCAGATATAGGTATCGTAGGTAGAGATACAATTCTTGAAGAAAACCGTAATCTGTACCAGATCAGGACTCTTGATTTCGGAAAATGCAGAATGTGTGTATGCGGCAGACCCGAGCTTGCAGGAAAGCTAGATTCTATGCCAAATAAACGAGTTGCAACAAAGTATCCTTCAATTACAAAGGATTATTATGAGAAAGTAAAGAAAGAATCAGTTGAGATTATCAAACTCAATGGTTCTGTTGAGTTGGCACCACTTGTCGGACTTAGCGATGTTATTGTTGATATTGTTGAGAGTGGCAGGACTCTTCGTGAGAACGGTCTTGATGTTCTTGAGACTGTTGCAGATCTAAGTGCCAGAATAATTGTTAACAAGGTCAGTATGAAAACACAGCGCGAAAGGATTAAAAGCATTTTATTATGAAAATATTTAATTTAGCAGCAGAAAGTGATTATTCCGGTATTATTGAGCGATTAGAGAGCCGTAATAATACAACAAACACACAAATAACACAGACTGTATCTGAGATTATAGATAATGTAATCGCAAAGGGCGATAAAGCGCTCTTTGAATATACAAGAAAATTTGATCATGTTGAGAATAACAGATTCAGACTCAAGGTTTCTCCTGGAGAGATCAAAGATGCTTTCTCTCGGGTTTCTGAAAAGTATATTGAGACAGTTAAGGCAGCTCAGGCAAATATTAAGGCTTTTCACAAGAAAGAAAAGGAACGCTCATGGTACAGAACTACTGAGTCAGGCTCAAAGTTTGGTATCAGGGTAACGCCTATTGAACGTGTAGGTGTGTATGTGCCAGCAGGCAGGAAGCCCTTGCCATCGTCTGTTCTGATGAATGTTATCCCAGCAAAGGTTGCAGGAGTAAAGGAAATTATTATGTGTACTCCGCCTGATAGGAATGGCAAAGTGAGTGATTATATCCTTGTAGCAGCCAAACTCGCCGGTGTTAGCAAGATATACAAGGTAGGTGGTGCTCAGGCTATTGCAGCTATGGCTTATGGTACAAAAACTATAGGTAAGGTTGACAAAATTACAGGTCCCGGTAACGCGTATGTAGCTAAGGCAAAGTCTATGGTATTTGGTAAATGCGGTATTGATATGATTGCAGGCCCCAGTGAGATTCTTATAATTGCAGATAGCAGTGCTGACGCTGATTTTGTTGCTGCTGATATGTTATCACAGGCAGAGCATGATCCTAATGCTGCCAGTGTGCTTATTACAGACGATGTTACTTTAGTCAGGAAAGTCGAGAGTTCTCTTGCCAGACAGTTAGACGCACTAAGAGAGCCTGATGCCGCACGAGCATCTATTGAAAATAATGGTATGATGATAATTACACGTGATCTAATGCAGGCTGCTGAAATTGCTAATTTTATTGCACCTGAGCATTTAGAACTTAGTATCAATGATCCTGACAGTTTGATTCCGTATATTAAGAATGCAGGCGCTATTTTCTGTGGCAAGTGGTCACCGGAGCCTATGGGTGATTATTATTGTGGCTCAAACCATGTATTGCCGACTTTGAGTACTGCGCGTTTCTCATCGCCTCTGGGAGTATGGGATTTTGTTAAAAGAACCAGCATTATATCTTATAGCAAAGAGGATTTTCTTAAGGATGCAGATGCGGTAATAGAATTTGCTTCTTGCGAAGGTCTTGAGGCACATGCCAAATCAGTTGAGGTGAGATTATGAATAGATTATGGTCATCTGTGACTAATTCTCTCACTCCATATGTACCGGGGGAGCAACCAAAGAATATTGATAATCTTGTGAAAATTAACACAAACGAGAATCCATATCCACCGGCACCGGGTGTATTAGAAGCTATAAAGAAAGCCTGTAATAAAGATTTACGTTTATATCCTGAGTGCAATGCCCAGATAATGGTAGACTCACTTGTTGAGTTTTATAAATTAAAACATCCTGATGCAAAGCTAGAGTCTGAAAACTTCTTCATTGGAAATGGTTCTGATGAGGTATTAGCTTTTGCTTTAAGAGCTTTTTATTGCAATCAGAAGCCGCTGAATATGAATGATATAACATATAGCTTCTATACTGTATATTGTGATTTATTTGGTATACCGTATACAATACACCCTCTCAATAGAGATTTTACTGTAAATGTGGAGAGCTTTGTCAAGGCTAAGGGTGGCGTTATTATCACAAATCCTAATGCGCCTACTGGTATATATCTTGATGTTAGTCAAATTAAATATATTTTAGACAATCACAAAGATGATGTAATTATTATTGATGAAGCATATATTGACTTTGGCGGTACATCATGCGCTGAGCTTATAGCAGAATATGATAACCTGTTAATTGTCACAACATTATCTAAATCGCGTTCGTTAGCAGGACTTAGAATAGGATATGCATATGGTCATAAAGATCTGATTACAGGCTTGAATGTTATTAAAAATTCATTTAATTCATATACTATGGATAGAATTGCCCAGGTTGCAGGGGCTGCGGCTATTGATAATTGGAAATATTACGATATAATAACCGATAAGATAATAAGGACCAGGCAGTGGGTAACAGCCGAGCTTGACAAAAGAGGATTCAAGACACTTAAATCTTCATCAAATTTTGTTTTCACTACTCATCCTGATTATCATGCAATAGATCTGGCTCGGGGGCTTAGAAATCAAGGTGTTGTTGTCAGATATTTTAATAAGCCGAGAATAAACGAATATCTTAGAATTACCATCGGAAGTGATGATGAGATGCAAAGATTCTTTGATGCTTTGAATAAGGAGTTTGGAATATGAGAATTAGTGAGATTACAAGAAACACAAATGAAACAAAGATTACAGGCAAACTTGATCTGGATGGATATATGACAGACAAAAAGCTTCCCGGTAATATTGATACAGGTGTTGGCTTTCTGAATCATATGCTTGTTTTATTTGAAAAACACGGCGGACTCAATCTTGACATAAAATGTCATGGAGACTTAGATGTGGATTGCCATCATACAGTAGAGGATATTGGTATTGTAATTGGTAAAATGATCAATGAAGCACTAGGTGATAAAAGTGGCATCAAGCGATATGCAAATGCTACAATTCCTATGGACGAGGTGCTAGTAACTGTCACAATAGATCTGAGTGGCAGACCGTATCTTGTTTTCAACGCAGATATTCCATGTGAACAGATCGGAGAATATGATACAGAAATTACCGAGGATTTCTTTAGAGCAGTAGCTTTTCAGTGTGGCATGACACTTCATATCAATGTTCACTACGGGAAGAATGCTCACCATATAATAGAATGTATTTTTAAAGCTTTTGCAAGATGTCTTAAGGAAGCAGCAAGTATTGACCCAACAATAAAGGGTGTTATGTCAACTAAAGGTTGCCTGTGAAAAGGTGGTAGATTATGAATTTTACTGATGAAATTAAATTTGATGATAAAGGATTAGTTCCATGTATTGTACAGGATAAGGACACATTACAAGTTCTTATGATGGCATATATGAATAAAGAGTCATTAAACATGACATTAGAGTGTGGTTACTGTGTTTTCTACAGCAGAAGCAGACAGCAGCTATGGAAAAAAGGCGAGACAAGTGGTAATCTTATGAAAGTTATTTCAATAAAATATGACTGTGATGCAGATACATTGCTGGCACTTGTGGAGCCTCAAGGGCCGGCGTGCCATACAGGCGAGACAACATGCTTTTACAGAACCGGCGCTGAATTTTCACAGGCAGAGAAAAATGAAGCTACTGTTAATGTAATAGATGCTGACCACAAAGAAGTTATTTTGAAGCATGATTACGATGTGCTTGTTGATAGAAAAATTAATCCTAAGCCCGATTCATATACAAATTATCTGTATGAAAAAGGCGTTGATAAGATTTGCAAGAAGGTTGGCGAAGAATCTGCAGAGATTATTATTGCAGCCAAAAACAATAACGGTCACGAGCTTGCTTGTGAGATTTCTGACTTCCTATATCATCTCATGGTTTTGATGGTTAATCAAGGCGTTGAGTGGGATGATGTTTTCGACGAACTGATAAGTAGACAAGGTATGAAATCTCAAAAATTGAGTAAATTTAGGGAAAGAGAAGCAAAAGAGAGAAAATGAAAGCTTTTCTTTGAAAATTTGCCGAATTTGGTTGGTAAAGGTTATTGTTAAATAAAACAAAAGTGTTAAGATATGCACTGTTAGCACTCGGTGAGAATGAGTGCTAACAAGTAGATAGCTAATAGATTATTATATATATCAAGGAGGATTCAATTATGAATATTAAACCACTGGGAGACAGAGTTGTTATCAAGATGGTTGAGATGGAGGAGACTACTAAGAGTGGTATCATTCTTACAGGCGCAGCAAAGGAGAAGCCGCAGTTGGCACAAGTTGTTGCAATTGGCCCGGGCGCAGTTGTTGATGGTAAAGTTGTTCCTATGGAAGTTAAAGTTGGCGATAAAGTGCTTATGAGCAAATATGCAGGCACAGAAGTAAAATTTGATGGTGTAGAATATACTATTCTCAAGCAAGGCGACATTCTTGCAATTGTTGAATAAGTAAATTTATAAATAAGGAGATTTTAGTTTATGGCTAAAGAAATTAAATTCAGTGAAGATTCAAGAAAATCATTAGTTAGCGGCGTAGATAAGCTTGCAAATACAGTTAAGATTACATTAGGACCTAAGGGCCGTAATGTTGTTCTCGATAAGAAATTCGGTGCTCCACTTATTACAAATGACGGTGTTACAATCGCAAAGGAAATCGAGTTCGAAGACAGATTTGAGAACATGGGTGCTCAGCTTGTTAAGGAAGTTGCTACAAAGACAAATGATGTTGCAGGTGACGGTACTACAACAGCTACATTGCTCACACAGGCTATCGTAAGAGAAGGACTCAAGAATATTGCTGCAGGAGCTAATCCAATGATACTTAAGAAAGGTATTGCATTAGCTGTAAATGCTACAGTTGACAGCATCAGAGAAGACAGTCAGAAGATCAGAGGTAAAGAGGATATCGCTCGTGTTGCTTCCGTATCTGCTAACGATGAGAAGGTTGGCGATTTAGTTGCTGAAGCAATGGAAAAGGTTACTAACGACGGTGTTATTACTGTTGAGGAATCCAAGACAATGGGCACATATCTTGAAGTTGTTGAAGGTATGCAGTTTGACAGAGGTTATGTATCAGCATATATGGCTACTGATACTGATAAGATGGAAGCTATCTTAGATGATCCATATATTCTCATTACAGATAAGAAAATCTCTAACATACAGGAAATCCTTCCTGTACTTGAACAAATTGTTCAACAGGGTAAGAAGCTCCTTATTATTGCTGAAGATGTTGATGGCGAAGCTTTAGCTACACTGGTTGTTAATAAACTCAGAGGCACGTTTACATGCGTTGCAGTAAAGGCTCCCGGTTTTGGAGACAGAAGAAAAGAAATGCTTCGTGATATCGCTATCCTTACAGGTGGCGAAGTAATTACTGAAGAGCTTGGTTTTGATCTTAAAGAAGCTACAATCGATCAACTTGGTCGTGCAAGACAGGTTAAGGTCGCAAAGGAAAACACAATTATTGTTGATGGCGCAGGTGAACTTGATGAGATTAAGAACAGAGTTAAATCCATTAAAATGCAGATTGAAGAAACAACTTCAGAATTTGATCGTGAGAAGCTCCAGGAGCGCCTGGCTAAACTTTCCGGTGGTGTAGCTGTTATCCAGGTTGGTGCTGCAACAGAGACAGAGATGAAGGAAAAGAAGCTCCGTATTGAGGACGCTCTGGCTGCAACTAAGGCTGCTGTTGAGGAAGGCATTGTTCCAGGTGGCGGTACAGTTTATATTAATGCTATCGCCAGAGTATCAAAGCTTCTTAAAACAACGTCTGGCGATGAGAAGACAGGTGTTCAGATCGTTCTCAAAGCATTAGAAGAACCAGTTAAGCAAATTGCTATTAACGCAGGTCTTGAAGGTGCAGTTGTAGTTGATAAGGTTAAGGGTGCAAAGCCCGGCATGGGTTACGATGTTCTCTCTGAGAAGCTCGTTGATATGATTGCTTGTGGTATTGTTGATCCTGCTAAGGTATCACGTAGTGCTCTGCAGAATGCTGCATCAGTTGCATCTACATTGCTCACAACAGAAGCTGTTGTTGCAGACATTCCTGAGCCGGAACCGGTAGCTCCCGCAGGCGGCATGGGCGGCATGTATTAATAATAATTGATTATAAAATAAAAAAATCGGACTTAATAAGTCCGATTTTTTTTATTTTGTGAAATAATACTTTTAAAATAAAATATGGAAGGTGAAGGCTTGTGAAAAAAAATACAATTAGCGACAAAGATATTATGTTGTACAAAGAATATCTGATTGAAAATGAACGAAGTAAGGCAACCATTGAGAAGTATATTAGAGATGTTATTTTTTTTAGAAAATATCTATCAAACAAACCGTTTGATAAAAAAATCATTTTGGAATATAAATCTTTCTTAAAAAAACAATATGCATTATCTAGCGCAAACTCAATGCTTGCTGCAATGAATTCATTTTTTAAATTTAAAGGTATGTTAGAATTTTGTGTAAAATTATTTGTTTTACAAAACAGGATTTATTGTTCTGATAATATGGAATTATCAAAAGATGAATATATTTCTTTGATTAAAACGGCAGAAAAAAACAACAATATCAGATTGTCATTGATAATTCAAACAATATGTGTCACCGGAATTAGAATAAGTGAATTAAAATTTATCACAATAGAGTCAATCTATAAAGGTGAAGCAGAAGTATCGTGCAAAGGAAAGACACGAATAGTGTTTTTAATAAATGAACTGAGAAAAAGATTATTAAATTATGCAAGAGATAATAATATTATATCCGGACCTATATTTATTACTAAGAAGGGTAATTTTATTGATCGAAGTAATGTCTGGACAGAAATGAAAAAGCTATGTTTGGAAGCAAATGTTTCTGAATGTAAAGTGTTTCCACATAACTTACGTCATTTGTTTGCAAGATCTTTTTATGAAATTGATAAAGATATTGTCAGATTATCAGACGTATTGGGTCATTCAAATATTAATACAACAAGGATATACATTGTGTCTAGCGGAAAAGAGCATTTAAGGAAAATGGAGAATATGACATTATTAGTATAAGAGGCACAACATAATCTGTATTATGTTGTGCAAAACTTTTGAATTATCAGCTATATAAATAAAAAATAATTGAAAAACCAGTATATGTATTGATTTTTGTCTTCTTATATATTAGAATGACTGCGTAGATTAATAAGAGGCACAACATAATACAGATTATGTTGTGCGATTTCTGTTTTTATAAAAAGGGAGTTAGATGTACAAAAGGCGAATTATAATGATAATATTTATGTTATTTGCATGTCTTTGTTTGTTGATATCAGCAAGTTATGCTTGGTTAACCATGTCCCTGGCACCGGAAGTTAGTGGTATTAATACTCATATCGGAACAAATGGCAATCTGGAAATTGCATTATTAAATGAACAAACTTATATTGATCCATCGCAAATTAAAAGTCTTATAGGGTCATCAAAAGAAGTATCAAATCCCTTAATTTCCAATATAACCTGGGGAAATCTTATAGATTTAAGTGATAAAAAATATGGTCTTGATAAAATTACGTTACAACCGTCAAGATTAAATGTTCAATCGAATATTAACGGTATTAATACTGTTTATAACAATTTATTATCATTTCCGGAGTTTGATTCGGATGGAAGATTTAAAAAATTCAGTTCAGAAACCATAAGTACAACTTATACTGACCAAGGATTTATTTATGATACAACTCGACAAACATATGGTGTTCGTTGCATAGGGAGAACTTCTTCTGTATCTTCGCAAGAAACAGCATTGGCAAACAGCAGAGCTGCAATTCGTTCATATAGGACTTCATCAGTCAGATCGGTTGAATCTGTGTTAAAATCCAATGGAGGAGAATTGTTGGCTCTGTATATAGATGTATTAATGGGTAATCGTGATAATTATAACGATGTTGACATAGCGCTTGTTCAGGATACAGCCACGCGACTACTGGGTTCAATTAGTTATATTGATTTGGCTATAAGACAGGCTATTGTGGGATATTGTTCTATCAGTATCGATGATACTGATACTTTTAAACAAATCAATGAGACTGTATGTAATACAATGGTACCTTTGACAACTGTTTTTATGTATTTACCTGATGTTATACCGGATGATATGAAACAGATGGTAAATGAAATTGAAAAAGAAAAAAATAACTTACAAGAGGTAATATCACTGTGTGGAGACTATAACAATAATACATATAGTGAAAATGATATTCTCATATTACTAGACAAAGTGTTACCATATAATGAGGTTTACATAAACAGTAAAAAACTGGAAAAGAATAAAATTAATACATCTATTGATGGAGATAATAAAATCACACTCACAGATGATGCAGGTGCCATGGCAATGATCGCTGATTATTGTGGGAATTATGACATCTTTTTCACATATTCAAAGAATTCTAGCTTCGAACTTATTACATTATCTAAAAAATCACCGGGTTATCTTGAGAAAATTGCCAAATCTTTAGACGAATTAAGAATTGATACAGAGAGTAATAGCTATACATCAGAAGTAAAGGAAATATATGGATATGCTATTGATCTAGCTTTCAGATGTAACACAAATTGTAACTTATTATTACAAACAGAGGGATCGTTGAGAGTCGAAGAAGACTCAGCTGATATGATGCTACAAGGCAACGGAAGTTATATGAGTTTTTCTTCAGGACAATTAAATGATTCGCAAATAATTTCACTTATGGATTCGTTCCGAGTAGCTTTTGTAAATGATCAAAATAATGTACTTGCAATAGCAAAACTTAATGTAAGTAACTATTCAAAAGAGGGTACGGAAATAAAAGCACCTCTGTATTTATATGAATATAAAGTATCTGTCGATGGAAGTATTTCTATGGGAAAAAGACTCAAAGAGGACAGAAAGATAATGGAATTAACAGAAAATACGATTTCAATTATGACTATTATTGTATGGCTTGATGGAGATCATGTGGACAATAGTCTTGCCGCAAACAGTGAAAATAGTTTGAGTGGAGCTCTTAACTTGCAATTTGCAAGTGATGCAAATCTCAGGCCTGCAGATATACTTATTTCGTAATATAACAAATTGGAGGTAAAGACATGAGAAAAAGAAAATTTTCACAGGAAACACCTAAGAAAATAAAGAGTAAATTAATAGCAGCTGTTACAATGCTATTAATATCATGTGTTTTGGTCACAATAGCAGGTTATGCCTGGCTCACAATGTCAATTGCGCCTGAAGTTACGGGAGTAAAAACAAATATAGGCTCTAACGGTAGTTTAGAAATTGCCTTGCTAAATGCTAAGACAAGACAGGACCTGACACAAATCAAAACGGCAGTTGGACAGTCTTTGGTGAACAATAAAGTAACTGCAAATAATACCTGGGGAAATATTATAGACCTTAATGATTCCAGTTATGGCCTGGACAACATTGTTTTACTTCCATCCAGATTAAATACTGTTAAGAAAATAGGCGGTGGGTACACAGTAAATACAGGAATGCTTTCCGTCCCTACATATGGCTATGATGGACGTATTATTGATCTGACGGATAATACTTTCTCCGCAGTATTTAATAAATCTGCTTTTTCATATTCGTCTATACAGCAATATGGCGTCAGAGCGATTGGTACAGCTGATACATTAAGTGTGCGAGAGAGTGCAATCGCAATGGCTAAGAGTAATATAAGAACCTATACAAATAGTGCTAATAGTAGTAGCTCCGGCGTACTTAAAAGACGAGGTATGGATTTACTTAATTTAATTGTAACCCATGCCACAAATTCTAATGCAACTTACGATGATAGCGATCTGGAAATATTGAATGATATGATTTCTTCTTTACAAAATTCTGCTGATTACATAGATCTTGCTATCAGACAGGCGCTTGTTGCATACGCAGCTTCGTTAGCTGACAGTGAAGAAGCATTTATCTCTATAAGAAATCAAATTGTAGATAATGACAAGAAACTGGATAGTATTATTGATTCTATTGATGTTACTTTGCCGGATACTTTTAATAGCAAATGGGTAGATAAACTTAATGATTTACAGAACAAGTTAAACGAAGCAAATAATCAGTTAAACCAATTAGACGGTGGGGAATATACCTGGAGTGATATACGTGGTGTTCTGGATAAATTGATTAATCTTGACGAAGCATATATCGGTGAAAAGAAATTCAGCAACTGTACTTCTGCAGAATTAATTGAAATAGCACAAGATGATTTTACAATTACGCTCAGCACTGGATCTGGCGTGTTTGCTGATATATCTGATTTTGCAGGAGATTTTTCTTCTTCTGTAAAATATTTAGGAGCAGAAGTAACAATAAGAACTCTTTCTCAAGTCGATCCTATGTATTTACAAGTAATTAGTGAATTGGTTAATAAGCTTTCTGCAAGCAATAGCGGAGCAGAAGATGCATATAAAATTACATCCACATACGGATATGCAATTGACCTTGCTTTCCGATGCAATGCTCCAATATCAGATTTGTTATTGCAAACTGAAGCAATGCAGCGAATATACGAAGATTCTGTATCGCCCAGCACAATGGGTGGTGGTAGCTATATGGAATTTGTACGTACAGATACAGATTTTACAGTGGAACAGTCTACAAAACTTATGGATGCTCTGAGGGTTGGATTTATTGATGATCAGGGTAACATTTTGTGCGTTGCAAAATTGAATGTAAGTAATAGGGTTGTTGATAAGAATACAATCAAAGCTCCACTTTATATTTATGATTATTCTATTAGTGAAGAAGAAGAGGATAAGGGTGCCATGATTATTGGTGAGCGCCGTAAATTTGATAATAAAATTGTTGCTTTGGAACAAAATGTTGCAAAGGCTGTAACAGTTCTTGTATGGCTTGATGGAGATATAGTTGATAATACTATGGTTTCTGCTGAGTCGGAAACTTCTTTGAATGGTACCCTTAACCTACAATTTGCAAGTAGTGCAGATCTTATTCCTGCTGATAATAACGGGCTGATTAATCTGACAACTAATACAAATGACTTAATAGCAACAATAGAATCTTATAAGGAAACATATAAAGCAGGTCAGAAAATGTATACTACAATTTCATGGAATGCATTTACTGATGCTTATGAGCATGCTATGGCTGTTGTAGAAAATAAAAATTCTAATGATAGTCAAGTGTATATGGCGAATAAACATCTAAAAGTAGCAAAGCAAAGCCTGGAAGAGATAAATATTACTGCATTGAAGAATGAAGCAGAGAGAATTCGTACAATGATGGGAACCTCTGAAGATATAGCACGCTACGTATTATTTGATGAAGAAAAAGATATTTTCATTTCAACAGACGAGTATACTCAGGCAGATAAAGAAAATAGTGTTGCGACAATTTATAGAGTTAACTATTCTAATAATTTAAGAGAAGAAGGTAATGGAGTAAAATCAACAATATATACTGATGAAAGCTGGTCAGCCCTTGCTGCGGCATTATACGATGCAGAGTCTATAATACAGTATCAGACAGCCGCGAATTTCATTAGAATTGATAATGCAATGACAGCATTAGATCTGGCTTATAAGGCTCTTGAAAGAAAAGTATTTTATATTCCGTATGAATATGAAGGTGATTTATATTATTTTGCAATAAGTAGCGAAGATGATACATATGGTAAGTGGTATGATGCAAACTTTAAAATGATAGTATCTGATTTGAGAGTTCTTGAATTAGATGCCAGAGCGGAGGTTGCTGAGATTGCATACATTGATCAGTTTGAATATATCGAAAATATTTCAAGTATTATTACTCCTGTTGTAAAAATTAAAACTGAGTTATATTCATCTTTAAAAAATGAAGAAATATTAGCAGTTCATTGGAATTGTGGAGATAAATTGATATTATCTATGGATAACAAACAAAAATCCTACATAGAAGCATTGATTAATAACGCAAAAGAACTTGGTATTGATTCAGAACTATATGCTGATGCTCAAGCATTATTAACACGAGGCAATGATAATATTTTAAGTACTCCATCTCGTGATGAAGCGAATCTTGCTATTATTGATCTTGAAAAGTTAATCAAAGAGGCTCAGAATGAGTTAAATGCACTAAATCTTACAAATGATGAAATGAAGGAAGTAATGAAAAGTGCTATTAATAAGTTAAAAGCAATTGAAGGTTATTCGGAGACAGATGCAACATTTACAGATGTTGTAAATGTTGTAAATGATGCAGAAGAATATATTCTTAGAACCAATAACTTCAAGCTTCTTGAAGCATATAAATTATTAATTCAATTAAATGATCAATTAAAGGAAAATAATTTAGATCCTGTTGAATTGTATGATTATAAGAAGATGACTGATAAGCAAAGAGCGATGATTAATAATGCAATTGAGAGAGCAAATACAATTCTTGATAAGAATACAACTGACCCTGATATCGATGGAGAAGAAACCGATACTAAACTTGTTGCTCTTGAAAATGCGATAACAAAAGCAGAAAATGATTTGAAAACAGAACTTTCAGAAAAATCCGCACAGCTTTTGCTTGACGAATTAAATAAAAATATTGTTGATTGTGGTGGTAGTGCAGTTACAGAAGACTCTGTTGATACGATAACGGAAGAGCAACGCGCTGTTCTGTTAAAGGCTGTAAATAATGCCAAAACAATTGAAGGTTGGGATTCAGAACCTGTGGACGGAGTGGATTCTTTCGAAAAGTTAAAGAAATTAATAAAAGATAGTGAGGATATTTTGTCTTCTGAGACCGGTAATAATTCAACAAAAGAATACGTTCAATCTTTAATTGACGGAATAAATGTATTTCTTGTTGACAATGGCATGAAAGCAGTAAATGAATACAATACAATTGTTCATAAACTGCCCATGGGGTCTGAAATACTTAATGTAACAAACTTTGTTGATTTTGCTACTGCGATCATGCATCCATCAGGAACAGTAGGTAAGACAATGATTGGCGCTGTTGTACTTACCAAAAGTGGTGTGGTACTTAATGTCAACAAAGAAATTACCGTTTACGAAGCTATTGATTCAGCAAAGATATCTACAGATTCTGAGAAGGCAAATGATTTTAAGGTTAATGATACATTAGATTACACCGTGTCTTTAAAACAAAAGCAAATTCCATATATTGATCAGCTGGGAAATGTTTTATGTTTCGTAATGAATAATTCTGGATCTGGAAAGGAATATATGGCATTATTCAAAATTGATACAGAGAATAAGACAGTTATTAATAGTGATGGAAATGGAGATATTGTGTATGAAAATAGTGCAAAAGTATATGATACAGAAGAATACTTAATTACAATTTCTGACGGAAAACTCAATATTTCTAAAGCACAAGTTGACGGCAATGGTGATTATATAAGAGACAATAGCCAAAATATTATCTATCAGGTTATTGCAGAAGAAACTTGTGATGAGTTACTTTATGTTGATAATAATCTTAACTTATATTATAAACAGGGTGAAAATATAGTTTGTATAAATCCTGATGGTAATAAGTTAATAGATAGCAAGGTATATCTTGTCGATAATCAATATAGTGGGTATATTATCGCACAGAATTACAAAAACCTCATTAAGTCGGTATACTATACCGGTGAAGACCAGGAAGAAATCCATGTAGGTTATATAAATATTAATAATTTTGATTCATGGGTATCAGGGCAGATATATGAAGTAACCAATAGTACTGAGGTTGGTGAAAATATTGATCATAGTGTTTGGTCAACAAGTAATATAAATGTATTTAAAATCGTTGATGATGGTTATAATTCCTGTAAAATACAAGGAATAGGAGTCGGTCAAGCATACTTAAGTGTGACTGTCTATACCAAGCAAGGTAACAACTATACAGTAAGCTACCTTGTGACTGTGAATCCGGCAAAAGACATTAATGAAGATAATGTAACAGAATAAGCTTTGATCACAATTAGAAGGCTTCCTGAAAAGGAAGCCTTTTTTACAAAAAAATAAAATCTCAATAAACACTTGACACTATCTTTTTTCGATTGTATTCTTTTGTTGTAAAAAATGCAAGGAGTTCTCATATGGCAACATACTATATAGATAACATAAATGGAAATGATTTTTTTGATGGTTTTTCACTGGAAAAAGCTAAGAAAGATTACAAAACAATAGATGTAAAACCGGGTGACATTATAAGCTTTAAGCGTGGATCATTTTATAGAGAACCATTAAATATTGTTGGCGGTTCTATGGAGGCTCCCGTAACATATACAGCATACGGAGAAGGAAATAAACCTGTTTTTTGTATTTCTTTTGATGTAAGCGATAAAGCCCACTGGGTAGCACAAGGTAACAATATATGGAAATGTACTACTGATATTGTAGGCGATGTAGCTAACTTTGTTTTTAATGAAAATGATTGTAGTGCTACATTGAGATGGGACAAGAATGAGCTGGTGGCACAGGGTGATTTTTGGGATAGTAAATTTGGAGACCATAATGCTGTGTCAGATAATACAAGAGAAATTCTGATGTATTCCGAAGGCAATCCTACAAGTATTTATAGTCATATTGAATGTGTAGCACATAATATGCGTGTTATTGCAAAACAACAAAATTACATAATTATTGAGAATATTCACTTCAGAAACAGTGGCGTCCATGCTATTGCAGGACAGGGCAGGGGTGTTACTATAAGAAATTGTGAGTTTATGAATATTGGTGGTTGCGTCTGGGATAAGAATCAAAAGATAAGATTTGGCAATGGTGTTGAATTCTGGACATATGGTGAAGATATTTTAATTGAAAATTGTTATTTTAAAAACATATATGATTCATGCGTTACACATCAGGGACCTGATGAAAAAACGATACCTACACGTAACTTTATATGTCGTAATAATATTTTCGATACCTATGGCATGGCAGCTTTTGAATATAGAGATAAAATGCCTATTGCCTCTTATTTTATGAATAATATTTGCCTTAATGCCGGTTGTGGTTTTGCCATGTTGGGCGAAGAATTGCCTCGATATTCTGAAATATGGCCACAGCCTATGGGACATCATATCTTTTTGTGGCGTATACCGGGGGCTACAAAAGATGGAAGTCTAAAAATACGTAATAATATTTTTGGAAACGCTCCTGTTGGTGCGGCAATATATTCAATTATCTCTCCGGAAGCAGAAGCACAAATTAAATTAAATAATAATATATATTTGAAAAGTGAAAAGGTTAATGGAGATTTATTAAATCATTTCTTGAATCGTGATTTTAATGATTTGCATGATTTTCAAAAAACAACTAAAAAAGATCAGAATAGTATATATATTAATAGACTATAAAACAGTAATTATCCATTAAAATACCTGTATTGTACATTTTAAATATATCACTAAGTGGTTAGAATATAAACGCTATCTATTACTTTAAATAAGTAATAAATAAGATTGTATAGAAAGGATAATTGTTTATGAAAAGAATGAAGATTTTTGTTATGTTTATTCTAGTGTTAAGTCTTATGGCATCTTTAGGATTAGTATCCAATGCAGATGAGCAATACAATATTGCAAGAATGGTTGGTGCCAATCCCCATTGGTCAGGTACATGGCCTAATGCCACTCCGGATAATACAGAAGGAGATCCTGGTTTCCGATGCTTTGATGGAAGTATCGATGAAGTAAATGGTACAAATAAATGGGGTAGTGCTAATTTAAATGATGCTGATCAATGGTTAGCTATGGAATTTGAAGGTTCAAGAATTGTTACAGGTTTTAAGCTTTATCAGGCAAATACTCCATGGACAAATAACCAGGGCTTCGAAGTTGAATATCAGAACGGAACTGATGAATGGAAGAAAGCTTTGTCTGTTACAGCAGAAGATTTAGGTGTTACTGACGGAAGTAAATGGACAGTATATGAAAAGACTTTCTCTGAAAAGATTGAGCTTACTGCATTTAGAATATATGTTCCTACAAGCATGATTGGTACAGGTGTATCAGCTGTTGAATTTGCAGAGCTTGAGATTTATTCAGATGTTAAGCCAAGTGCTGCTCCCGCAGGTTTTGTTAACCTTGCAACAATAGAGGGTGCTACACATCATTGGTCAGGCACATGGGGTAACCAGGATGATGATAATACAGGTGGCAATATTGGCGAATACTGCTTTAACGGATTTACTTCTGGTGATAATGATAAATGGGGAAGCGCAGAGCTTACTGATAGCGAGCCTCAGTATCTTGCAGTTAACTTCCCGGGTGCTCAACAAGTTAATGGTTTTTGCGTATGGCAAGCAAATACTCCATGGACAAACAACCAAGGTTTTGAAGTACAATATCAAAATGGCACAGATGAGTGGAAGACAGCTCTTGTAGTTACTGCTGCTGATCTCACACCAAATGCTACAATGAACAAGAATAATTGGAGCACATTTAAAGCTACATTTGATTCTCCGATCACTGCTACAGCATTCAGACTTTACTTCACTTCTGCAACAAAAGGTGAAGCATCAGCTATTGAATTATCAGAACTTGAGATTTATGGTATTGTTGGATCATCTACTCCAGAGCAACCAGAATCAGGAGACGCTGGCTTTGTTTTAGTTGCATTGGTAGCATTGTGTGCAATATATGCAACTACAGTAATTGCTAAGAAAAGATATGAAATCTGAATATTAATTTAATTTTAAAACAGCCGTAAAATAACGGCTGTTTTTTTTTGGAATTAATCTAAATAAAATGCAAACTCTTCGCCCATATATTTTGATATATCTTCTTTTGTAAGTGATAATGCTTTTGCTGCATCTAATACAAACCATTTAATTCGATCTTCGTTTGTATAACTACGAAGCCTTGATATGTTTTGATACCATCTTTCCATATCCTGGATATATCTCATTCCTTCAACATTTTCAGTTTTCCATCTGTTAATTGATAGTGGCATATCTTTTTCCATTTGAGAAACAATATGGTTTATAAACTTATTTGTATTATCAGGTAAAAATGTTGTTTTAAGATGATGAGAAAGCCGTGATAAGAAAAGAGCTTTAAAAGTATCGTTTTGTAATAGTGCTTTAAATAATACATAGGGCTTTGAATTGTTTGTATTATGTAGTGTATTATATAGACGATTTTCAATACGGGATTTTGAAGTAAAAGACAAATCAAGGTCAAACAATATAAAATTCCATTTACCATCATCATATTCAGCTGATTTAAATGCCCGGATGTTATCATTATCAATGTCCCCGCCGTATAAACGGGCAATCATTAAATCTGCGAAACTTTCTAAATTGATTTGATCTTCGAGTATTTTAAAATTTGAATCAATGGAAAAATCTAAAGGTTTTTTATAAATGATATTCCATATCTTATCCCATTGGTCAGAGCTACCTGTGGTTGTATAATTAGGCCAATATACCATTGTTATACTGCTTTCACTAATATTATAGTGCATAGATAGAAAATCTGTATCAACCTTTTCACGTATAAAATATATTCCCCAGTATTGTCCGTTTAGATAAAGATTACAAGGCCTGTACGCTTGGACTGTTATATTTGGGCTGTTACCACTTTGTGCCATAAGTGACGTTAAAAATTCATCAGCAAACATTGAATCTGCAGAAGATGTGTTTTGAGAACCACTCCTTAAAACAATATTACTGAAACTTGCTATGTCAAGATTTTCAAATAATTTATATTCAAGACGTGAAGTGCCATATTCAGGTCTGAATTCTATCTGAAAACTCTTTTTAGGATACTTTTTACTTGTATTACCAAATAACTTCACGCCACAGTTAATAGAAAACTCTTGGTTGCCATTTAAAAAGAAAGTAATATTACCTTGTCGTTCATATAATTTTGTATAATTTGTATATAATCCATCTATGCCAAATAAATCTTCTTCTGACATAGATATTTTTATTACTGGTAAATCATATGTTGGTGCATTAATAAAATAATTAAATGTCACTATATCAGATGGTATTTTATTTCCGTTATAACAAACAGCTCTGATAGAAGTGTTTGTTGTAATTTGCAGTGGTGTACCATCGTATACACACGAAGCTGTTGTAGGAGTACTACCGTCTGTGGTGTAATAAATAGAACCTTCTCCCGATAAATAAATATTCTGAGTGTCATTATAAAATCCGGGCGCTATATTTACAGTTGGATTTTGAGTTAATGTTTCATAACCATCAGGATTTGCTTGTCCTATAGTTGGCTCTGAGAAATAAATCAATCTGTTTTCAAAACGTCCCCATGCTCTGTCTACCGGAATATATGGAGTGGATATTGCATCGTGTATATATCCATTGCTATCGGATATAAATAAATTATCGCCACTCGATGAAATACCAAAGGGCGCCAAACCGGTTGCTTCGTTGTCACAATATACAATATAATATTCACTGGGTTTTAAAATTTTTTGTGGTAACTTATACTTTTTTAGATCACTATTCTTATCAGATATAAAGTATTCAGATAGATCTATAGACTCGTCAGAGTTATTATAAAGTTCGATAATATCATAATATTTTCTTTTATATGGTGAAAATTTAGTGTTAGAAGCTACAACTTCTGATATAACAACACCAACTCTTGACGTAATGCTCTGAGTGTTTCCTTCAGGCGTATTTTCATAATAAGGTGATGGATATGAAACAATGCCTTTATCATATGTCCAAGAAGTATTTTTATCTAATTTTGGGAAATCAACAAAATCTATGATATTGCCATTATGATTAGTTAAATATAATTTTTCACCATCTTTTGATAAATTAAACAAAACATCAACGCCACAACAAACAACATAGTACTCATTGCTGTCTAATTGTATGTCAGGTAATTGGTATCTTGATGAGATACCTGGTTTGTTGGATGCATAATAATTTTTTAAATTAATCGTTTCAGATGAGATGTTTTTTATTTCAAACCAATCGCACTGTTTGCCATCAATAGGATATAATGAATTAGATGACACGATTTCTGAAATGATTAGTGAAGGTTTTTCCTGTACTGTTGGTGTTATTGTTGGTGTTATTGTTGGTGTTGTATCAATAGTTGGTTCTGGTGATTTTATAGTATTTGAAGGAGTGGGGGCATATGTAGGTGATTTGTTAGCAATTGTGTTGGAAACAGTATCATCTAATTCGCAAGAAACTAACAAAAGTAATATTGAGATTAATATATATATAAATGCAAAACGATTAATGTATGTTTTCATTGAGTTCTCTTTCTGATAATTTGATAGGAAGACTATTATTATCCATTACCGTATATTTGTCAACACGGATTTATCCATTTTTATAGTAGAATTGTCCATTTATTAAGTCTTTTAAATAATGTAAAATAAAATTAATAAAACTATTAGAAAAGAGGTTTGTGAAATGAAATCTTCTAAAAAAAGATTTATGGCAATGTTATTGATTATAGTTATCATTTCTGCTTTTCTTGTATCATGTGATGGAAATACTAATAAAGAAAAGGATAAGATTAATATGATTTCAGATTTTTCTGCATATGACTATTATCAAGGTGGTTATACATATAATTCAACCGTAAGTGTTGATGAGTTTGGTCGTGTTATGGGACCAACATTGTCTTACCGTGATGGAGAACATGAAGTGGGTATGTTCTATTTCTTATGTCTTGGTAACCACGATCCCGGTGCTGTATATGATACTTCAAAAATACTTGCTATGGAAAATGGACTTGAGATACTTACTCAACAGGATAATAAGATATCAAAAGCCAACCAACAACATTTCTGGGGTGAACCCCTATATGGATATTACAGTTCTTCTGATAAATGGGTAATCAGAAGACATATGGAGTTGTTTACATTAGCGGGTATTGATTTTCTTGTGTTTGATGTATCTAATGCTGTTACATATGACAGATCTTTTCTGAATGTTATGGAAGTTCTTTCAGAATTAATACAAGAGGGATGGGATGCTCCACAAGTGGCTTTCTATACAAACAGTGATTCTGAAAGAGTAATAAAAGATCTGTATTTAAGAGTATACAAAGTAGAAAAGTATAAAGAGACTTGGTACTATATGGACGGCAAACCGTTGATTATTGGTAATTATTATAAGAACGATGAGCTTTCTGAATATTTTACAATAAGAGAATCACAATGGCCCAATGAAGCTTTTAAGGATAATGGCTTCCCATGGATGGAATGGACATATCCCGCTCCTGTCCACAACGGAGTAATAAATGTATGCGTAGCAGCTCATCCGGCACTTCCTATGTCTTATTCATTGACTCATGGAAACAAGAATTGGGGCCGTGGTTGGGATGTTGAGAAACAGGAGAATATTGCCGAGGATGTCAATAAAGGAACATTTTACCAATCCACATGGGATGTTGCGCTCAAGGAAGATCCACGTATGATCTTTATTACAGGATGGAATGAATGGACTGCCAGCAAATTCTGGAATGACGGATATGGTGAATATATATTTGTTGATACATTTAACTTAGAGTTTTCGCGTGACGCAGAGCTTATGCGAGGCGGCTACAATGATGCATTTTTTATTCAGACAGCAATAAATGCAAGAAAATATAAATCAAATCTTATTGCAAATAATACACAGTTCCCAGTAAATCATATAGATATTAACAATATGTCATGGGATTATGTAAATGCTGTATTCCGCGATGTTGGTACAATAAATGAAGCAAGAGACCATACAGGCGTTACTGTCAATATTTCTTATCAGGAAGCTGCTGCACGTAATAATGTAGTTGAGATTAAAGTTGCTACTGACAGCGAAAATATTTATTTTAGATTGTTATCCACTGATAATATCACGGCATACGAAGCAGGAGATAATAAATGGATGAACTTATTTATTGGTACCGGTAATCCTTCGTTAAAAGGTTGGAACGGATATGAATACGTTATAAATCGTAATATTATCTCTGACGGTGTTGGTTCTATTGAGAAGCTATCTGCTGACTTTTCAGGTGAGAAATCTGATGTAAATGCTACTTATGTAGTAGATGGTAATGTTATGATTATTACAGTACCAAGAAGTGCTATAGGTTTATCGGCAAATAATAACATGTTCTATTTTAAGTTTGCAGATAACATTACGCAGCCGTCTGATATTATGGATTATTATATATCAGGCAAGAGCCTTCCTGTTGGTAGATTAAGCTTCCAGTATTTGGGAGAATAAAATGAGAAAATATTTAATAAGTTTGTCAGTTTTGATGATGTTGGTTTTCGTTGCAGTCTTATATACAGGCTGCAACGAAAATAATATTGAGACTGAAGAGAGAGTATTTATGGAGATGATAGACCTGCGACAAAAGAGTCAGGTTGGGCAGAGATTGAACGTATAGTTACAATACCAATTGATTCAGATTATAGCGGTCCTGTTTATCTCAGCGTTAATGGATGCAATTCCCTCGTGATAATTGCAACAATAATTTTTAAATAAATCGTTATTGTCTATTAAAAAAACTGAATTGTACATTTAATAAAATGTTAACAAAGTTTAAAATATAAAACAGAATATTTGTTTTCAATTAATTTATAAAAATATGAGGACAATATATATTTAAGAGAGGATGGATTTAAATGAGAAGAGCAAAATTTGTAAAGATTTTTGTTTCTGCAGTTGTTGTGTTGAGTATGCTTGCATCATTTGCTTTAGTTGCTAATGCTGAAGAGCAGTACAACATTGCCAGAATGGCTGGCGCTACACACCACTGGTCAGGCACATGGACACATCAAGAAGATGATTGTATGCAGGGTGATGTAGGTGCCAATTGCTTTAATGGAAGTTATGCCGATAAATGGGGTAGTGCAGACTTGAATGCAGAAGATCAATGGCTTAGTGTTGAATTTGATGGCACAAGAAAAGTAACAGGTTTTAAGATTTTTCAAGCTGATACTCCTTGGACAAATAACCAGGGCTTTGATGTTCAGTATCAGAACGGAAGCGACGAATGGAAGACTGCTTTGTCAGTAACAGCTTCAGACCTCGGAATAACAGATGGTAGCAAGTGGAAAGAGTACTCATATACCTTCGCTCAGACTCTTGAACTTACAGCATTCAGAATTTACGTTCCTACAGCTATGATAGGTGCAGGTGTGTCTGCTGTTGAATTATCAGAACTTGAGATTTATTCAAACGAAGAGCCAAAGGTTAATCCTAATGCTAAGGTAAACCTTGCTCAAATGCTTGGTGTTACATATCATTGGTCCGGTACATGGGGCAACCAAGAGGATGACAACGCAGGTAATAATAATGGTCTTAATTGCTTCGACGGCAGAATCGGCGGAGACGATAACAAATGGGGTAGTGCTAATCTTAAAGAAGAGGCTCAGTATGTTGGTGTAGAATTTGCCTGGGCACAGAAAGTTGAAGGAATAAAAGTATGGCAGGCTAATACAACATGGACAGACAACCAAGGATTTGAGATTCAGTATCAAAATGGTACTGATGAATGGAAGACTGCTCTGACAGTAACAGCTGATGAGCTGGCATCTCTAGAGAAACACGGTACAGGTATTTGGAGTTACTTTGCAAAGGATTTTGATACTCCGATAGAAGCTACAGCTATTAGAGTTTATGTAGCATCTGAATTTGTTGGTAGCAAAGATGCTGTTGAGCTTACAGAATTTGCTGTTTATGGTGTTGCTCAATTCGGCGGCAAGGGTACAGGTAAGAATGATAGTAACTACGATATCGGTACAGTTACTCAATTAGATCTCTCAGGCGCTAAGGCGTATGCTACAACAATTGGTAGTGGCGCTGCTCAGTCTGCAATTGATGGTGATATTAATAGTAAATGGGGTGCACAACAGGGTATTATGCCACAGTCCTTATTAATCGATCTTGGTACAGCTCAGAATATTGCAGGCTTTATTATAAATCAGGATCATAACTGGACAGACGTTACTGCATATACTTTAGAAGCAAACGTAAATGGCGAATGGATTGAGATTCTTTCCGAAAAGGATATAGATATGGATGAGGAATATCAGAAATATCTTGAGAACATTTGGAATACGTCTTTAATTCGTTTTACATTCACAGCCGTTGGTGACGGATGTAACCGTGGTGACGGCAATCAGCCTACAACAAGTGTTGATATGAAGGAAGTTAAGATTTTAACAGCTGAACCTGTTAACGATACACCTGATACACCTGACACACCTGATACTCCTGATACACCTGACACAGGAGATAACGGTCTTGTATTTGTTGCTATGATCGCTGTATGTGCTATGTGCGCAGCTACATTAATTATTAAGAGAAAATCTGAAAATTAATTAATATTTTAACCCCCAAAAACAGCCTCGGCTATTTTCATTAAATAGCCGGGCTGTTTTTTATTTATAATTTAATTGTTCGTGTTC
This sequence comes from Oscillospiraceae bacterium, assembly GCA_015069185.1. GTDB lineage: Bacteria > Bacillota > Clostridia > UBA1212 > UBA1255 > SIG424. Next base: position 142,556 of record SVJB01000001.1, read on the forward strand.
CTCTTTGTATCTTTTTATGATATAATAAATTTTCGCCTGATACACATATTATATATGTTTAATCAGAGAGAATACTTTCACAAGAGGAGGTCTTGCTGTGAATAATAAGTTTGTTTTACATTCTGATTTTCAACCGACAGGTGATCAGCCTGAGGCAATAGAGAAGCTTACAGAAGGCATAGAAGATGGACTTCGAGAGCAAGTATTGCTGGGCGTTACCGGTTCCGGTAAGACATTTACAATGGCAAATATTATCGCAAAGCTAAATAGACCTACTCTTGTATTGGCTCATAACAAAACTTTGGCTGGACAGCTATATTCTGAATTCAAAGAGTTCTTTCCTGAAAATTGTGTGGAGTACTTTGTATCCTACTACGACTATTATCAACCTGAAGCATATATCCCAATTTCGGATACATATATAGAAAAAGACTCAAGTATCAACGATGAGATAGATAGATTGAGGCATAGCGCCACTGCTGCACTGTTTGAGAGACGAGATGTTATTATAGTTGCCAGTGTATCATGTATATATGGGTTAGGTGATCCGGAAGATTATGTTGATCTGATGCTTTCGCTAAGGCCCGGTATGAATGTATCTATTCAAAGTATTGCAATGCGTTTGGTGCAGATGCATTATACACATGACAAATCGGATTTTAGTACTATTAATGCATTTAAGATTGCCGGAGATACACTGCTTGTAAAGCCGGCAGGATATAAAGATACAATAATGAAGATAAGCTTCTTTGGTGATGAGATTGAGAAAATAACACAACTGAGAGCTGCAGATTATAAGGTTGTAGGTACATTGTCACATTTGGCTATATTTCCTGCTTCACATTACTCGACGACTGACGCAAAAATGGAAAGAGCAATCAAAAGCATTTTAGAAGAACTGGATATCAGAGTAGCGGAGTTAAAAGATAATAACAAAATGTTAGAAGCTTATCGATTAGAGCAACGTACCAGATATGATATGGAAATGCTTAAGGAAACAAAATTCTGTAGTGGTATTGAGAATTACTCAAGGCATATCAGCGGAAGACTCCCGGGAAGCGCACCATATACATTATTAGATTATTTTCCAAAAGATTTTATAATGTTTATAGACGAATCGCATACAACCGTGCCACAGGTAAGAGCAATGTATAATGGTGATAGAGCACGTAAAGAATCTTTGGTTGAGTATGGTTTCAGACTTCCATCTGCTTTTGATAATCGGCCACTTAAATTTGATGAATTCTGCAATAAAATTAATCAGGTTATTTATGTCAGTGCTACGCCGGCTCCGTATGAAATGGGTCTTGCATCACAAGTTGTAGAGCAAATTATAAGACCGACAGGATTAATAGATCCGATAATAGAAGTAAGACCTATTGATGGACAGATAGATGATCTGGTAGGTGAGATAAGAAAAACAGCAGAGAAGAATGAAAGAGTACTTGTTACTACACTTACGAAAAAAATGGCTGAAGATCTGACTGAATATTTCACCAATATTGGCATAAAAGTAACATATCTGCATTCTGATATAAAAGCTTTAGAGAGAATGAAAATCATAAAGGACCTGAGAATGGGTGAATATGATGTGCTTGTTGGCATCAACCTGCTTAGAGAAGGTCTTGATATTCCGGAGGTATCACTTATAGCAATTCTTGATGCAGATAAGGCAGGATTTCTCAGAAGTGAGACATCGCTGATACAGACAGTTGGCAGAGCAGCAAGAAATGTAAATGGTAAAGTAATTATGTATGCCGACAGTGTTACGGAAGCAATGGCAAATGCTATCAGAGAGACTGCAAGACGAAGAGAAATACAAATTGAGTATAATACTCAGAATAATATTACTCCACGCAGTATACAGAAAGATGTGCGCGCTATTATCGAGACAGTACACAGAGAAGATGATTCGGTAGATGTATATGAAACAGACGCAGCGCTCAAGTCCGGCTTGATATTAACTGATGAAGAACTTGACATGGATGTATACGCATTGATTGATAAATTAACTGAGAAAATGGCTGAGGCTGCTTCGCAGCTTAAATACGAAGAAGCTGCTGCTATCAGAGATGCAATTCGTAAACTTAAGAAGGAGCTTATGTAAAATGAAAGATAATTATATTATCATAGAAGGCGCCAAAGAAAATAATTTAAAAAATATAAATGTTACGATTCCTAAAAACAAATTAGTTGTTTTCACAGGACTTAGCGGTAGTGGTAAATCATCACTTGCTTTTGAGACTATCTATGCAGAGGGCCAGAGACGCTATATGGAGTCTCTGTCATCGTATGCAAGGATGTTTATCGGACAGATGGAAAAGCCTGATGTAGAACGTATAGAGGGCTTATCGCCGGCTATATCAATCGACCAGAAGACTACATCCAAGAATCCAAGATCTACAGTAGGCACTGTAACAGAGATATACGACTACCTCAGATTATTATATGCCAGAGTCGGCACTCCGCACTGTCCTGTCTGTGGCAAAGAAATCAACGCTCAAACAGTAGATCAGATGACGGATACCATTATGAGTCTCAAACCGGGTACACGTGTACAGTTAATGGCACCGGTTGTTCGCGGACGCAAAGGCGAGTATACAAAATTACTGGAAGTGTTACGTAAGAATGGCTATTCCAGAGTACGGGTTGACGGTGAGATGTACGACCTAGACGAAGAGATTACTCTGGAGAAATATAAGATTCATAATATTGAGGTAGTTGTAGACCGACTTATCATCAAGGAAGACATAGAAAGTAGAATCAGCGAATCCTTAGAAACTGTGCTCACTTTAGCTTCCGGCTTAGCACTCGTATATGTTATGCCACATAGCGAGAATGACGAGGAGCCACAGACTGCGCCATATGAAATGCTTTTCAGCAGAAACTTTTCATGTAGCAAGTGTGGTGTCAGCCTGCCGGAGGTAAGTCCCAAAATGTTTTCCTTTAACAGTCCGCTTGGTGCTTGTGACAAGTGCGGCGGTATTGGCAGAGTAATGCAGTTTGATGAAAAATATTTTGAGAGCAAGATAGAACATAGATCTTTTAGCGACTTAGGACAGGCTATGCTTCTCAATAACAGTATGACAGAGAGAAGAGCTATTGTAGACGCTGTCAGCGAAACATATGGATTTGATCCGATAATGGAATTTAACACTTACAGCCGAGAAGTTAAGGATATGATAATCAATGGTAGCGGAGATAAAGTTATAAAATATACAGGTGGATACATTACGCATGAAGAGCCTTTCCCCGGACTGTTACATGTGTTAGAGTCAAGATATGAAAGAAAAATGCAGGGCAAATTTGAGGTATATCCTATTGAGTATTACATGCATGAGGATACATGCAGACAATGTGAGGGTAAACGCCTCAATAATAATGCTTTGGCATTTACTGTAGGTGGAAAGAATATTTATGAATTTACAAGTCTACCTGTAAATGAAGCGTATGAATTCGTTACAAATCTAAAATTAAGCGAAGAAAAGACTATGATTGCTGCTGCAATTATAAAGGAACTCAAAGGTAGACTCAATTTCCTTATGAATGTTGGTCTTGGATATTTAACTTTATCAAGATCAAGCGGTACGTTATCCGGCGGAGAATCTCAGCGAATCAGATTGGCGACACAAATAGGTGCAGGCCTTGCCGGCGTTATATATATTCTGGACGAGCCAAGTATCGGACTACACCAGAGAGATAATGCAAAGCTTCTCAAAACACTTACTGATCTACGTGATCTGGGTAATTCACTTATTGTAGTAGAGCATGATGAGGAGACTATCAGAGCTGCTGACTATATTGTGGATATAGGTCCCGGAGCAGGTGTTCACGGAGGAAAGGTTGTAGCCTGTGGTACACCGGAAGAAATAATGAGTTGCCGAGATTCAATTACAGGTAAATACTTATCAGGAGAACTAAAAATCGATGTACCTACGCAGAGAAGAAAAGGTAATGGCAAATTTATTAGTATTAAAGGTGCCAGAGTTAATAATCTTAAGAATGTTAACGTAAATATACCATTAGGAACATTTACCTGCGTTACAGGTGTATCAGGTTCCGGTAAGAGCTCGCTTGTAAACGAGGTGTTAGCAAAGGCAATTTTAAATGGTAGTTATGGCAAAGGCGATGTGTATGATGAGATTGTAGGCTTGCAGAATATTGATAAATTAATATTAATAGATCAGACACCTATAGGTCGTACACCAAGATCCAATCCCGCCACGTATGTTGGTCTTTTCACACCGATAAGAGAATTATTTGCTATGGTACCTGAAGCAAGGGCAAGAGGTTATAAGGCATCAAGATTCAGCTTCAATGTCAAGGGTGGCAGATGTGATGCCTGCGATGGAGACGGTATTAAGAAAATAGAAATGAACTTCCTGCCTGATGTATTTGTACCATGCGAGGTTTGTAAAGGTAAACGCTACAATAGGGAAACATTGGATATACGTTATAAAGGAAAGAATATAGCAGAGGTCCTTGATATGACGGTTGATGATGCTCTTGAATTCTTTGAAGATGTGCCACAAATAAAACGTAAAGTAGAGATGTTGTCGCAGGTAGGTCTTGGATATATAAGATTAGGTCAATCATCTACATCGTTGTCAGGCGGCGAAGCGCAGAGAGTAAAGCTTGCAGATGAATTATCAAAGGTTAGCACATCCAGAACCCTTTATATACTAGATGAGCCTACTACAGGACTTCACACACATGATGTAAAGCAGTTGATTGAGATTCTGCAAAGGTTGATAAATGGCGGAAATACAGTTATAGTTATAGAACATAATCTTGATATTATAAAGAATTCGGATTATATTATAGACATGGGTTACGAAGGTGGCAGCGGAGGCGGCAATGTTGTTGCATACGGTACACCTGAAGATATCGCAAAAGACACACGTTCTTATACGGGTCAGTATTTGAAAGGATTGCTTAAAAATGAGTAATGGAGAATTATGCAGTATATGTAAGAAAAGAATAGCAACTGTGTTTATGACACAGATAGATAAAGACGGAAACCAGATAAACAAAGGTTTATGTCTGGTTTGTGCAAAGAAAATGGGACTGCCTCAGGTAACTAAAATACTTGAGCAGATGGGTATATCAGACGAGGAACTGGAGGCGATGAGCGACAACATCAATTCTCTTATGGCTCCGGGTGAAGAGGGTGAGATTTTAGAAAGTGCCGGGGATGACAGCAATGCTGCGCCATCCGGTACAAATACGCCCAACCTTTTCAACATGTTTAATAACTTGAGCTCTATGTTCCCACATTCATCAGAGCCACCACGCAGGCCTGATAATCAGAAGGGCGGTAAGGGCGCTAAGGGTGAAAAGGAGCAGAAGCCTCAATATAAGTTCTTATCTGCTTACAGCACAGACTTGACAAAGAAAGCTACAGACGGAAAGATTGATAATGTTGTTGGTCGCGACAGAGAGATACAACGTATGATTCAGATACTGAACAGACGAACCAAAAATAATCCTGTACTTATAGGTGAGGCCGGTGTAGGTAAGACTGCAATCGCAGAAGGTCTGGCTCTTGCCATATCCAGAGGACAGGTGCCCAGTAAACTATTGGGGCTTCGTGTACACCTACTGGATTTGACTGCTATGGTAGCCGGCACACAATTCAGAGGTCAGTTTGAGTCAAGAATGAAAGGTGTTATAGATGAGGTCAAGAGCGCAGGTAATATAGTGCTTGTTATAGACGAGGTTCATAATATTATGGGCGCAGGAGAAGCAGAAGGTTCTCTGAATGCAGCAAACATACTCAAACCTGCTTTGTCACGCGGTGAGATACAGGTAATTGGCGCTACAACACTCAAAGAGTATAGGAAGTTCATTGAGAAAGACAGCGCCTTAGAGAGACGTTTCCAGCCTATATACGTAAATGAGCCGACTATATCAGAAGCAATAGAGATATTAAAGGGAATCAAGGTACATTACGAGGTGTACCATAAGGTAAGGATTAGTGACAGATTAATTGAAGATGCCGTACGTATGTCAGAAAGATATATAGCTGATAGATTCTTGCCTGATAAGGCTATTGACGTAATTGATGAAGCTGCGTCACGCGCTAACCTACGCAATCCGGTGCTGCCTCAAATAGCTGAAGTAAATAAGAAAATTGCTGAAGTAAATCAACAAATTGCTGATACAGAAGCAAAAGAATTTAAGACAGATGAGGAGCGGAACGAAGGCTTCCGTGAGATTGCAGAACTCAAAAGTCAGCTTGCAGTACTACAGAATCAATTAAATGAGCTGTCAGAACATGAATATGTAGATATTATTTACGACGATATTGCAAAAGTAATTGAGACATGGACCGGAATACCTGTGAAAACAATTTCAGCTGACGAAGCTCAAAGATTGCTTACATTAGAAGAGAGGTTAAAGCAAAAGGTTATTGGTCAGGATGATGCAATATCATCACTGGCAAAGGCTATCAGACGCAATCGCTCGGGCTTCAAAAACAAGTTTAAACCATCGTCATTTATATTTGTAGGACCAACAGGTGTAGGTAAGACAGAGCTTGTAAAGCAGCTTACAATTGAAATGTTTGGTACTATTGAGGCTTTAGTCAGACTGGATATGTCTGAATACATGGAAAAGCATACTGTCTCAAAGCTTATCGGTTCACCACCCGGATATGTAGGATTTGATGAAGCAGGACAGCTTACTGAGAAAATAAGACGCAGACCTTATTCTGTAATACTACTTGATGAGATTGAGAAGGCACATGCAGATGTATATAATATGCTATTGCAGATTTTAGATGACGGCAGACTGACTGACAGTCAGGGTAGGACTGTTAATTTTGAAAACACAATAATTATAATGACATCTAATGCAGGTACATCTATCAAGAGTGTTTCTTTGGGCTTTAATGCAGATGAGAATAATTCTATGTCCGAAATGGCATTGGATGCTCTTAAAAACATATTCAGGCCTGAATTCCTCAACCGTGTTGACAAGACCATTGTTTTCAACAGATTAACACGCGATAATCTTATTGATATATCAAAGATCCTTGTAGGCGAAGTTATTGGACAATGCAAGGATAAGGGTATTGAGATGACTGTAGAGGATAGTGTATATGAGTATCTGGCTGAAAATGGCTATGATGAAAAGTATGGAGCAAGACCTCTTGCAAGGCTCATCGAGAAAGATATAGAAGATGAGCTTGCAGATATGTATTTGCAGGGCAAGTTGACATCGGGATCAACACTTAAACTAAAAGTAAAAGAAGGTAGGATTGTTATATCTTGATTAAGGATAGATACAGCGATTTTGAGCAAGACTATCTGGGAAGAACTCAAAATGCTATAAATGTAAATATAAATGAAGAGTTGGAGTCTCTTAAGAAAAAACGTGAGCTTATACTAGAAGAACGTCAATATCTTGGTGATTATAACTATGAGCTTAAAGATGACGAGATTTACAATCTTATGAAGGTTGAGCATGTAGATACAAATGCGTATGTTTATTCGCTGCACCGTTTAGATAAGTTGGGAAAGCTTATGAAAGAGCCGTATTTTGCACGCTTTGATTTTGCAGAGATTGACGAAGAGGATGAAGACGAAGATGACCTTCCTGAGCCGCAGGATGCAGATAATTACTATCTTGGCATCACAACTCTCAGGGATCCGGATAGCGGTTATATACTTGTATATGACTGGAGGACTCCTATTGCTTCTTTGTATTACGAATCAAATCCCGGTCCGGCTGCTTATACAGCTCCCTCCGGAGATATTAAGGGATTGCTGTTTGGCAAGCGAAGATATACCTTCAATAATGGTAAGTTGCTTCGTTTCTGTGATGTTGACATGCCATCAGATGATGAGTTCTTAAATGACGCATTGGCCAGCCATGCGGATAGCCATATGAAGACTATTATCAATACTATACAGACACAGCAATATAAAATAATGCGTGATTATATTGACGGCGTATCAATACTGCAAGGTTGTGCAGGCAGTGGCAAATCATCTATTGCTCTCCATAAGATAGCGTATATCATGTATCATTTTAGAAATAAGTTAGAGAATAAGAAAATAATGATTGTGTCACCAAACGGCATCTTTTCTGACTATATATCTACTGTGCTTCCTGATCTCGGAGAAGAGAATGTTGACAGTGTACTTCCTGAAGATATGGTAAATGAAATATTGAAAATACACGAGGGTTACACATATTTCTCACGCGAGCAAGCTATCGAGGCAGGATTATCGTCGATTCCGTATAAAGCAACCATGGAATTCAGAAACGCTGTTGTTGATTATATCAAGTACCTGTCAAAAACTATTTTTTCACCGGAAGATCTAATAATTGAACAAGCTGACAAAGAAATTACTGTTGGTGAAAATGAACTCAGAGATCTTTTTTATTCTGTTTATGCAGACATATCGCTTATGGATAGGACTGCTAAGGTGGCAGAGCATGTTTGTGACAAGTACCGTATCAGAGCAAATGAACAGAGGCAGCAGATTTTCTATGAGTTACAATATATGATGAAGTCATTATCAATGACAGTATTGTACAAAATGATGTATACAGATGATGTATTTGCTGACAAGTACGGATATAATTTATCGGAAGATATGATTACAAAAGAAAATTCATGGGAAGACGCATGTGCTCTTGCTTTGATGACATTAAATATGTGCAATACAGACGAGCTATCCAAAGATGTTTTCTATATTATTGCAGATGAAGCGCAGGATCTTATACCGGTATTTATTGATGTTTTAAAAACGTTTTACCAAGGATCAAATTATCTATTCGTAGGCGATAAGAATCAGATGGTTTTCAACGGAACAGGTAATTTTGTAGAGGATATCAAGACTATTGTACTGAAGCGTCCACTTAGAGTATACACGCTTGACACAAACTATAGATCAACAATAGAAATCTCAGACTATTCTGTGCGATATCTTACAGATAACAGCACTGTGACGTCTGTGCGTCACGGCGCAGACGTTATTGAAGAGACAAATCTCACAGGTGATGTGTGTCGCGAAGCTGTTATAGAACACATTCGTAAAATGGTAGATAATGGCTTTACCAGCGTTACTTTACTATGTAATACGCTCAAAGAGGCACAACGAATAAGAAATATGCTTAGACTACCAATGGCTATTGAGAATAAAATAACATTTAAGGCGCTGCCTGTTTACCTGGCTAAGGGCTTAGAATATGATTGTGTTATCACTTATAACGTATCTGATGACTTAATGTATACTGCGTGCACAAGAGCTATGCACCAGCTGGTTGTACTTAAAGATTGTTCGCTATAATTCGTAGGAGATAAATATGTCATATGCAGGAGATGTAAAATTACAGATTGCACAAAGTCGATTGGCCTCAGAAGAGTCTGTTTTAGGCGAGAAACTTGCATATACTATTCTTCATGGAAATACAGCCTATAGTGAAAATAAATCATATATAGAACGAATTTGTGCTGTGTATGAATACAATGATGAAAAATCTTTTGTAAGAAGGTTTGTTAGAAAAATTAATGGAGGTACTCTTTTGTATGGTGCTGAGTTCTCTGCATATTTTCATAAAGAGGCCGTTTTCAGCCCGGAGTTTGCAATAGGCTTTATAAGAGCTTGCTTTATAAAAAATGGTTTTGTTTCTGCTCCTGATAAGCCTGCTCATTTTGAGATTACATTTGACGACGAGGATGCCAAAGATGTGTGCATAAGATCTTTTACAGAAATACAATGCGAACCAAGAGAATCAATGCGATCAGGTAAATATCTTATATATATGAAAGATGCTGCTAAGATTTCGGATTTATTAGCAAGACTTGGCGCAGTAAAAGCTATGCTTGAATATGAAAACGGCAGAATAATGAGAGTGGCTAATAATATGGCAAACAGAGGATTTAACTGCGATATGGCCAATCTGAATAAATCACTTAATTGTGCACAGAAACAAACAGAGATGATTAATAACTTTTCAAAAATGCGTCAGTTTGCTTTACTTCCTGCTGAACTAAAAGAAATGGCGCGTATCAGAATGGAAAATCCGGAAAAGAATCTTAGCGATTTGGGACAGCTTTTCAACCCGCCGTTATCAAAATCAGGAGTATCACACAGACTTAAGAAATTAGAACAGCTATATCAGAGCTATATCAAAAAATAAATTTTCAAATTATTTCCCAAAATCAAATATTGCCCGGGTAATAATAGTATCATTAGTTTTGAAATACTTAAGATAAACTAAGGAGGATATACTATGAAATTCGGGTTAGCTCATACCGGCAATACGCTTATTGTAAGAATTGCCGGTGAACTTGATCATCATTACACAGATGAAATTCGCATACGTATAGACAGCGAAATAATGAAGCCTTATGTGCAGAATGTTGTGTTTGACTTTAACAAACTTACGTTTATGGACAGTTCGGGTATTGGTATGATTGTTGGCCGCTATAAGAAAATTAAAGCAGTTGGTGGTAATATTTATATCATGTGTGGTAATAAAACAGTAAAGAAAATACTTGAGATGTCAGGTGTGTTTCAATTTGCAAAAATATGTGATGACATAAATGATGCCGTATAACAGAAAGGATGTACATAAAATGAAGAAAATAAACGAATTTTCAATGAAATTTCTTGCAAAATCAAATAATGAGAGTTTTGCCAGAAGCATAGTTGGTGTATTTGCATCTCAACTGGATCCAACAGTAGATGAAATATCAGATTTAAAGACGGCTGTCAGCGAAGCAGTAACAAATTGTGTAGTACATGCTTACGGTACTAAAGCGTATGAAAATAAAGAAAACATGATAGATATGCACTGTGTTTTATATGATTCCGGGATAGAAGTTACTATTCAGGATACAGGTAAAGGCATAGAAGATGTGGAGCTTGCCAGACAAGCTTTGTATACTACTGCACCTGAGAGCGAACGCTCAGGGCTTGGATTTACAATTATGGAGTCTTTTACAGACAACATTACTGTTACATCCAAACCGGATGAAGGTACGAAAGTAACTTTGCTCAAACTATTCAAGCACCTTCAATAACCGGGAGGTTCTTGTATGGAGCATATTGACAGTAATACTATGCGTGAGCTTATATATTGCGCGCAGCAGGGGGACGAGAGTGCTCTGACACGAATTATTGAGAATAATATAGGACTTGTGTGGAGTGTTGTCAGACGTTTCACCGGTAAAGGGACAGAGATTGATGATCTGTATCAGTTGGGTTCTATTGGTCTTATAAAAGCAGTGCGTAATTTTAACACAGACTATGATGTTTGTTTCTCTACGTATGCAGTTCCGATGATCGCCGGAGAGATACGTAGATATTTAAGAGATGACGGTATTATTAAAATATCAAGAGCTGTGAAAAGCAATAGCATTAAGGTTAAAAATTATATAGAAGAATATAAGAATATTACAGGTAATGAACCCAGCATCTGTGAGATTGCAAGCGCCCTTAATCTGGATAACGATGAAGTAATCAGTGCCCTTGAATTAAAACTTACTTGTGAATCAATTGATGATCATGAAAATGTAAGAGTTCAGAACGACACAGAGGATTTGCTACTTGATTGTATTTCTGTAAGAGGAGAATTAAATAAATTGGAACCTGATGAGCGACAATTGATTATTCTTAGATATTACAGGGAAATGACTCAATCAAATGTAGCAAAGGTTATGGGCATGACTCAAGTACAGGTCTGTAGAATGGAGAAACGAATACTAACAAAGTTAAAAAAAGGCATTGAGGAATAAGCTGAATATAATAAAGCCAGTCGGTTAAAAATATAGAGTATTAATCATGTGGAGGTTCTTATGAGTGATAATCTTAATAAATTAACTGAAAAACAATATCAAACCATGAGTGACAAACGAAGTGGTAAATCAAATATAGTCAAGAATTGTTTTATGGCTTTCTTGTTTGGCGGACTTATTTGTACAATAGCACAGGCTTATAGCGACCTGCTTGTTTGCAGACCGGTAAAGTCTCTGATAGGTGAACTGGATGAGTCTGCGGTAGGCGCTTTGACAGTACTGTTTATGGTTTTCTTAGGTGCACTCCTTACAGCTCTTAATGTCTATGACAATATTGGCAATATTGCAGGTGCAGGTTCTATTGTACCGATTACCGGATTTGCAAATTCAGTTGTATCTCCGGCTATGGAATACAGAAGTGAGGGATTAATATTAGGGGTTGGTGCACAAATGTTTCAGGTGGCAGGGCCTGTGTTGGTATATGGCACAGCATCCAGTGTGCTTGTCGGGCTGATTTATTATCTTATAAAGTGATAAGGAGGTAATAAGATATGGCAATTAAGCACGGTAAGCAGACATATATGTTAAGCAAAAAAATATATATTAATGAAACAGCAGCAATTGTGGGCCCGAGAGAAAAAGATGGTCCACTTGGAAAGTATTTTGATCAAAGCGAACGGGAAGACTTTGGAGAAGACACCTGGGAAAAGGGAGAAGCTCATTATGTAAATGCTACATTCAACAAATTGATGAGTAAAATAGATGTTGATACAGAAAAGATTGATTGTATTTTTTCGGGTGATTTATTAAATCAATGTATGGCCAGTGCTATTGGATTAAAAAACAGTGGTGTACCTTATTTAGGATTATACGGAGCTTGTTCTACAATGGTGGAATCTATGCTTTGTGCTAGCTTGTGCATAGATGGTGGTGGTATGACAAATGCTGTGGCGATTACATCAAGTAACTTCTGCTCTGCAGAAAAACAATACAGATTTCCTATGGAACTTGGTTGTCAAAGAACACCAACTGCACAATGGACAGTTACAGCATCAGGTGCAGTGTATCTATCTTCTCAGAAAAGTGGGGCACCTGCCGATATGAAACCTTATATTAATGCAGTAACAACAGGTAAGATTGAGAATTATAAAATTAATGATGTTAATAATATGGGCGCAGTTATGGCACCTGCGTGTGCTTCTACAATCATTAGTCACTTAAATGACTTATCAAGACAGCCTGATTATTATGACATGATTCTGACAGGTGATCTTGGTGAGACCGGCAGTAATTTGTTATGTGATATTCTCAGAATGCATGATATTAACATAGAAGATAAACATCAGGATTGTGGTAAATTGATTTTTGACTCTGTTAGACAAGGTACAAAAGCAGGCGGTAGTGGATGTGGTTGTGCAGCTGCCGTTTTTACAAGCTATATTTATGAGCTTCTTAAAACATTACAAATACATCATTTATTATTTGTAGCAACAGGAGCCCTCATTAGCCCTGTTATGGTGAAACAAAACGAAGATTTACTTGGTATAGCTCATGCGGTGTCAATTGAAATATAAGAAAGGATGGTCTTATATATGGATTTCTTTGTGAAATATCTGTGTGCATTTATCGTTGGCGGACTGATATGTGTTGTGGCACAGATTTTAATAGACAAAACAAAACTTACATCTGCAAGGATTCTTGTTCTCTTTGTAGTGTGTGGCGTATTTCTTACAGCTATCGGTTTATATGATTATGTAGTTGATTTTGCTGATTATGGGGCCAGGATACCACTTACAGGCTTTGGGTATTCGTTGTGTAAAGGTGTTATAAAGGCAGTGGATGAATATGGATTCAGAGGTATCTTTACAGGTGGACTGGCAGATGTGGCAACCGGTGTAGTAATGGCAGTCGTATTTGGGTTAATTGCATCAATTGTATCAAAACCGAAAAGTAAAAAATGATATTAAAACGAAATGCATTTTTGATTTTATGTGTATTGATGATATTATTAAGTTTATTAAGATGTAATATTATTAAAAAAAATTCTTGCAGAGTACCTGATTCGGGTATCTGCAGGGGATACATATATAAAAGTACATGGAATAAACAAGGGCAGTATATTGTTAAAACTGAGCAGGGAAATGTGCTATTGACAATTTACGGCAATATTAATAATGAGATTGATAACTTGGCATCAGGCGGAGCCGATGTTGTGGTTAACAAGAGTATCACTGTGCTTCTTGATAATTCATATGGTGATTATTTACGTTCAAAAGGTATACAGTACATACTTAACGCATCAATTAATGATGTGGAGCTAGGTAAAGAAAAATACAATATTAAGAGTTTGTTTGCAAAAGCACGTGTGTATATACGCTCGACGCTTTTACGTGTCATGCCTGAGCAAAATACATTTACAGCTCTAGCAGTAATGACCGGTGCCAATAGTGAAATGGACGAAAATATATCAGAACAATACAGAACTGCAGGCATATTACATGTAACGGCTGTATCAGGAATGCACGTAAATATTATGATGAAGCCTGTAAACATTTTAATAAAGAGAAAGTACCTCGGATACAAGGGAAGAACTATATGTAGAATTGTAGCTGCAATTATATTTATGATTCTTACGGATTTCTCCCATAGTGTAGTACGAGCCGTATTAATGTTTATATACATACAGATCGGTAAGCTGTGTGATAGACAGGCAACATTTGCAAATAGTATTTATTTTGCAGCGATTATACAGCTTATATGCAATCCATTTGTTATATATTCTGTTGGATTTGTACTTAGCTACAGTGCGGTACTGTCTATTTGTTATATTGTACCTGTTATTCCGATTCGCCGCAAGAGTCTGAATGGTATCCGTAGTGGTATAGGTGTAAATATTGGTATGATGCCATTATTAATGTATTATTTTGGTGAAATATCTTTGATTGCCATTGTTATAAATGGCATTGCAGGTTTTCTGTCAGGTGGCATATGTATAACAGGATATGCTTGTTGTCTGTTAATGGCTATTCCTGTTGTGTCATATATAGGCAAATTCATAGGATATATCTGTGTTTTTTTTACAACCATACTTAACAAATGTGCATATATGGCTTCCTGGTTACCTGCACCTATTGGTAATATGAATGTAAAAATAAAAAACGTATGGATCTTGATCGGAATATATACTGTTTTGATTGTTGTTATATTATTACAACGGAAGAGAACTATCGTATTGCAAACAAAATTTAATTAATGTATACTTCGGTCATTATTAAGAAAATATTATATGTAATGATAAAGGAGAATATATAAATGAGTAAATTTAAGTTTGAACCGTTAAAAGAAGTTAAGAGAAGTATAATTGTTGATACAGATATAGGTCCTGATTGTGATGATGTAGGTGCACTTGTTATATTATATACATACGCAAAGAAATATAATATTCCTATAGCAGGAGTGATTAACTGTACATCTAATCCATATGGCGCCGGTGCCATAGATATTATAGGTAAATATTGCGGCTGTGAAAACATTCCTGTTGGTATGTGGTCAGGAGAAGGTTTCTTATGGGATGAAACAACAATGCAATATAATAAATATATTTCCGAACGATTTAATACAATATATAAGCCTGTTGGTAATAGCAAAGTGGAAAATTCACTTGATTTGTACAGACATGTTCTGGCAAATGCAGAGGACAAAAGCATCGTGATAGTAACAATAGGTCCATTAAATACAATCAGTGAATTATTGTCCAGTAAAGGTGATGCGATCAGTCCTGAAGACGGACGTACATTGATAGAGAAAAAGGTACATGCAGTTGTTACTATGGCAGGTTGTACTTCGTGCAAGCAGAGAGAATATAATATTGTTTGTGACGGTAATGCTGCTGAAAACTTTATAAATAATATGCCCGTTCCTGTTATTTACAGCGGAGTTGAACTCGGTGGCAAAATTGATTCTGGCTTTGATTCAGATAGTATTCCTGATAATGCAAATGAAAATCCTGTGTATTTATCATATAAAATGTATACCGAATTCAGAAAAATGCAACCATGGTTTAATAAGAGTTATGATCTTACAGCTGTACATTTTGCCTTTGAAGGGGAAGGCGAGTATTATAAATTATCAGACTGTGGACGTATGTTGATAGATAGAAGTGAAAATGATGCAACTGAATTTGTCTTAGATGAAAACGGCAATTCATACTATATGACTAATAACTGTTCTGTTGAGAAAATATCAAATGATTTTTCACAAATGTTAAGAAAAGCCGGAAAGTAATTTTAATAGCGTGACGAGGTTAATTGTGGTATACTAACCGGAGATATTTATCATTGGAGGGAGCAGTATGCCGGATAAAGATACAAAGAGACTTTATGTTTTCTATGGCACAAATGAATATCTTAAAGATCTAAACGTACGTCGGGCAAGACAGCATGTTAAGTGTGACAGTATGAATATCTATAGTTTTACTGCTTCTGATGATATGACCCAGGTGTTGGCTGAGATGGCAGAGCCTTCGTTGTTTGGTGAGGATAAGCTATTGCTTTTCACCAATACAGGTCTGTTTGGAGCCAAAGCACAGGCCACGGACAAAGAAGATAAAATATCAGATTATTTTATACAGCTTTGCGAAGACGAACATTTTACATTGATTTTTAAGGAAAATGACTTTGATAAACGCAAAAAAATCAGTAAAGTAGCACAAAGCTACGGGGATATTGTCCAATGTGATAAAATGGAGCAACCGGAGAAGCTCAAAATTATTAACAGTTTTGTTAAGTCCAGAGGCTGTAGCATACAGACTCCGGCAGCAGTTTTTTTATTAACCAACACTGTAGATGATATGCAGTGTGTATTACAAGAGTTAGAAAAGCTATGCTTGTTCGTTGGTGTCGGTAATGAAATATCAGTAGATACTGTGAAAAAAGTTTGCACATTAACAGTTAATGCAAGAATATTTGACCTTAATGATGCACTTGCAGAACGGAAAACAGAGACAGCATTGTCAATTATGAATTCTTTGATGGAAGATAAGCAGAATATTTCTATGATGCTTGTTATGATCCCTCGCAATTGGATGATGATGTATGATGCCAAGTTATTATCACAGAATAAAATAAATAACCAAGAGATCGCTGCTCATTTAGGAATAGCACCAAATATGAGTTTTATTGTTCAAAAGCTTATAAAGCAGGCGAGAAATTACTCCTTTGAAGAGCTGGAAGATAAGATTAAAAGATGTTGCAAATTGGATGAAGCCTTAAAAAACGGATCTATAAAAGATATACAGGCATTAGAACTTATGATATTTGCTTAAAATTATTTATGGAGGAATAAATGAATTCTTTTTTACAAAACATGTACAGTCCGAAAGATATACAATTTTCAAAAGAGGCAGATAAGGTTTTAGAAAACAGCATAACACAAGCTATGCTTATGGCTTCTGATGATGTTGGTACAGAACATATAATGCTTGCAATGCTCTTTTGTGAAGATTGTATTGCATACAATATATTATGTCACAGAATATTGATTTTATTACTTATAGAAATGAAGTTCTGCATATGACAAAGATTGATAATATTGAGGACTATCAACTTGTTAAAGAAACTGATATTAATTATAAGATTGATTTTACTATTTCTGCAAAACGTGTTATTACAAGAGCATTGGATATTGCAGTTAAATATAAACACGAAAAAGCAGGCACGGAAGATATACTTTATGCTATGTTCAAAGAAGTTGATTGTGTGGCAATGCGCGTCCTTATTGATTTGGGTGTGGATCTTCATGGAATGTTTTTAGATGCAGTCAGATATTTGCAAGGCGATGATTTTTTGCAACGTCTTGCAGAAAAAGACGAGAATAGTCTTGAGAATCTAGCCATTGAGATGCATGCACAGGTTGTGCATGGACAGTCTAATAATCAGAATCAATCCGGTGAGAATATGCCACAACCTGCATTGTCAGCACTGGCAACATACGGTAAAGATATGACTGAAAAAGCTGCTTTGTTAGCAGCAGAAGGTAAAGAAATTCCGGTTTTATGTCGTGAAAATGAAATAACGAGAGTTATGCAGATTCTATGTCGTAAAACAAAAAATAATCCTTGCCTTGTTGGTGAACCAGGTGTAGGTAAGACTGCAATTATTGAAGGTTTGGCACAAATTATTGCATCAAATAAAGTTCCGGCTATTGTTAGAAACAAAAAAATAATTCAACTTGACTTATCTGCTATGTTAGCCGGCGCTAAATACAGGGGTGAGTTTGAAGAGCGACTTAAAAAAGTAATTACAGAAGCTCAGGCAAATCCTGATATAATCCTTTTTATAGATGAGATTCACACAATTATAGGAGCAGGATCATCTGAGGGAAGTCTTGATGCGGCCAATATACTTAAGCCGGCTTTGTCGCGCGGTGAGATACGCCTGATTGGCTCTACAACAACCAAAGAATATAGGAAATATATGGAAAAAGACAGCGCGTTAGAAAGACGCTTTGAGGTCGTACAAGTAGAGGAGCCAACAGAAGAACAAGCATATAAGATCCTTCAGGGTGTTAAACATTTATACGAAGAACATCACAATGTTAGTTATCCTGATGATGTATTAAGATATACTGTATATTTATCAAAAAGATATATATCTGATCGATTTCTTCCCGATAAAGCAATTGATCTCATAGATGAAGCTGCTGCTTTATTGCATGTATCAGGTGATGCCGTACAAAACGCAAAGAAGAATGATGCAGTAGTACAAAAAATTTCAAAACTTAAAGCAAGTCGGGATGAAGCTATGTTAAAAGGTGATTTCGAACTTGCTGCAAGCATCAATAAAGAATATGAGAAGCTGAATAATAGTACAAATTCTTTAAAACGCATTAACCAACAAAGAGCTTTTCACAGGATAACTAAGGAGGATATTGCCAATTGTGTTTCTGTGAAAACACATATTCCTGTATCGCGTCTTACTGAAGATGAACAAAAAAAACTGCTTAGACTGGAAGAAACTATTCACAAACGTGTTATTGGTCAACATGAGGCAATTTCTGCCGTGGCCAAAGCTATCAAGCGTGGCCGTGTTGGTATTAAGGAGCCAAAGAAACCGGTGGGGTCTTTCATGTTCCTGGGGCCAACAGGCGTAGGTAAGACGGAGGTAAGCAAGGCTCTTGCCGAGGCTTTGTTTGGAGACGAAAAAGCGCTGATTCGTTTTGATATGTCTGAATATATGGAGAAGCATAGTGTGTCACGCCTGATAGGTTCACCTCCCGGATATGTAGGCTTTAACGAAACTACACAGCTGACAGACACGATAAGGAGTAAGCCGTATTCTGTGGTGTTATTTGATGAAGTTGAGAAGGCACACCCTGATGTGTTTAACATATTGCTTCAGATTCTGGAAGACGGACAGCTAACTGATACCAAGGGTAGGACTGTTGACTTTAAGAATACAATTATTATTATGACTTCTAATATTGGTGCCAATAATATAACGACTCCCAAATACCTTGGTTTTGGCAGCCCATCTACAGATGCACAGAAGCATGAGCACATGGAAAAGGCGATAAAAGAAGAGTTAAAGAAAGCTTTTAGGCCAGAGTTTATAAATAGAATAGATAACATACTAGTTTTCACAGCCTTGAACAAAGATGAGATAAAACAAATTGCAGGTCTTATGTTATCTAATCTTGTAAAACGTGCGAAAGAAAGCTCTCTTGATATTAAAATTGATAACACAGTAAGCGAGTATGTTGCTGAAAAAGGTTATGATCCGACCTTTGGCGCCCGTCCGCTTAAGAGAATCATTCAGACAGAGATTGAGGATCAGATCGCTGATTGTGTACTGAGTGAAGGTAGTAGCAAGTTAAATATTACTGTCAAAGATGGTCAGATAAGGATTAAAGCTGCTGCAAAGACTAAGAAGTAAAGGAAATAATATGGCTAAGGTTAAGACTGTTTTTTTCTGTAAGGAATGTGGATATGAGTCAGGCGGATATATGGGAAAATGTCCGGCTTGTCAAGAGTGGAATACCTTTGTTGAGAAGAAGATTACAAATGACAAGACAAAGGATGTTTTTGCCAGTAAGTCACCATTTGGTGCGAAGAAAGCACAAGTGATCAATGATATTGAATCTATGTCGCACACTCGTGTAAAGACCGGATACAACGAATTTGACCGGGTGCTTGGCGGTGGCATCGTACCGGGCTCTCTGGTGCTTATTGCAGGTGATCCGGGAATTGGTAAATCTACATTAATGCTTATGTTATCAGGCTTTGTATCACAGCAGGAAAAGGTTTTATATGTTTCAGGCGAGGAGTCAGAGGCTCAGATTAAAATGCGTGCAGGGCGTCTTAATATTACCGGTGAAAATCTATTTGTTTTTTCAGAAACATCTATTACAGATATTTTAGAGCAAGCTGACGAAATATCACCGTCTTATATAATTATTGATTCTGTACAGACATTATACGATAGTAATATCGACTCTGTGCCAGGCAGTGTGACACAAATCAGAGAAATAACTGCTACCTTGATGCGCATATCTAAACAGAACAAGATAACTATATTTATAGTGGGACATGTAACGAAAGATGGTGGTATTGCAGGGCCCCGCGTACTGGAGCATATGGTAGATACTGTCTTGTATTTTGAAGGCGAACGACACATGAGCTTTAGAATATTAAGATGTGTAAAAAATAGATTTGGCTCTACAAGAGAAATAGGTGTCTTTGAGATGCGAGATACCGGCCTTGTTCAGATTGAGAACCCATCTCAGGCTATGTTAACAGGTAGGCCACTTGATACACCCGGTACTGCTGTGGTATGTACAATGGAAGGTACACGTCCTATGCTTGTTGAGATACAAGCACTTATATCTAATTCAAACCTCACAAATCCACGTAGAATGGCAACAGGTTTTGACTATAATCGTGTTGCACTATTACTTGCGGTTTTGGAGAAAAGAGTAGGACTTAAGATGTATGACGCAGATGCTTTTGTTAATGTAATCGGCGGCATTAAAATATATGAACCTGCTGCTGATCTTGGGCTTGCTGCTGCCATAATATCCTCGTATACAAACAAAGTCATACCTCATGATTACATATTCTTTGGAGAGATTGGCCTTACCGGAGAAGTGCGGGCAGTATCAAATATAGAAAAGAGAATCAATGAATCTATAAGACTTAGCTTCAAAACCATTGTCGTACCTACCGGTAATAAAGATGCTATAGAGAGTGCTATTACCAACAAGAATTTTGATCTCAATGGTGTAGAGATCAGATATGTAGGAAATGTAAAGGAGTTGATATGGTAAGATTTAAGAGAAATTATTCAATAATTTCTCTTGCTCCATCACCTATGCTACATACATAGAATTCAGGTGCGATTCCTGTTTTTTCGGTATATAGTCTACCTGTAATCTCAATAAATTTATCTACATAGTTTTCTTTTACGATATTAACAGTACAACCGCCAAAACCTGCGCCTGTCATTCGACTGCCAAGTACGTTTCCGTCGTCTGTTTGAGTCATTGCGGCATCATACATTGCGTCCAGTTCATCGCCGGTTACTTCATAGTTGTAACGAATTGAATCATTTGCCTGGCATAGAATCTTTCCAAATTCTGTAAGTTTTCCTTCTTTTAATATGTTCACAGCAGTCTTTACACGTTCATTTTCTGAGATAACATGATATACACGACGATAAATTAATGAATCTTCAAACTTATCCTTGACAGCTTCAAGCTCAAATAATGAGTACTCACAAAGATTTTCATAGATACGTCCATACAATGCATTCATAATCTCAAGGCCTTTTGTAACTTCTGCTCTTCGTTCGTTGTATTTAGAAGCACCCAAAGAGTGTTTCTTACATGTATTTGCCAGTACTAATACGTATTCGCCAAGAGTCAAAGGTATATATTCGTAGTCCAAAGTCGCACAATTGAGAAGTATAGCGTGATCTTTCTTTCCCATTGCAGAAGCAAATTGATCCATAATACCGCAATTGACACCGCAAAAATTATTTTCACAAGCTTTACCACATACCGCAATATCTATATTGGATAAGTTAATTTCATTTTTATTAACAGCCATGTTGACTAGGGCGATACCTGTTGCCATCTCTATGGAAGCAGAGGATGAAAGTCCGGAACCAAAGGGAAGTGTACCAGTGAAAAGCATATCCATTCCGGAAAATTTATATCCACGGAGACTTAATTCCTTAATCATACCGGCTTGATAGTTGCCCCAATTCAGATTTTTTGCAGCATCACAATCGTTCAAATTGCATACATATATGTTATTCAGATCGGTAGCAGCCATACGAACAGTGTTAGTTCCGTTGTATCTTACGGCAACAGTTGTTGACAGAGTCAGAGCTGCCGGAAATACATAGCCACCGCAATAATCTATATGCTCGCCAATAAGATTCACTCTTCCGGGGGAAGTAAAAAAACGAATTTTTTTATCAGATTCTCCAAATATTTTTATGAATTTTTCTGTTAAATTTTTAAGATTCATGTTAAGTCCTCCAGGTAATAAATCTTGAATTTTGACTTAGTTTAGTATATAATAAACCGGTAAATAAGTACAGCATTTTTGCTGTTATTTTAATTAGTAGGAGATATAAAATGTTTTCTGTAGGAGATAAAATAGTACATCCTTTTCACGGAGCCGGTGTGATACAGGATATTGTAGACATTGAGGTTTTAGGAGAAGTTAAGAAGTATTATACTCTTGCTCTGCCGTTTACTAAGCTTAAGCTTGATATACCTGTTGACACTGCAGAGAGTATTGGTGTTAGACCAATTATGCAGGCTGATAAGATTGAGCAGCTCTTTGAGCAACTCAAGAAACCCCTTGAGTTTCAGGAACTTAATTGGAATCGCCGTCACAAGGAAAACCTTGACAAATTGCGTGGTGGTGATATTTTTCAGGTTGCTGAAGTATACAAATATTTGAGAATTCGTGACAAGAAACGCAGTTTGTCTACCGGTGAGAAGAAGTTATATATTAATTCCAGAAATGCTTTGATCAGTGAGATTATTCTGTCTGTCGGCATGGATCAGGATGCAGTTACGGAAAGATTTGACAGTATATTCAAAGAATGTCATAATGAATAAGATAAATTAAACTCGGAGGCTTGTTATGGTAGATCCAACGAAGCTGAATCAAGATAAGAATAGGAAAAAGAAAACAAAGGAACATATTACTTTAAATGTTTTTTTGTTTTCGTTTATTGGGGCATTGGCAGGTAGCGCTGTTACTATACTTATACATTACTTTTTTGTCAGATCTTCCATATTTTTCTTCTTGGGCGGTATGGGGGCATATGCACTTTACTTATACTTTGTCGAAGAATGTGACAGAAAAAAGTCTCACATAATTTTATTATTTTTATCTACTTTGCTTGCTACTATAATAGTGACATTTTTTGACTTTATGTTATTAGATCCATCTATCACAAATGCAGAAGGAAACTCATTTGCAGTTACTTTTCAAATGTATATAGATAATATTTCAACAAACTTTTTTAGTAATACTGTAGACAGAGTTACTATTGAGGGTAACACAACTGAAGCTATGAATTTTAGTGTTTTATTCATAAATACAGTTAATTACTTTTTTGCTCTTATTGGTTTATTCTTTTCGTGGTTATTTGTTAAGATAGCCACTTCAAAACATGAAAAGAAGTATGGAAAAGCAGCCCCGGGTACCAGCTACGGATATGCGTCAAGAAAGAAAAAAACAAAAAAACGTAAATGAATTCATCCAGAAATATAAAGCTTATTATTCAATTTGATGGTACAGATTACAGCGGTTGGTTATACCAAAGCGGTCGTAAAACATTACAAGGCACTGTAATGCAGAGTATTTATATGCTTACAGGAAATGAAGTAGAAGTTATTGGTTGCAGTCGTACTGACAAAGGGGTACATGCGGTAGGGTATGTACTTAATTTTATTGATAATTCTAATATACCTATTGAGAAATACCCAATTGCTCTTAATTCTTTTTTACCGGAAGATATTTGCGTTAAGAGCGCCTGTGAGGTTCCAATGGACTTTCACGCAACATATTTAACATCTAAGAAAACTTATAGATATTACTTTTATACTGCACCATCAAAAGTCCCCATGCTAAACAATAGAGCGTGGTATATTGGTAATAGTTGCAATTATTCTTGTGAAAATTTAAATACACTTAATAAGAATCTTTCTGCCCTTTGTGGTAAACATGATTTTTCTGCATTCAGAGCTATGGGTGGTATGTCAAAAACTACGGTACGTACGATTTACGACATATATGTTGCATGCGATGATTATTACAGCACTAAAATGTATTGTTTAGAAATTACCGGTAATGGTTTTTTGTATAATATGGTACGCATAATTGCAGGTACAATAGCTGATATTATGAGAGGAAGAATACAAGTTGATTCGATAGATAAAATTTTAAAATCTTGTGATAGAAATAAAGCGGGACAAACTGCTCCTGCAGGCGGACTTTATTTGTGGAAAGTTGATTATTCGTCTTCTCAACATTAAAAAATAGTGGTATACTTGTTATATAAAATTTATAGGAGGGCAAAGTTTGTATGAAACGTTTTGTTTTGATTTTGGTTGCTGTTATCATTGCATGTTTAAGTATACCAATGCAAATTTTTGCTGAAAATACAGAAGATAAAGACAGCAGTGTTTATGAAGTTAATAATTATCCTTTTGTTGATACTGTAAATGGTGAGGGAGATTCAAAGATACCATATATAGTCACTGACAAAGGGGATTTTACAGGTAAGGTGTTTAAAGTAAATATTACAGACTATACACAGCTTGCCTTTGATATGTGCCCTGTAAATTCAATGTATGAGATTATTAATGTAGAATGTATAATTTTTATTTTCAAAGCTAATAGCGAAGATAATACAAAATTTGATTTGATAGATTCCTATTATGATGTTGCGTGGCATGCACCTGTTATTACGTTTGAGAATCCTGGTGAGTATTATGTATATTGCTGCAATTATTCTGATAATACATCATCTTGTGTTGTTAGTATTGATGACGCAACAGATGAGATTATAATGCCTGATTTTAGAGATGCTGAGGTAAGACTTCCCCATGAGGACGAGCTGTGGTCATGGGATGCTACATCTAAGACATTGACTCTTAAAAATGGTTTTACATTGACTTCGTTTGAGGAAACAGCGATTTATTTGCCGGATGGCGCTACTGTTGTGATAGAAGGTACTGTTGCTATATTATGCTGGACAGATGCCTTGTATTCAGAAGGCGATATGTTAATACAATTGCAACCTGGTGCTGATCTTTATATCAAAACTTTTTCAGAACATGCTATGTACACTAATAATGGTAGTATTACAATTACAGGTACAGCTGACGATATTGGTAATAAACCGTCAATAGAGATACTCTCATCTCATTATGCTATATACGTCGGTGAAGAGGGAGATGTAACAATCTCAGATTGTGATATTGATTTGTGTGCTTATGAGGCAGCAATATATAATAATAACGGAAAGATACAAATTAGTAATGTTAATATGAATATATACAATAGTCTTGAAGGCATTATTAATATATATGATGTGGATTTTATTACAGATTCAACAGAATATTTTATATTGTTTAATAATTCTGTGATCAATATAGCCGCATACGGCAATGCAATCAAATCTCTTTACGGTAATGTAGATTTTATAGATTGTATTACTGATATTTCTTCAAAGACGGGAAGAGGTTTGATCAGTACACAGAATTCTTCGCTGACTGTTAGAAACGGTAAATTTAGTATAGTTGCTGCCAGTGAAGCTATTATAATAAATGACGGTAGTGCTACTTTTGATAAGGTACCATTTTCTTTGAGAACAGAAAGTGATGAAAAGCTGTTGTATGTTAGTTCAGAAATAATTTGTAGTGATAATATTAGAATAGCTTCATCTGGTGATTTATCTTATGTAGGTGTATGGGATAATTCATATCACAAAGGTGGCAATATTATATTAAGAGATGAGAATGATACAGAGATTTCTGCGATGGTTTTAATGTCAGTACAGCAAGGAAACAAGGACAAGAACACAGTAACAGGCATTAATGATACTGTTTATGAGCGAGATGCCCTGGTTTCGTTTATAACAAATGTTGGCGAATTGCAATATAAATATTACAATATAGGAGACACACGTTGGCGTGCTGTGTCATGGGAAGTAGTTGATACACAACTTGGAGGTAGCTTAGAAGATGTTCCACAAAGTTGGGGTGAATTCTATGCAAATGAATTAACTGGTGGAGCATATATTCTTCGGGTAAGGTTTGAGAAGCAGACATACGATGGAAATAACTGGCAATATGCAATAGAACCTAAAGAAGAAGATCTCCATTTTGTTGATATTGCGTTTCAGGTCAAAGAACCTCCGAAGGTCCCGGAGGTAGGGGATTGTTGTACATATTTCTTACCTATAGTTGTTGTGATCGGATGCGCGATTACCATATTAAATAAGAAGGTTCTTAAGGATTAAACATAAGGCCGATCAATCTTAATTACACACTGATATTTTGGATTTAATTTATTAACCTTATCATTTAATGTTTTTACTATTTCTGATGGTTTCTCTTGACAATCAAAAGGTACAACAACATCAAATATAAGGTTAATTCTGTTTTCACCATTTACCATGCGAAAATCATGTATTGAACATTCAGGATAGTACTGTTCTATAATATTGTCCACATCTTGTTTGGCAGCAGAAATGAGTACGTTATTTACTTCCACGGGATCCATGTGAATTACTGCCTGCAAGTGAAATGTTTTATATAAAGCCGATTCTATTTCATCAATTTTTTCATGAATATACAGTATATCATTATCGCATGAGACTTCAGCATGGAGAGATATCAATTCTCTTCCTATTCCATAATTGTGCACAATAAGGTCGTGAATATCTAGTACAACATCGTAAGAAGTAACAAATTCTGTTATTTTATCTAACATTTCTTTGTCGGGAGCTTTTCCTAAAAGAATATCAATAGTTTCTTTTGCTGTTTTAATTCCTGTGAAAAGAATAAATGCTGCTACCAAAACGCCAATATATCCATCAATGTTATATGATATGAAATGTGATATAAGAGCGCTGATTAATACAATAGATGTAGCAATTGCATCGTTAATACTATCAATGGCAGTTGCCTTCATGCCTAATGAGTTAATACGTTTCGCAAACTTATAATTATATAAAAACATCCAAATTTTTATTAATACTGATATAACTAAAATTACAATTGTCAATGTGGTAATATTTGTATCTGCCTGAGTGAATATCTTTTTTAAAGAAGAAGAGGCTAATTCGATACCAATAAACAGAATTATGGCTGATACGAGTAAGCTTGATAAATATTCTATTCTGCCATGTCCAAAAGGGTGATCTTTATCTACAGGTTTATTAGCAAGCTTCAATCCCATCATTGATATTATCGAAGATGCAGCGTCTGTTAGATTATTGAAAGCATCGGCGCTGATAGCTGTAGAATTGGATAAAAGGCCTATAAGGAACTTGGCTGTGAATAATATAAAATTCAATATAATACCAAGAATACCGGACAGAATGCCATATTGCTCCCGTACTTTATTGTCTGATGTATTTTTATAATCTTTTATAAATAACTTTGTTAAGAAATCCATATAATATTTAATCTTTCTTTTAGAACATTATAACATTGCGGCACCCACAATACCGGCATCATTGCCCAGTGCTGCACATTCGATTTTAGTACGGTTTAAAAATTTACATCCATATGCGTATCTGTTAACATAACGGCGAAGAGGTTTTAGAAGATATTCGCCCTCTTTGGAGATGCCACCACCGATAAGAATAATATTAGGTTGGAAGATATTTATGTAATTTATGATTGCTTCGCCTAAATATTTAATATAATCATTAACAACTTTAGTGGCATGTTTATCTCCTGCTCGCTTAGCATCAAAGGCTGTTTTGCCGTTTATCTTTGATAAATCTCCGTCGACAAGTTGATTGATTAGAGAATCTGGATGTTTTACAGCAGCTTTCTTCGTTTCTCTTATGATTGCAGTTGCAGAGGAGTAGGCTTCAATACAGCCACGACGACCGCATGAGCATTTTTCTCCTTTTGTACGAATTACCATGTGACCCAGCTCTCCGGCAGCACCATTGCTACCTGTGTAAATTTTTCCGTCTATAATGATGCCTCCGCCAACACCTGTGCCAAGAGTAATTGTAAGGGAAGTGTTATATCCTTTGGCGCTGCCGCATATTACTTCGCCTAATGCAGCACAGTTTGCGTCATTTGACATGTGTACGGGTATCTTCATATATTCTGAGAATATTTTGCTTACGTTTGTTTTGCGAAAAGGCATATTTACTGTATATTCAATAATACCTTTCTTGTTGTTACATACGCCAGGAACTCCTATACCAATAGAGATAATGTCATTTTCATTTAGTGCACAATCATTTATGAATTTAAGAGTTGTTTCTGCTATGGTTTTGGTAAGAGTAATATCATCTGAGCTTTTATCTACAGGAAAAGAAACTTTCTTTATTAATTGTCCATCTGCAGTAACAAGACCATATGCAAGATTAGTCCCTCCAATGTCAATACCAATTCTATACATTTTAGTAAAACTCCTTCGGTTAGATTTAATAAATATCTGGATAAGTATATCATATAAAAAATGAAATGAAACACAAGAAAATGAGAGAAAACGAGAAAAAACAAGAGAAATAAAGTGAAAGAGCGATATATTCTAAAAATACGGTTATTTAGTGTTGACATCATAATATTTTTATATTACAATACGCCAGGTCGCGTTAAATGCGCCTTAAAATTAATTACGGAGGTTTTTATATGAAAACATATGTACCAAATGGTGAAGCTATCAATCCTTCAAATAAAAAATGGTATATAATCGATGCTAAAGGTAAGACTCTCGGCAGACTCTCTACTGAAGTTGCTATGATTCTTATGGGCAAGAGAAAGCCAACATATACACCTAACCTTGATACGGGAGATTTTGTAATTGTTATCAATGCTGCAGAAGTTGTACTTACAGGCAACAAATACAATAAGAAATTATACCGTCACCACACAGGTTATCCGGGTGGACTCAAAGAAGTTAATTACAAGAATATGCTTGCAAAGCATCCTACACATCCTGTAGAGGCTGCTGTTAGAGGAATGCTTCCAAAGAATGCTTTGGGTGATGCAATGTTTAAGAAGTTAAAGGTATATGCGGGATCAGAGCATGTTAATCAAGCTCAGAAGCCCGAAGTATATGACTTTTGATTGACTGGAGGTACAGATTATGGCAGAACAGTATATCGGCACAGGACGTAGAAAGAAGTCAGTTGCAAGAGTTAGACTCGTTGCAGGAACAGGCGTTGTTACAATCAACGATAGATCTATTGACGAGTATTTTGGATTAGAAACATTAAAGATTATCGTTAACCAGCCTTTTGCTGCTACAAATACAGAGAATAAATTCGATGTAATTTGTAATGTTTCAGGCGGTGGATTTACAGGTCAGGCAGGCGCTATCAGACATGGTATCGCTCGTGCGTTACTTGAATATGATGAGTCACTTCGTCCTGAATTAAAGCAGGCAGGCTACCTCACAAGAGACCAGAGAATGAAGGAAAGAAAGAAATACGGTCTCAAGAAAGCTAGACGTGCTCCTCAGTTCAGTAAGAGATAATTGCATATGCAATTTATTTCTGATTCTGAGTTACAGACAGAAGAATACGGCAGAATGCTTGGTTTATCAGTAAAGTGCGGTGATATTATTTGTCTCAATGGAAACCTTGGAGCAGGTAAGACTCATTTTACAAAGGGCATTGCAAAAGCGTTGGGCATTGGTGATGTAATCACCAGCCCAACTTTTACAATTGTCAATGAATATAGATCGAATAGCATTCTGCTTTTGCATTTTGATTTATATCGCTTAGAGAGTTTTGATGACCTGGAAAATATCGGATTTGACGAATATATGGATCAAAATGCAGTAAGCGTAATTGAATGGAGCGAAAAAATACCGGAACTGCATACAGTGTATTCATCCAGAATTATTAATGTGAATATATTAAGATGTGATGATATAAGTCCGGTGAGACGTATTATTAAAATTAACGGAGCTGACTTAAGTGTTTAAGAATAGATTTCTTATAATGACAATAGATACATCATGTAAGACAACAGCTTGTGGACTCGTTTTAGATGGTGTTACTATTGCCGATTTTTCTGTATGTGATAATAAAACACATTCTGTAAAATTGATGCCTCTTATAGATAAGGCACTTAACTATTGTGGAGCTATAATTGAGAATGTTGACCTTATCGCTGTAACAAACGGTCCGGGTTCTTATACAGGTTTGAGAATAGGTGTTGTTACAGCCAAAACATTTGCGTATATTAACAACATACCGGTTATCGGGGTTAATACTTTAGATGCATTGGCACATGGATTTATTTGTGGAGAACAAGTACTCACTGTTCCTGTCATAGATGCCAGAAATACTCGTGTTTATACAACTTGTTATCTTGGCTCTGAACAAATCTTTGATTATAATGCTCTGACAATCGCAGAACTTTGTTCCTTTGTTACAAATGATAATAAGATCAACAAAGATAGCACATCTGTTATTCTTTGTGGTGATGGTTTAACGGAAGCGAATAAAATGATAATTGATCAATTATTACCAGGATACAATTTATTTTACAAAGATATTATCGCGCCTACACCTGCCTCGATTGCTGCTATTGCCATGAATGAATATGCCAAGTCCGGCTCCGACAGTAGCATGTATACAGGTGAAAAGCTTGGCGTAAATTATATGAAAAAATATAACGCTGTAATATGATTATTATAAAAGTTAATGAAAACATTGATTATAATGCAATAAAGAAAATAGAAGATATGTGTTTTGATGATGCATGGTCTGAACATATGATCCGAAATGAAATGTCTAATGATTTTTCACATATATATATTGCAAAAAATAATGACGAAATTATTGGATACATAATATATCGGGAATTATTTGAAATTGCTGAAATAATGCGAATCGCAGTATTGCCTGAGTACCGCAAGAAAGGCTTGGGTATGGGATTGATTAAGTGTATGACAGACAATTTAAATACTTCTGAACAGGTTCTTTTAGAAGTGTCTGCTGATAACCCGGCTGCGATAGCACTATACAAAAAAGTAGGGTTTGAGGAACTGGATATACGCCCTGGATACTATAAACATTCCGATGGAACATTTTCAGACGCTATTAATATGCGTTTGATTTTATAATATAAATATCGTATAATTGTAAGACTTAATTTGAAGAAAGAGGAGAAATGCGAATGGATATAATGACTACTTACAAACAGTGGAGAACTGGTTATTATTTTGATAAGAAAACCAGAGATGAGTTAGGTGCTATTGAGAATAACCCGGAGGAGATCAGAGATAGATTTTATAGAGAACTGGATTTTGGTACAGCAGGGATCAGAGGAGTTATAGGAGCAGGCACTAACAGAATTAATCTGTATGTAGTCAGGAAAGTAAGCCATGCTTTAGCAACGTATATTTCAAATTTAGGACCTGCCGCTCGTACAGGTGGTATAATCATCGGATATGATAGCCGTAATTTCTCAAAGGAATTTGCAATGGAAGCAGCTTCTATTTTTGCCGGGTATGATATAAAGACTCTTATGCATCCGGATATTTGTCCTGTACCTGTACTATCTTACTCAATTGTCAAATTTAAATGTACAGCAGGTGTTATGATTACGGCCAGCCACAATCCCAAAGAATATAACGGTTACAAAGTATATGGTTCAGACGGTGCGCAGCTGAATCCTGAAGCAAGTAAGGCTGTGTCAGATATAATGAAGACTTTTAATGATTATACAAAACTTGCTACTTTCAGCTTTGATTATTTGAAGCAGGGTAACAAGATAAAAATACTTGATAATCAAGTGAAGAAGGTATTCCAGACAACTTTGTTACAAACAATTGTTAATAAAAAAGAATTTGCTGAAAATGCAAAGAATTTATCTGTTGTATATACACCTCTTCACGGTTGCGGAGCTAAATGGGTGCCGGAATGTTTGACTGCATGTGGGGTATCAAAGGTATATACTGTTGATGCACAAATGATACCGGACGGCAACTTCCCGACAGTGAAGGTACCAAATCCTGAAAATGCAGAGGCTCTTACTATGGCTCTGGCGCTAGCAAAGGAAAAGAATGCTGATATCGCTATTGCGACTGATCCTGATAGTGATAGAGCTGGTGTATATGCTAAGGATAAAGACGGCAAATATGTATTACTAACAGGAAATCAAATCGGTGTGATACTTCTTGATAGAGCAATAAACAGTCGTATATCTGCGAAGAAATCAATAGAAAATGCACTGGTTATTTCATCTATTGTTTCAACTCGTGTGGCAAAGAAAATATGCGAGGTAAATAATATAATGTATCGTGATGTTCCTGTAGGCTTCAGATATATCGGTGACCTTGCATCTAACTTAGAAGCAAATGACGGGCGTAAGTTTATATTTGGATTTGAAGAGAGTTGTGGATATTTATTTGGGAATTATGCAAAGGACAAAGATGCAATTGGTGCATGTGTATACCTTGCTGAAGCTGCAAGTTATTACAAAGCTCAGGGCATGACGCTTGTAGAGGCTCTTGATAGTATTTATGCTAAATATGGATATCAGCATGAAATACAAGTATCACTTGTTCTTAAAGGTGAATCCGGACTTATTAAAACAAAAGAATTAATGGATACTCTCAGATGCAAACAAGGCCGCATTGGAAATATTGAGCCGGTTGTATATGCTGATATGTTGGTAGATGGTAATGATATACCTAAATGTGATATGGTAAGTCTTTCTTTTGCCAGTGGATACTGCATGGTACGTCCTTCAGGCA
The DNA here is from genome assembly GCA_015069185.1 of Oscillospiraceae bacterium. Lineage (GTDB taxonomy): Bacteria > Bacillota > Clostridia > UBA1212 > UBA1255 > SIG424. The sequence goes on from SVJB01000001.1 coordinate 175,300, forward strand.
CTGAGCCCAAAGTAAAGGTATATTTTGGAGCAGAGGGCAATTCAAGACTGGAAGCATATACTAATGCAATTGAACTTAAAAAACAGATAATGGAAGCAATTGTTGAGATTGTAGAAGATAAAGACTGATTAAATAATGGATTTTGTGCACCTCCACGTTCATACAGAATATAGCTTACTTGATGGTGCTTGTCGCATAAAAGAGATTGCACAGGCAGCGCTTGACCTTGGCATGCATTCTTTAGCGATAACAGACCACGGAGTAATGTACGGAGTCATAGATTTTTACGAAGAATGCAAACGTGTGGGAATTAAGCCGATATTAGGCTGTGAAGTCTATACAAGTCCGCGTACACGTTTTGATAAATCACCCGGGATTGACAGCAATTACGGGCATCTTTTGTTGTTGGCAAAGAACAATACAGGATACCATAATCTGGTGAAAATCGTTTCAAAAGCCTTTACAGAGGGTTATTATTATAAGCCACGTGTGGATATGAAGCTGCTGCGTGAATATTCAGAGGGCATCATATGTGCATCTGCCTGCATCGGTGGTGATATTCCTCAAAAAATTCTTGCCGGAGACATGGAAGGTGCCAAGGCAATGGCTCTGGAATTCCTGGATATTTTTGGCGAAAATAACTTTTATCTTGAACTTCAGAATAACAATATAGAGGAGCAGATGACTGTTAACCGCGGGCTCATTGAGATTCATAAAGAGACAGGTATACCACTTATTGCTACTAATGACGTTCACTTTATAAAGAAAGAGGATGCCAGAGCTCAGGATATTCTTATGTGTGTACAGATGGGTAAGAAATATGCAGATGAAGGACGTATGCGATTTGAATCTGATCAGGTTTATCTGAAGTCTCCTGAAGCAATGACAGCACTTTTCACAGGATATCCAGAAGCTATCGAAAATACAGTCAAGATTGCAGAAATGTGTAATGTTGAGCTTGAATTTGGCAGGAGTGTATTACCACAATTTGATATTCCCGGAGGACTGAGTGCTCCTGAATATTTAATAAAACTTTGTATGGAAGGAGCCAAATTCAGGTATCCTGACGGGATACCACAGGTTGCCCTCCAGAGGATTGAATATGAGCTTGATGTTATCATCAAAATGGGATATGCAGAATATTACCTGATTGTATGGGATTTCATAAAATATGCCAAAGATCATGGGATCACTGTTGGACCGGGACGTGGTTCCGGTGCAGGTAGTCTTGTTGCATATTGTCTTAAAATAACAAATATTGATTCACTTAAATATAATCTTGCTTTTGAACGTTTTCTTAATCCGGAACGAATAAGTATGCCGGACTTTGATGTGGATTTCAGTGATGAGAGACGTAAAGAAGTAATTGAATACGTAATTAGTAAATACGGCGCGGATATGGTGGCACAGATTGTTACGTTTGGTACTATGGCGGCCAGAGGCGCCATAAGAGACGTGGGAAGGGTACTTGATATTCCGTATGCTGATGTAGATTCGATTGCCAAAATGGTGCCTATGATGCCGGGAAAAGCATCAACAATAAAAGGCGCTATAGATTTTAATGCAGAGCTTAGAGGACGATACGAAGCTGATCCGGTAGTTAAAGATTTACTTGATACTGCAATGCAGCTAGAGGGTATGCCAAGAAATGTATCTACTCATGCAGCGGGTGTTGTTTTAACGAGGAATCCCGTAACAGATTATGTTCCTGTTCACAAGACAGGAGACAGTGCTGTAACACAATTTCCTATGGTTACATTAGAGAAATTAGGTTTGCTCAAGGTTGATTTCCTTGGTTTAAAAACACTTACTGTAATACAGGATGCTCTTGCGTTGATTAAGAGTCAACATGGAATATCAGTGGATTTTGATAATATGGTAATGGATGATCCAGCTGTATTTAAAACAATATCCGATGGAAAAACATCCGGTATTTTCCAACTTGAGAGTGCAGGCATGACAAGATTTATGATGGAACTGGAGCCATCATCGCTGGAGGATATTATCGCAGGTATTGCGTTATACAGACCGGGCCCTATGGATCAGATACCGACATATATAGAAAATAAGAAGAATCCTGAAAATGTACAGTATTTACATCCAAAGCTCAAACCCATATTGGATGTAACATATGGATGTATGGTATATCAGGAACAGGTAATGCAGATAGTTCGTGATCTTGCTGGATATACAATGGGACAGTCAGATCTGGTGCGCCGTGCTATGGCAAAGAAGAAGCACGATGTAATGGAGAAGGAACGTGTGAATTTCATTGCAGGAGGTCTTAAAAACGGTGTCAGTGAAGATATATCCAATAAGATATTTGACCAGATGATTGATTTTGCCAGTTATGCATTCAATAAAGCTCATGCGGCTTGTTATGCTGTCGTAGGATATGAAACAGCTTGGCTTAAAACATATTATCCTGTTGAATACATGTGTGCATTGATGAACAGCAACATAGATAATCCGAGTAAGATAGCTCAGTATATAACAGAATGTAAGCAAATGAGCATCGAAGTACTGGCACCTAATATTAACCAGGGATATGCAAAATTCACTGTGAAAAACAACAGGATTTATTTTGGCCTTGGTGGTATTAAGAATATCGGACTGCACGTTGTAGATACAATTACAAACGAAAGGGAAAATAACGGAAAATTCAAATCATTTGATGATTTCTGTTACAGATTAGCAGGTACAGAAGTCAATAAACGTCATACAGAACACTTTATAATGGCGGGCTGTTTTGATGAGTTTGGCCAGACAAGAGCCACACTTCTTTCATGCTTTGAATATCTCTTTGAGACTGCTGTGTCAGAGAATAAACACAAAATGGAAGGGCAAATAAACATATTTGATATGTTTGGAGAAGAGGACGAGCTTGCTGCAAATAAAGCTTTTGACTACCCTGTGATACCTGAATTTGATGCACACCAACTTCTTAAAATGGAAAAAGATGTTATAGGAATATATTTTTCAGGACATCCTCTTGAGAAATATATAAATGATATTAACAGGATTTCTACAATAAAGACAACAGATCTGATGCAGAATTTTGACGATAATAACGGAGATTTTTCAGGAGAAGTTCAGTCAGAACTCAAGGATAATATGACTGTTAATATCGCAGGTGTTATTAGTGGAGTCAAGAAGAAAATAACGAAGAATAACAGCATGATGGCATTTGTTACATTAGAGGATATGTATGGTTCCGTAGAACTTATAATTTTCCCAAAGACTCTTGATAGATTTGCCGCTATTATTGTGCCAGACGGTATAATCGGAATTAGGGGTAGGCTAAGTATCAGAGAAGACGAGAATCCTAAAATAATACCTGAAGAGATTATGCCGATACATCAATATGTAATGGGCGTTGATGTTAAGAAGAAAGAGACATATAGTAATGATGATATTAATATAAGATGTTCCGGCTGCATGGTGGACCAGGCTATTGCGTTCGTTAAATATTTTGAAGGACGAAAAAAGGTAAACATCTATAATAGTGAAACAGGAAATCTTGTTTTCTCAGGCAATATAGATGCTTCGAAAGAAATATTAGAGGAGCTGTACAAATTTGAAACTATTGGAAAATAAAAAAACAGAGATTTTTAAATATAGTTTTTTTGCACTTTCATCGTTTTTTATAACGTCATTCTGCTCTATGTGTTCTTTCTTATTTCCGCTCCATAATAGAGTAGACCAGAATGCCTTTTTCACAATAGGACGTGAGATGTTAGCAGGAAAAGAGATGTATACAGAACTGTTTGATCATAAGGGGACTATTACATATCTTATGCATGAATTTGCAGCTAGTTTCTCTACCAAATCAATGATTGGCATTTTTTTAATAGAACTTGTTTTCATGTTTATATATATGGTTTTTCTATATAAAATTGCCACTCTTTACTTAAAGCCTCTGCCGTCTGTTATGGTAAGTTTGATTACTACTGCACTTACAGCCACAACACAATGTTTCCTCAGAGGTAATAATTGTGAAGAATACGGATATGTATTGCTTACAATTTCTTTGTACTATATGCTCCGTAGCGAAGAACAGGATAATAAAGTTTATATTCTTAACGGCATTTTCACAGCTTTTGTCTTATGGTCCAAATTTACATTACTTGGTTTTTGGATAGGATGGGCTTTGGTATCGTACATTCCATTACTGGTGAAAAGGGATTTTCGTAAATTTTTCAGATACGTCTTGATGTTTTTAATAGGTTTTGCTGCCATAACAGGTCCACTGTTTATTTACCATATTATAAAAGGAACTACATATGACTTCTTATATACTTACATATATTGTAATGTTTTCCTGTATGCAAAAGAGATTACGTTAGCAGATCGTATTGAACAAATATTGTGGACTATTGGTAAAAATAATTCGCAAAATCCTACCTGGATGCTTGTGACAATAATTGGTATTGCAGGTTTCTTCAGAAATGACAAATATGTGAAAAAAGTAGGAAAACGTATAGCTGTTTTAATTACATTTTGCGTAACATATATTGTTAATTATTGGGGCGGCGTCTGGTATGACTATTACTTGCTTATACTGGCACCATTTGTAATTTTTGGAGTAATATATATAATTGATGTATTGCTTAATATTAGGTCTATTAAAAGGATTTACAATAATTATCGCCCTATAGTTGCAGCGACATTAGTGCCTATCGTGTTTGTTGGGGTTATTTTTTATGCAAATACATATCCTTATCTTGGAAAGAAAGCTGAGGAATATCCTCAATATATATTTGCTTCTAAGATACATGCGGTATGTCAGGAAGAGGATATTGATAATCCAACAATGCTTAATTATAATTTTATAGACCAGGGGTTCTATCTTGCCGCAGATATCGCCCCAATAAATAAGTACTTTTTCCGTCCTAATATTAAGAAATCAGAGCTTCCGGAATTGTACGAGGAGCAAATGTCTATGGTTAGGAATAAGGAAATTGATTTTTTAATCACCCGGACTTATAATAATCGCGATTTGATCAAACATATTGGTCAGGAAGAGATTGATCTTATAAATAGTAATTATAAGATTATTGCAACAGCCGAAGATGAAATTGATAATTATCAATTTACATTATGGCAGAAAATAGATTGACAAGGAGGCTGTGTAAATGGCTGTAAAAAGAATCGGAGTGTTAACATCAGGAGGAGATGCGCCAGGCATGAATGCTGCTATAAGAGCGGTAGTACGTTCCGGAATATATAGAGGTTTTGAAGTGTATGGTATCCGCAAAGGATATGAAGGCTTGCTTGCAGGCGATATGTTTGAAATGAATCTAAGATCAGTTTCAGACATAATAAGCAGAGGTGGTACGATACTGCAAACCACAAGGAGTAAAGAATTTTCAACAGATGAAGGCGTTAAGAGAGCTGCACGTATGGCAAATGTATTCAAGCTTGATGCCATTGTTGTAATAGGTGGTGACGGTTCGTTCAGAGGTGCCAGAGCATTGTCAAAAGAAGGTGTGAATGTTATATGCATACCTGCAACTATTGACAATGATGTGTCCAGTACGGAATATACAATTGGTTTTGACACTGCTCTTAATACCGTTAAGGACGCCATTGACCGTATTAAGGATACTGCTTATTCACATGAAAGATGTAGCGTTATTGAGGTTATGGGCAGAGAAGCAGGGTATATTGCTCTTAATTGTGCGATTGCTGACGGCGCAGAAGCCTGTATATTGCCGGAAAAAGAATTTAATATTGATACAGATATTATTAAACCTATTATAGGTTGTCGTAACAGAGGTAAACACCACTATGTCGTTATTATTGCAGAAGGCATTGGCGGTACACTTGATATTGCAAAACAAATTAAGGAAATTACAGGAATTACAACTACTGCAACAATTTTAGGCCATCTTCAAAGAGGTGGTAGCCCTACTGTAAGAGATCGTGTTGCTGCATCTCTCATGGCAGTAAAGGCAACCGAACTTCTGGAACAGGGAGAAATGAATAAAGTTATCGCCGTAAAACATGACCAATATGTTGCTTATGATATTGATGAGGCGTTAAATATGGTTAAATATATTGATGAATCAATGATTGAGACCAGTAAAATGCTTTCTCTGTAAAGGAGTTTGATTGAAATATTCGGTTATGTAATGCCGCTTAAGCCTGAATTAAAGATACGCGAATATGAAGTATACAGAGCATATTACTGTGGTGTATGCAAGAGTATTGGCAAATATTTTGGACAATTACCAAGATTTGGATTAATAAATGAAGCTGCATCTTTGGCAATTGTACTGACTTGTTGCACTGAAAAAGATGTTAGACCAACAATTAAAATGCAAAAGTGTATCGCTCATCCGGTGAGAAAACGCCAGTGCGTGACAAGTGGTGAAGCAATAAAATACGCAGCTTGTGTCAATGTATTGTTAGAGTATCATAAACTCATGGATTCGTATTATGATAATCATAACATTATATCAAAGACTGCTGCAGTTAGTATCAAAAGAGCATATAGAAAAGCAAGACGATTTGCACCGATTTTATGTGATTTAATTGAAATTTACATGAATGATCAACAAATTCTTGAGAAAAATAATTGTGATTCTATTGACAAGGTTGCAGAACCGACTGCAAAAATGCTGGCTGAAATATTTACATGGAAAGATTCAGAGTATTTTGACTGCAATCCTGTACTTGTCGAAGCACTTAATTCCTTTGGTTATAATATGGGGAAATGGATATATATTGTAGATGCCATTACTGATATAGAAGAGGATATGAAGAAAAAACAATATAATGTATTGTTGAATAATAGTGATTATTATAAAGAAAAAGAAATTAGTGAAAATGTTATTTTCACAATTAATATGTGCCTTGCTAATGCAAGTAGTAGTTGGGAACGAGTAAAACAAGCTGTTAATCTTAATGAAAATACAAAAATTAGAGATTTATTTGCAATTATTGACAATTTAGTATATCTTGGTATGCGTAACGTTTCCGAAAAGGTAACAGGAGGAAAGATTTGTGAAAGATCCGTATGAAGTACTTGGTGTATCAGAAGATAGCACTGATGAAGAAATAAAAAAAGCATATAGAGAACTGGTTAAGAAATATCACCCGGATCAATACGGGAATAATCCTTTGTCAGAACTTGCTTCAGAGAAACTGAAGGAAATAAATCTTGCATATGATACGATAACTAAGAATCGTGCGGCAGGTAAGACCGGTGGTAGCAATACATATACTGACTCCACAACACAAGCTGAATTCTCATCGATTGTCAGTCTGATACGTGCAGGTAGATTGGATGAAGCGCAGATGGCACTTGAGTCTATGCCCGGAAATAAGAGAACGGCATATTGGTATTATCTCATGGGTGAGGTGGCGAAGAGAAAAGGTTGGTATGATCAAGCCAGACAGTATTTTCAGACAGCCATTAATATGGAACCAAATAATGCTGCCTATAGACAGGCTTATCAATCACTTAATATGAATGCCCGTGCATATCATACTCAGTCAGATGGACGTGGTTACAGAGAAGCTGATAATGCTTGTAGCTGTTGTCAATCTCTCATTTGTGCAGACTGTTGTTGCGAATGTATGGGAGGAGACTTGATCGCGTGTTGCTAGAAAAGACGTTAAAAATACTTGAATTTGACCAGATAATTAATAAAATTACCAGCCTTACTACTTGTGAGATTGCGAGAAGTTATGCATCGGAGTGTATGCCTCTTACAGATAAAGAAGAGATAGAAAAGCTCTTAAATGAAGTTGATGATGCATGTGTTATTTTATCACGCAAAGGAATGCCGCCCTTAGCCGGTATTAAGGATATACGATATTCTGTCAAGAGAGCTGTAAGTGGCAGTGTGCTGAGTCCGGCAGAACTTATGTCAATAAGCGCTGTACTCAGAGCCACAGGCAGGACTATTGATTATTGCAATAGTGCCGCTCAGGATATTGAGAATAGCGTGTCTGCGTATATTTATAGATTAGTTGAAGATAGATATCTGATGAGCGAGATTACAAGATGTATTCTTTCTGAAGATGAAATTGCTGATGATGCCAGTCCTGCTTTATTCAGTATAAGAAAACAAATTGCACACACACAGAATCAGATCAAAGATAAATTGAATGAGATGATCCGTTCGTCTCAGTATTCAAAGGCAATTCAAGATAATATTGTTACTGTACGAGCTGACAGATATTGCATTCCGGTAAAGGCCGAGTACAAATCGTCTTTTGATGGACTTGTACACGACACATCATCTTCCGGACAGACTGTTTTTATTGAACCTGCTTTTGTTGTTGAAGCAAATAATAAAATAAGACAGCTAAGAGGAGAAGAAAGCAGGGAAATCGAGAGGATTCTTGCAGAACTTTCTGCTATGACAGCACAAAGCGAAGAGATAATCATTTGTGATTGTGAAGTGTTATCATATCTTGATTTTCTGTTTGCCAAGGCTCGTTATGCACTTGATATAAAGGGCGCTAAGCCTGTGATTAATGAAACAGGTAAGATTAATTTAATCAATGCAAGGCACCCTTTGATTGACAAGAACAAAGTAGTCCCAACAACCTTTTATTTAGATAGCGGCGAAGCGATGGTTATCACAGGGCCAAATACGGGAGGAAAGACAGTAACGCTCAAAACTGTTGGATTGCTTACCTGCATGATGCAGGCAGGTTTGTTGATACCGGCAGATGAAAAGTCAGAATTATCCATTTATACCGGCATATTTGCTGATATCGGTGATGAACAAAGCATTGCTCAAAGCCTCAGTACCTTTTCATCACATATGAAAAATATTGTTGAGATTTTATCTGAATGCGATTACAGAAGCCTTATATTATTTGATGAGCTTGGTGCCGGTACAGATCCTACAGAAGGATCATGCTTAGCTATATCAATATTAGAATGTGCGCATCAAATGGGAGCGACTGTGGTAGCTACTACCCATTATAGTGAACTCAAAGTATATGCATCTACAACAAAAGGATTTATAAACAGTTGTTGTGAATTTGATGTAGAAAAATTAGCGCCAACATATAGATTGCTTATTGGAGTGCCTGGTAAGAGTAACGCATTTGCAATCTCACAGAAACTTGGTCTTGATCCGCAGATAATCTCCAGAGCAAAGGAATTTCTAACAGGAGAAGATCTTCGCTTTGAAGATATGCTTCAAGATATAGAACGCAATAGACTTGAGATAGAGCGTGCAAGAAGCGAAGCTGCCCGTTTACGTATTGAATCTGAACAAATGACTGAAAATATACGTAAAGAAATGGAAAAGCTTGATAACAAGAAAGACGAGATTATTCTCAAGGCTCGTGAAGATGCTCAGAAGATAGTAAATAAAGCTAAGGTCAGTGCTGATAAAATGCTTTCTGAGATTCGTAAGGCTCAGGTAAATGTTAATAACGGAGCTCTCAAAGATGCTCAAAACGCAAAAGCACAATTCATGCAGGATACAGACGATATTAATAGTGGTATTAAAATCAGTGATGATAGATATGCACAGATGCCAGTACCAAAGACACTCAGAGAAGGCGAGAGTGTACGTATTATAAGTATTGCAGCCAATGGTACAGTTCTCAAAGCACCAAACAAGAACGGAGAATGCTATGTACAGGCGGGAATTATGAAGCTTTATTTACCTCTTAGTGATTTAAGACCGCTTAAAGACGATTCCGGTGAAAAGGTTCAAGCCGCCGGTAGTAAACAAGCGGCTCCGTCAATGAGAGCAATGAATATAAAATCAGAGCTTGATGTAAGAGGCACCACTGTAGATGAAGCTATTACAATGATTGAAAGACACTTAAGCGATGCACATCTGGCACATCAGGATCGTTTCACAGTAATACATGGAAAAGGTACAGGAGCGCTGCGAAAGGGAATACACAAATATTTATCAGGAAATAAAACAATCAAGTCATTCAGAATCGGAGAATACGGTGAAGGTGACGCAGGTGTTACAGTAATACAATTAAGATAATTATTGATATGTTTTGGAGGAGAAAATGTTAGAAACAATTGATCTTGAACTGCAATTTGGTGGCAGAACACTATTTAAGCACGCAGATCTTAAATTTACACCGGGCAATTGCTATGGGATTATAGGTGCTAACGGCGCCGGAAAATCCACTTTCTTAAAGATTTTATCAGGTGATGTAGAGGCTACAAGTGGCAGGGTTGTCAAATCAGAAACAGACAGAATGTCAGTTCTTAAACAAGATCACTATGCTTTTGATGATGTGACTGTACTCAGATGTGTACTTATGGGCAACCAGGAACTTTGCGATATAATGGACGAAAAAGAAATTTTATACGCAAAGGATAATATGACAGATGCAGAAGGAATTCGTCTTTGCGAGCTTGAAGATCGTTTTATGGAAATTGATGGTTGGAGTGCAGAGAGTAACGCAGAGATTCTCTTGAATGATCTTGGTATAACAGGTGAATACCATTATATGCTTATGAAAGATATTCCGGGAAGTATGAAAGTCAAAGTTCTCTTAGCTCAGGCATTATTTGGCAATCCTGACATACTACTTATGGACGAGCCTACAAACAACCTTGATCTTGCTACTATAAGCTGGCTTGAAGAGTATATTATCAATCTTGATTCTATTGTACTTGTTGTATCACATGACAGACATTTTCTTAATAAAATTTGTACATATACAGTCGATGTTGACTTTGGTAAGATAACAATGCTCAGCGGTAACTATGACTTCTGGTATTCATATACACAGTTAAGACAGCGTCAGATTAAGGAACAGAATAAGAAAGCTGAACAGAAAATACGTGAAATGCAGGAATTTATATCACGCTTCAGTGCGAATGCTTCTAAATCAAAACAAGCAACCAGTCGTAAGAAAATTCTTGAAAATATTAATATAGAAGAAATGCCTGTTTCATCACGAAAGTTCCCATATGTTGCATTCAAACCGGACAGAAACATTGGAAACGAATTGCTTACGGTTGAGAATCTTACTAAAATGTATGACGGAAAGAAAATACTTGATGATGTTAGCTTTACATTGCACCCAGGGGACAAAGTTGCATTTGTTGGCAGTGACCCTATTGCAATCACTACGCTTTTTAACATTTTATTTGAAGAGGATACAGCAGACAGCGGTAGCTTCAAATGGGGTGTCACAACGACAAGATCATACGTACCAGCTGATAATTCTGCTTTCTTCGAAGATTGTCCGGATACATTAGTTGATTGGATAAGACGTCACTCTACACTTACTTTTGAATCAGATGTAAGAGCAATACTTGGTAGAATGCTTTTCTCAGGTGATGAAGTAAATAAGAAGGTTAGCGTTTTATCAGGAGGCGAAAAGGTTCGATGTATGTTATGTAAAGCGATGCTTTCCGGCGCTAATGTAATCTTACTCGATGAGCCTACCAACCATCTTGATCTTGAATCAATAGAGGAACTTAATGACGCTTTGATCAGGTTTGAAGGATCAGTTCTTTTCACCTCAGCAGACCATCAGTTTGTACAGACAATTGCGAATAGAATTATTGATTTGACTCCGGGACAATTTGCTGATAAACAGATGACTTATGATGAGTATCTCGAATTAAACTAAAGAAAAATATAACTTTACAGAAGTAAGAAAAGCCTTGTATGAAGTTCATTATGAAGAAATAAAATATTGACATAAACTTTCTTCTGGCGTAACATTATAAGGTTAAATCTATTGAGGAAGGTGTTATCATGGCACAGTTCATGAATGGTATAAAGAGAACAAATTATTGCGGCGAGGTTACAAAAGCAAATGTTAATCAGACCGTTGTACTTACAGGTTGGGTGGCTAAGGTTCGTAACCTTGGAGGCCTTATGTTTATATGGCTTCGTGACAGAACAGGACGTATTCAATTGTTTTTCAACGAAGATACAGACAAGGAACTCTTTGAACTGGCAGCTAATGTTAAGAATGAGTATGTTGTCGCAGTCGAAGGTATTGTTTGTGCACGTAACGAAGCTGATGTTAATAAAGATATGAAAACAGGTGAGATTGAGGTTAAGGTTACAAAACTTGTAGTACTTAATGAAGCAAAATTGCCACCCTTTCACATTGAGGACAAGGCTAACATCAGTGATGTTAATCGTCTCAAATATAGATATCTTGACTTAAGACGTCCGTCTATGCAAAATATAATTTTAATGCGTCATAAGATTGCAAAGATTGCCAGAGATTATTATGACGAAAATGGATTTATTGAAGTTGAGACTCCGATTCTTACCAAGAGTACACCGGAGGGGGCGCGCGACTATCTTGTACCAAGTCGTGTTCATCCTTCAAAGTTCTACGCATTACCACAGTCTCCGCAAATATTCAAACAACTTCTTATGGTAGCCGGCTTTGACAGATATATGCAAATCGCAAAGTGCTTCCGTGATGAGGATCTTCGTGCGGACAGACAGCCTGAATTTACACAGATAGACTTAGAGATGTCTTTTGTTGATATAGATGATGTTATTACAATTAACGAAGGATTTATGGCACGGGTATTTAAGGAAGTACTTGGCGTTGAACTTAAGACACCGTTCTTGCGCATGTCATATGCAGATGCAATGACAAAATATGGTTCAGACAAGCCTGATATCAGATTTGGTTATGAGCTAATTGATCTGGCTGATACACTGACAAACTGCGGATTTAAAGTATTTAGTGATGCGCTGGCAAATGGCGGAGCTGTGAAGGCTGTATGTTTCCCTGCAGGACATTATTCCAGAAAAGAAATTGATAAGTTAGGTGAATTTGTTAAGACTCACGGTGGGTCAGGTCTTGCATGGATTGTTGTTGGTGAGAATAACGAGATCAGAACATCTTTAGGTAAAGTTCTCACACCAGATGAGATCAGCGCTGTGGTTGCAAAATGCGAGGCAAAGCCAGGTGACCTGATTTGTATCGTTTCGGGTAAAACAAACGTCGTTTACACAGTTTTAGGCGCTTTGAGATGCGAACTTGCAAATAAACTCGGTCTTATTCCTGAAAATGAATTTGCATTCCTGTGGATTACAGAATTTCCTCAGTTTGAATACTCAGAAGAAGAAAACAGATATGTTGCAGTACACCACCCATTTACATCTCCTATGGAGCAGGATATCGACAGAATCGAATCTGATCCCGGTAGCGTAAGAGCAAAAGCCTATGATATTGTTCTCAACGGTTACGAACTTGGTGGCGGTAGTATCAGAATACATGACAGTGAGCTTCAGGGCAGAATGTTTAAGGCACTTGGATTATCCGACGAAGATGTTTCTGAGCGGTTCGGATTCCTTATTGAGGCCTTCAAATATGGCACACCACCTCATGGCGGTATGGCATATGGTCTGGATAGACTCTGTATGCTTATGGCCGGAGCTACAAATATCAGAGATACAATTGCGTTCCCAAAAGTACAGAATGCTTCATGTCTCATGTCCGGTGCTCCTGACTTTGTAGATGATATTCAGGTAAAAGATTTGCATATTTCAATAAACAAAGAGGACGTAAAGGTTGAAGAATAATTAGTCAGAAGAAGGTATTACATGCAAAATAATACATTAGCAGTAGGTCTCGACGTAGGTTCGACAACTGTTAAGGTTGTTATAATCAACAGTGAAGGCGAGATTTTATATAACAAATATCAGAGACACTATTCAGACATCAGAAGAACAATTTATGATGTTCTGGTTGAAGCGTTAGAACTTTATAAAGATTGTCGGGCTACATTTACAGTTACAGGCTCAGGTGGTATGTTGGTGTCTCAGTGGTTAGGTCTTCCTTTTGTTCAGGAAGTGGTTGCATCTACACAGGCTGTATCCAAACTGATTCCCGAGACAGATGTTGCCATTGAGCTTGGAGGCGAGGATGCAAAGATTACATTTTTCTCAAATCCTGTAGAGCAAAGAATGAATGGTACTTGTGCAGGAGGTACAGGTGCATTTATTGATCAAATGGCTATATTGCTTAAGACAGATGCACAAGGTCTTAATGAATATGCTAAGAAACATAAGATTATATATCCCATTGCAGCAAGATGCGGTGTATTTGCAAAGACAGACATACAGCCTTTGCTGAATGAAGGTGCATCAAAAGAAGATGTGGCAGCATCCGTTTTCCAGTCTGTTGTAAATCAGACTATAAGCGGACTTGCTTGTGGTCGCAGAATTACAGGTAAGGTTGCATTACTTGGAGGTCCTCTTAACTATTTATCAGAATTACGTGCCAGATTTATTGATACACTTGGTCTTACGGATGAGACACTTATATTTCCTAAGAATTCACATTTATTTGTTGCTCTTGGTGCCGCTTATGTTTCACAGGGAAGAAAAGGCTATGAGAGCAATGTAAAGATTTTCAACGTATCTGATATAATTGCAAGTCTAGGTAAGGTGTTTGAACAACATGATACAGAAGTTGGTAGATTGATGCCGTTGTTTGAGAGTGATGAACAATTAGCTGCGTTCAAAGAACGTCATGCAAAGGCACAGGCTAAGCGTGGCGATTTAAGAACATATAAAGGTAATTGTTATCTTGGTATTGATGCCGGATCTACTACGACAAAGGCTACTGTTACCGGTGAAAATGATGAAATACTTTATTCATGGTACGGAAGTAATTTTGGTAATCCATTTAAATCAGCTGCTACAATACTCAGAGACATTTATTCTATTCTGCCGGAGGATGCACATATTGTATATTCTTGCGTTACAGGATACGGCGAGGGCCTTATTAAGACAGCTCTCGGTGTTGATCACGGAGAGATTGAGACAATCGCACACTATACTGCAGCAGAGAAATTCCTGCCTGGTGTAGATTTTATTCTTGATATCGGTGGACAGGATATGAAATGCCTTAAGATTAAGAATGGTGTTATTCAGAGCATTATGTTAAATGAAGCTTGCTCGTCTGGTTGTGGCTCTTTTATAGAAGCTTTTGCTACTTCTCTTAGTCTTGATGTGTCTACTTTTGCCGGTGCAGCAATGAAAGCTGAAAATCCTGTTGATCTTGGCTCTCGTTGTACAGTATTCATGAATTCCAGAGTAAAACAAGCTCAGAAAGAAGGAGCAAGTGTTGCTGATATTTCTGCCGGTTTATCATACTCAGTTATCAAGAATGCTCTCACAAAGGTTATAAAAATTAAATCTCCTGAAGAAATGGGTGATAAACTTATTGTTCAGGGTGGTACTTTCTTAAATGATGCCGTTCTAAGATGCTTTGAGATTGTTTCTGAAAGAGAAGCTGTAAGGCCTGATATTGCAGGTCTTATGGGTGCATATGGCTGTTCTCTTATAGCGCATAAGAAATATATTGAGAATACTGAGTATAAGTCAACATTGCTTAATCGCGAAGATACTGATAAAATTTCTTGTGACATTAAGAGAGTACGATGTGGTAAATGTACCAATAATTGTTTACTTACTATAAATTGTTTCTCAAATGGCTCCAGATTTATAACAGGTAATCGTTGTGAACGTGGGTCTCTTAAAGAGTCTGAAGCCGCAAGAGAAGTTACAGATCTAAATTTATTTAAATATAAATACAACAGATTGTTTGACTACTATAAGCCGCTGGAAGAAAAAGATGCTCCAAGAGGCACAATTGGTATACCGAGAGTACTTAATATGTATGAAAATTATCCTTTCTGGTTTACTTTTTTCACAAAGTTAGGATATCGTGTTGTTCTTTCTGACCCAAGCTCCAAAGATATATATAATCTTGGTATAGAAACAATACCAAGTGAATCTGTTTGCTATCCTGCTAAGCTTGTACACGGACATATTGTTAACCTGCTTAACAAAGGAATTAAAACAATTTTCTATCCATCAATTCCTTATGAACATAAGGAAGATAATAAAGCAGATAACCATTATAATTGTCCTATTGTAACTTCATATCCTGAAGTAATTGCTGTTAATGTAGATAGAATCAAAGAAGAAAATATCACATATATGAATCCTTTCTTACCAATTTTTGACAAGAAAGGTATGCTTCTGAGACTTGTTGAAGAGCTTAAGGCTTTTGACATTCCTAAGGCTGAGATACGTGTAGCTTTAGATGAGGCTTATACAGAGAATGAGCTGTTTAAGGACGACATTCGAGGAGAAGCACAGCGTATTATAGAATTTTCAAAATCTCACGGTTATCATATTATTTGTCTGGCCGGTAGACCGTATCATTTGGATCCGGAGATTAACCATGGTATTCCGGAACTGCTGTCTACTTATGATTTTGCAGTAATTACTGAGGATTCAATATCTCATTTAGGAAACCTGGAGACTCCTATCAGAGTAGTTAACCAGTGGGCATATCATTCAAGACTTTACAGAGCTGCTGACTATATTAAGGTTGATCCATGCATTGACATGATACAGCTTAATTCTTTTGGATGCGGACTTGATGCAGTAACAACAGATCAAGTTGAAGAAATACTTAAATCTTCTGATAGAATATATACTTGCTTCAAAATTGACGAAGGTAGTAATTTGGGCGCTATTAGAATAAGAGTACGCTCGCTAAAAGCGGCGCTGGAGAATAGAGACAAACAAGACAGTAAAATAGGTACAACAAGGAAATATAGTTTCCCTAAGGTAACATTTACAAAGGAAATGCGTAAAAATTATACAATTCTCGCTCCACAAATGTCTCCGATACATTTTGAACTTGTGCAAACTGTTTTCAACAAGCATGGATATAATCTTGAAGTATTGCCATCCAATGACCGTAAAGCTATTGATTGGGGTCTTAAGTACGTTAATAACGATGCTTGTTTCCCATCGATTATAGTTGTGGGACAGTTTGTTGAGGCTCTCAAATCAGGAAAATATGATTTAAATAAAGTTGCTTTGTTGATTACACAAACAGGCGGAGGATGTCGTGCCACCAACTACATTGCATTTATCAGAAAAGCACTCCGCGACATGGGCCTTGATCATATACCGGTTATATCACTTAGTGCTACCGGATTAGAGAGTAATCCGGGATTTAAGCCTACATTACCGCTACTTAACAGTGCTATTAAGGCAATTGCATACGGCGATCTATTGATGCGTGTTTTATATAGAACTCGACCTTATGAAAGTGAACCTGGTTCTGCAAACAAATTATATGAAAAATGGAATGAAAAGTGTAAACAGGCACTTATGAGTTCTTCTTTTGCAGTATATAGTCATACAATTCGTGATATTGTACATGATTTTGATAATTTACCGCTACGCGATGTGATGAAACCTAAAGTAGGACTGGTAGGAGAGATTCTTGTTAAGTTCCATCCTACTGCAAACAATAATATTGTTGATATTGTCGAGAGTGAAGGTGCCGAAGCTGTAATGCCCGATTTGGCAGATTTCTTCCTGTATTGTGCTTATGGTTCTATTGAGAAGAGAGTTAGGCTAAAGCAAAGCAGGACTGCCGAGAAAGTCGCGAGAATTGTAATTTCATATATAGAACGTTACCGCAAACCTATGAGAAAATACTTAGCACAGAGTAATCGTTTTGATCCGCCACCATCAATATATGAGCTGGCAGATCTGGCTAAGGATGTTTTATCATTATCACATAATACAGGCGAAGGTTGGTTCCTTACTGCAGAAATGCTTGAGTTGATTCACAGCGGCGCTTCAAATATCGTATGTATGCAGCCATTTGCATGCTTACCAAATCATGTGACAGGAAAGGGTATGATTAAGGAGTTACGTCGGCAACATCCTAAAGCAAACATTGTGGCAGTTGACTATGATCCTGGTGCCAGTGAAGTTAACCAGTTAAACAGAATTAGACTCATGATGTCTGCTGCGTTTGATAATATGGAGGAAAAATAATGAAGAAAACAAATCTTCTCCCACTGATTTTAGTTGTAATAATACTAGGACTCCTTGTTGCTATAATAGTAAAGGGGACTTTAGAAAAATCAGAGAACTCTGATCCGGAAGCAACACCTTTATTACATGTAGATATAACTGCAGGTCCTGATACCGGAGAAGATAAAGTTTTTAGATTTTCTTTTTCAGATAATGGATATTCCATTGAAGCCAGCTATGATACAGGTAATAATGTTTCAGGAATTAAATATAATTATCTGACAAAATCATATATATCAAAAGCAAAAACAACTACACGAATTGGTTTTTTGAAAATTGTAAATAGCTTTGTTCCTGAAGATATAAAACTTGATGAGGTTTTTGAACAGCCACTCAAAATTGATAGAAATCGTGACATTCTTATTTATCATGTTCACGCTTTAGAAGGATTTTGTGCTAGCGATGAAGATAAAACTAATTTGTCGATGAATGAGATTCCTGGAAATAAAAATAATGTTGTTTATCTTGGTGATATAATGAAAGAGGTTATTGAAGAAAAGACCTCTATTGATGTAATAAGGAATGCAACTGTATTTGACAGAACAGGCGGATCTGATGCTACATATTTAAGCGCATTGCCAATGCTTAATCAAGCAATCAATGAATATCAGGACATAGGATTAATTATTGATGTGCATAGAAACGCAATAGATGTTACAAAAGAAAAGTATGGTCCGGTTATTAAATATAATAATGTTAATTACGCGCCTATTTCTTTTGTCCTTGGCATGGATTGGTCATATGAGGGTGATAGGAACAGTGATGTAAATCCATATTGGAAAGACAATTTAAAGCTTATAATGCTGGTTGCAAAAAAATTAGAAGATCGCGTTCCGGGAATAGTAGATAATATTGGCTTGAGACGCAATCCTTATAATCAGAATATAGCAGCAAACTCTCTATTGGTTGAGATAGGATTTGATGGCAATTTAACATCTGAGGCAGAAGCTACGGCAAGACTGCTGGCAGAAGTATTAGGGGAAATATATGGATAAAATAAGAAACTTTTGTATTATAGCTCATATTGATCACGGTAAGTCCACACTTGCAGACAGAATTCTGCAGGAAACTGGTGTGCTTACTGATCGTGAGATGGAAGAACAAGTTCTTGATAATATGGATATAGAACGTGAACGTGGCATAACTATCAAGGCTCAGTCTGTTAGATTAAATTATAAAGCTGATGATGGTAATGAGTATATTTTCAACTTAATAGATACTCCCGGTCATGTTGACTTTAACTATGAAGTATCCCGTACCTTGGCAGCTTGTGAAGGCGCAATCTTAGTTGTAGATAGTTCGCAAGGTATTGAGGCACAAACGCTTGCTAATGTATATCAAGCAATAGATAACAATCTTGAGATTGTTCCTGTAATCAATAAAATTGATTTACCGTCTGCAAGACCTGATGAGGTCAAGAAAGAAATAGAGGATATTATTGGTTTGCCTTGTGATGATGCACCTTTGGTGTCTGCAAAGGTAGGTATTGGCATACATGATGTGTTAGAGGCTATTGTTAATAAGATTCCTGCTCCGACTGCCACTCCGGGTAGCCCTTGTCGTGCGCTTATATTCGATTCCTTTTACGATGCTTACAAAGGCGTTATTGTGTATTGTCGTGTTATGGATGGATCTATTAAGAAAGGTGATACAATCCGTTTTATGGCAACTGGAAAAGAATATACTGTTACTGAAGTTGGTTGGTTTAAGCCGGGAATTACTGTACAATCAAAAGAAATTTCAGCAGGTGAAGTTGGATATATCGCTGCAGCAATAAAAAACATTACAGATGCAACTGTAGGTGATACTGTTACATTGGCTGATAATCCTGCCACTGAAGCATTACCGGGATATCAAGAAGTACAATCTATGGTATATTGCGGTTTCTATCCTATAGATGGTTCTGATTATGAAAATCTTCGCGATGCACTTTTTAAGCTTCAGCTTAATGATGCAGCTCTTACATTTGAACCGGAAACATCTCAAGCTCTGGGATTTGGATTCCGATGCGGATTTCTGGGTTTGCTTCACTTAGAGATCATACAAGAAAGATTATCAAGAGAATACGACATTGAGTTAATTACAACTACACCTAGTGTTATTTATCATATTTATAAGAATGATGGTTCTATGGAGACTCTTGATAATCCTACAAATATGCCAAATCCTTCAGAGATACTTCGGATAGAAGAACCAATTGTAAAAGCTTCTATCATGACACCTACAGAATATGTAGGTAATATTATGGAACTTACTACTGAGCGAAGAGGAATATTCATAAATATGGATTATCTTGAGGAGAAGAGAGTTGTTATGACATACGAGCTTCCGCTTAATGAGGTAATATATGATTTCTTTGACGCTCTAAAATCTCGTACAAGAGGATATGCATCTTTGAACTATGAGCTTATTGGTTATAAACCGTCAAAGCTTGTTAAATTAGATATTGTAATGAACAATGAGCTTATAGATGCACTGTCTTTTATCGTTCATGAAGAAAAAGCTTATACCAGAGGACGTAAAATTGCAGCTAAGCTTAAAGAATCTATTCCGAGACATCAGTTTGAGATTCCAATTCAGGCATGTATCGGTGGTAAGATTATTGCACGTGAAACAGTCAAGGCATACCGCAAGGACGTGCTTGCCAAATGTTATGGCGGCGATATTACCCGTAAGAAGAAGCTCCTTGAGAAGCAGAAAGAAGGTAAGAAACGTATGCGTGAATTTGGTAGCGTAGAGGTACCGCAGGAAGCTTTCTTAAGTGTTCTTAAGCTTGATGATTAAAATGAAAAAAGCAGGTCTTTATATCCACATACCATTTTGTATCAGAAAATGTTTTTACTGTGATTTTAGTTCTTTTTCTGATAAATATCAGTATGTGGATATTTACTTTGAGAATCTATTAAATGAATTGAAATTTATATTAAATAAGTATCCTGATGTTTACTTTGATACGGTATATATAGGCGGTGGCACACCATCTTCTGTTGATTCAAAATACATTTGTAAGCTTGTTGATGCATTTTTACCAAGATTATTAACTGGCAGCGAAGTAACAATTGAAGCGAATCCGGCAACTGTTGATATAAAGAAACTACAGGACTATCTATCATGTGGTATTAATCGTATTAGCATAGGCGTGCAAAGCTTCAAAGATGATACATTAAAATCTCTGGGTAGAATTCATAACAGAAGCCAGGCAATAGATACGATTAATTTAGCTAAAAGTGTAGGCTTTAATAATATAAATATCGATTTAATATATGGCATTCCCACCATAAATAATACCACCCCACAAACAGTTGAAGATTGGGAAGATACACTTAAAACAGCTCTTAGCCTGGATGTTGATCATATTTCTGCATATTCATTAATTATTGAAGAAGGTACCAAGATATATGATTGGGGAACAGAATATATAGAGGACGAAATCGACAGAGAAATGTTCTATAAGTGCAAATCAATGCTGGAAGAAAAGGGATATATGCAATATGAAATATCAAATTTTTCAAAGCCAGGATTTGAATCACGACATAATCTTAAATATTGGAATTGTGATGATTATATCGGTGTCGGTCTAGCTGCAGCTTCTTGTATTGACGGTGTAAGATATAAGAATACAGAAGATTTTTCACAATACAACAAAGGAAAATATTGCAACGAACAAGAAACTATTGTTTTATCTCGTGAAGATCAAATGAATGAATTTATGATGCTTGGCTTCAGAAAAATTAAAGGACCTGCTCCTGAACATTTTCGTTATAAATTTAATTCTGAATATGAAGAAATTTTCGGTGAAAAATTAACTTTATTAGTAAGTAAAAAACTTATAAAAAAGGAAAAAAACAGATATTTTTTAACTAAAAAAGGTTTGGATTTTGCTAATATTGTTTTTAGGGAGTTTATATAAATATCTGCGGTTATTTCGATTTGACGCATCTGACAATGTATGGTATCATAAAACGATTGAGGGCAACTCAAATAAATTAAAAGGTGACCAGTAATGAAAACATTTAAGAGAACAGTTACACTACTTTTGGCATTATGTATGATCACAGCACTTATGGTTGGTATAGTTGGATGTGACAATGGAAACACTCCTGATTCAAACATCACACCGGCTCCTTCTGAGGGACCAGGAAGTAGTGAGAATGGTACATATAATATTAGTGTCAAGTCTTTTGCAGGAATGGTATTGTCTGATATAGACGTATATGTATATGCAGATAATTCACTTACTGATTTAAAAACCTTAGGAAAGACAGATGCTAATGGATATGTAAGCTTTGACCTCCCAAAGAATGATAATTATGCAATAGAGCTCAGAGGACTACCTAAGGGATATAATGTTGAGCCTTATTATTCTTTCACAGGAAACACTGCATTAATTACATTGTCTACTTCTGTTGTGAAGGAAGAATTACCGGGAAATACTTTATTAAAAGCCGGTGATGTTATGTATGACTTTACATTTACAACTCCCGGTGGAGAAAAGATCAATCTTGCTGAAATATTAAAAGAAAAAGACGCTGTACTACTTAATTTCTGGTATGTAAATTGTCCTGCTTGTGTTCTTGAATTCCCATATATGCAAGAGGCATACGAAATGTACGGTGATGATATAGAGATTGTTGCCGTGTCACCGATGGATGCTGACCATGATATTACAAAATTCCAGAACGATAATAAGCTTACATTTAAAATGGCCTCTTGTTCATTTTCTTGGCCGACTGCATTTTCTGTAACAGGCTATCCGACTTCAGTACTTATTGACAAATATGGAATGATTTGTCTTGTTGAGGTAGGCGCATTAACAAGTTTGAGGCCTTTTACATCAATGTTTGATCATTTTACTGCTGATGATTATAAACAGAAAATTTGTACAAGTATTGACGATCTTATAACAAAGATTAAACCCAATAAAGAAATGGATACATCTGAGAATATTGGAAATGCCATCAACAGTGGTTCGATTAATGTTACATATCGTCCGGAAACAGAGAGCTCTAACGCAGAGTATGCATGGCCTTTTATAATCGATGAGAAATATGGCAGAAAATGTATCTATGCATCTAATAAAGGTATTGAGGATTCATATGCAGCCATTTATGCTGATATCGAATTAAAGAAAGGACAGGCAATCGGATTTGATTATATTATATCTAGTGAAGCATATTCTGATATAATGTTTGTTATCGTTCAAAAGGATGATATTTATTCCATTTCAGGTCTTAAAGAAGCCGAGGGTTGGAAGTCTTGTTATCCTTGGGTTGCTCTGGAGGATGGTACATATGAGCTTGCACTTGTATTCTCTAAAGACAGTGATACAAACGAAGGTGATGATACCGTATACATTTCCAATATGCGTGTAATAGATGCAAAAAACATTGATAGTGACGCATATATTTCAAGAAATGCGGCTACCGAAAAAGATGGTACTTTTGAATATGCTGATATAGTCTTTAATTCAAATGATGGTTACTATCATGTTGGTTCAGAAAACGGCCCACTTCTTCTGGTTGATCTTATGAATTTAACATTATTTAATGAAGAGAAATCAATATTTGATTTAACATATGAGGATGATGCCACCATTAACGGAGTGAAAATATATGAGGCAATGATTAATTATTTCTCATATGCATCAAATTCATCTCTCAATGGAGTATGTACCGTAAATGGTGAATTGGCAGAATTCCTTAAAGAAGTTGCTAATATATATGGTTTTGATAATAATGAAAAAGAATGGCTCAAAGCCTGCCGTTATTATCAATACTATGGACCTATTGAAGGCAAACAACTTGTAGACCCGATTCAAGGACTTGCTACGTTCTCAGCCACAACAGTTGTAGAAGGCAAAGATAATCCTGATAACTACTTCTATTATGATAGAGTAATAATCCCGCGTGGTGTTCTTAAGAAATTTGTTCCGACAAAAACAGGTGTGTATAGAATTACATCCAAAAGTACGTCTATCCAAGGTGTTAATGGCTGGATATTTAACGAACAAGGTGAGATTATTTATACATATGAACATTTTGAGAGATTATATGAAGATACCCTTAATGTGTCGATGGTTTACTTTATGGAGGCCGGAAAATCGTATTATATCGATATAGCATTCTGGGATGTTTATGAAGTTGGTTCAATTTATTTTGATATTGAATACATTGGAAGAACTTTTGATTTATTCCAGGTTTGTTCTCCGGGATATTATACATATGATACTGATGCAACAGGGGAAGCTATGTATGAAACAATAAGCGGTGGTATCAAAGCTGTATTAGGAAATGATGGATATTACTATCATGACTTGGGTAAGGATGAAAATGGAAATCAGATTTATGGAAGTAAGATTTATGCTGATTTTACAGGCCTCACTGTTATGAGCCATCCGATAGCATCTGTAACGGTTAATGGAAAAACAGAAAAAGGTATTATCGATCTTGGCGGATTTGATTTTAGTAAATCAGAGGGCGATCAAGAGATACTTACTTATTTGGCAAATCGTAACAATGATGTTGAAGCTACCAAATCATATTTAAAAGAGCTTTGGGGAGAGCAATATGAGACATATGCTGCTCAATATAAAATTGATGAAGTTTTTGCAGGTAAATATCATGGCGCCGGTTCAGATTGTACTGAAGCTATGAAAAAATATTTGTCCAAGATAATTGAAAATGGAAAAGATGAACTTATCGGTTGTGTTGCAGTTGATGAAGAACTTGCTGAAATGTTACAAATGTTGGCAGATAAATATGTTAACCCGATGGATTACAGTGTAGAATTTGGTTGGCTCAAGCTTTGTTATTATTATGAATATCTAGGAGCATAAGAATATTAAGGAGAATTTTAATGAAAAAGACTATTTTAGGTAAATTATTTACTTTTGCTGCGTTGCTTTTATGCTGCGCAGCGTTTTTATGTTCTTGTGGGGGGAATGATGACAATACTCCTACTCCCGAACCAACATCAGTAAACGCAGACTACACAGTAAATGTTGTTGATGCAACAGGCAAGCCTGTAACTGATGGTGTTGTTGTTAAATTTTTACAGGATGGAAAGCAAATTTCCATGCAGATTGTAAATGAAAACGGAAGTGTTACTAAAAACATGCTTCGTGGCAATTATGATGTTGAATTATTATTCACAGCTGGAGAAGAGAGTTTTTATTACAACAAAGAAAATAATAAATTATCAGCAGAACGGACCTCTCTGGAAATACTTGTAGCGAATCGTATATCGGGAGAAGTTCGTGAACTTGGTGTGGGTGATAAGAGATATTCTGCATACTCAGTATCTGAAGGTGGCACTTATACTACTTTAGATAAAGGAAATAGAAACTACTTTTTATTCTGTCCGGATAAGCCTGGTCAGTATAAATTTTACCTAAAAGCCGGGGAAGGAACTATAGGATATTATGGATCTCCTCATTTTGTTCAGTCAGACAATGTTGCTGAAACAAAAGATGATGTTTCTTTTTCGATGAATATATATGGATCAATGATTAGTTCTCAAGGTGGCGGCACAGTTGAAGTTGTAATTGGTATTGATCCGTCAGAGAATACCAATGATTGTATAATTTGCATCGAACGTATAGGCGATCCTGAACTTTCTTATGATAATGAACCTTTTGATATTTATAATCCGACAGTTTCATTAAATAAATATACTTTGCCTGCGGATGCTGAATTGAAACAATTTGACTTAACTGCTTCAACTGATAATTATAATCTGGTTTTGAATGAAAACGATGGATTTTATCATCTCGGTAGTAAAGATGGCCCTTTAGTTTTAGTTAGTTTGACAGAGAAAAATGATTATCTCGCCTCATTTAAGACAATTCTTGAAACATCAGGAGTTGTTAGATATTTCTTTGATGAAGAAGGAAATTTCTTAAAAAAAGAGTCATATTCAGAATGTTTACTTAAATATATAGAAAACGCTGATACGGATAAAGGTGTTTATCCGTTAACAGCAGATCTTATGTATATAATTCAGCAACGTGGTGATTATGTTGGGTGGTTTGATTCTGAACGTGATTTGTACTTATTTAAAGATACTAATGGAATAAATATTCCTGGCATCAACAAGGAAATTTCATGGTTATTTATGTGTTGTTACATTGAAGCATAAGGGATGATAATAATGTTAATTAAAAAATATTTTAAATATTTTATAGTTGTTGCAATTGTTATAATTTGTATTTTAGGTGTTGCTTGTGAAAAATCAGATGATAATTTAAAGCCATCTGCCGTTCCATCAGCTTCGCCAGAAACAGGCACACCGCAAAATTATACAATTACTATAAAGACAGAAGGTGGTATGCCGCTACCAGATATAGATGTTTATGTTTATACAGATAGCTCCATGACGGAGATTGTCTGGGCAGAAAAAACAGATTCAGATGGAAAAATGCAATTCAGTGATTCTATTACTGGCGATGCTGTTGTAGTTTTAAAAAAAGTTCCAATTGGATATTCGTATGAAGATACATATAAAATTACGTCAACAGAATTTGTGATAGCATTAAAAACAAATATTGTTGAAGCCGATATACAATCCAGTTCTTTTAAGCCAGGACAAATAATACCCGATTTTGTTTTCACAGATTCTGAAAATAATACATATAAGGTTTCGGACATTCTCAAAGAAAAGAAAGCACTTGTACTAAATTTCTGGTATGCTGCCTGCAAACCTTGTGAGATGGAATTTCCTTATATGGATGCTGCATACAGTCAGTTTTCCGATAAACTTTCATTATTTGCAATGAATCCTGTTGACACATCCAATCAAATTGTTCAGCAGTTTAAGACGGATAACAATTTAACAATTCCAATGGGCGTTTGTAGCAATCAGTGGGAAAAGGCATTGCCGATTACTTCTTATCCTACAACTGTTATTATTGATAGATATGGAATGATCAGCTATATTCACAATGGATATATTACAAGTACAGAAGTATTTGAGAACATATTTGCATATTATACATCAGATGAATATATCCAAAAGATTATAACTGATATAGAAGAAATTACTCCTGTAGAGGAAGAGCTGGGTACCGCAGGTAATCCTTATGAATTTGGTGGTGTGACAGAATTTGAGGTTGAAGTTCCTGCAGGCAAGACTGTTTACTGTGATGTATATAAAGTTTCAGGCATGATTATGGAGATTAATAGTGAAAATATTAGTCTTAAGTATCAGAATGAGATATATACTCCAAATAATGGTAAGATTTCTTTTGTAGTTACATCAGCAGATACTTTTACTCCTGTACAATTAGAAATTACAAATACTTCAAATTCCGATGAGACTTATAAGTTTTCTTTTAAAAGTATTGAAGGAACTCCTGAAAATCCGTATAAATTTGAGCTTGGAGAGTTTACAACTAATACTGATGCAGGAGACAGTCAAGGAAAGTATTATACATATACTGCTACAGCAGATGGTACAATTAAAATTACATGTAAATCTGTAACATCAGGTATTTCATATGAATATGTGTTATATAATCTTAATTCATATGCCTACAACACAATGTCAACTGATGGTGTAGAAGAAAATGGTTTGATGACAGTATCTGTAAAAGTAAAGAAAGATGATATTATACAAATTTCTTTGGCAGTATTACCGGATGGAACTAATAATATAGCCGCAGGTAGTTTTGTTTCTGTTGCTGAATTTATTGAAGGTAACGATGATAACAATACAGAAGTAAAGCCCGAGAAAATTACATATAAAATCACTGTAACCGATAATAAAGGAAACAAATTAAAGAATGTAAATGTTTCTTTTATAGCAGGCTCTGATATTACAAAGTTAACAACAAATTCAAATGGTGAAGCATCAATTGAATTTGAAGAAGGCGACTATAGTTTTAAAATAACTATTCCTGATGGTTATGAAGCTGATAAAACATCTTTTGATGTTTCAAAAGAAAAGAACCAGATAACTGTAACGATAAATAAGAAAGTTATTGTTGAAAATGTTACAAAGAATTATGTAGTACGCATTATTGATGTTAATGGTAAGCCTATTACAGGTATAACTGTTAAGTTTTTACAAGAAAATGTTATAAAAGCTACAAAACAGACAGATAATAATGGTAAAGCAACAGAATCGTTAATTAGCGGAGAATATACTGTTAGTCTGGAAGGAATACCGGAAGGCATGTTCTACAATAATGGTATGGCTGTTTTATCAAACGAAAAAACAGAAACAACATTTGTGATCGCACCTAAAGTTTCAGAGGAATTTACAGAATTATATGTGGGTAATGCAAATATAATTACTACGAATTCTGTTTATGTTGATCTACCTTCAGATGAAATGAATTATTTTATTTTCACACCGGAGGCTTCAGGATTATATAGAATTACACTATCCAATACATATGCACAGCTTAGTTATTGGGGTGGTAATGAGTTTTATATTGCGAATATAACTGAAACTACTGATATGAATAATAATTCTTTTACTTTAAATGTTAAAGAAGGAAATCTTGGTATATGTTGTATACTAGGTGCAGTAGGTGATTTAGGTGCTATATTGACTGTTGAACGTACAGGTGATGCACTTCTTGATATTAGTGATATTGATTATATTATTTATACTCCATCAGAAACACCTACAAAAATCACAATAAATGGCTCTCCTAAATTAACTTTTGTTGATATTACAGGAGCTACAAATGATTATAAACTTTATTATAATGAGACTGATGGTTATTATCATATAGGCTCTGAAAATGGACCGGTGGCATATGTTTCTTTTGGAGAATCTACACCCTATATCTCATATAAAAAATTACTGGAGACTACGGGTGTCAAATCGTTTATATATGATAAGAATGGCAATCTCGTGAAAAAAGAGGATTATACAAATTGTATAATTGACTATGTTTCATGTGCTGATGAAACAACAGGAATATATCAGCTTGATCAGGATTTGATTTATATTTTATCAAATCATATTGATTATATGGGTTGGTGTGATTCATCTGATGCGGCATATTTATTTAGTAGTATTGATAATGTGAATGATGAAATATCATGGATGTTTTTGATTTGTTATATTCAATAAAGAAAGAGGTATTATAATGAGAAATTGTAAATTATTAATTGTATTAATAATAGTTTTAGGTGTTATTATGATGTTTGGCTGTGGCAGTGAGAACAATCCAACTGCTACAAGTACTCCTTCTGCTAATGAACCGACACCGGAAGCATCACCAACAATTGCACCAACAGAAGAGCCTTTAACTGATGGTTATAAAGTAACAGTTGTTGATGAGACAGGTAAGGGATTAGAAAATGTATTTGTTCAACTCTGTAAAGATACTTGTGTTCCATCAAAAACCGATAGCAAGGGAGTTGCTACATTTAATTTACCTGAAGATGAATACAAAGTAGCTATTCTACAGATGCCAGAAGGATATACATATTCCGGAGATGAAACAGAGTTCTATTTTGAATCAGGTTCAAAAGAAATGACTATAGTTCTTAAAGCGGCTGAATGATATTTGTGATAAATAAAAACTGCGGAAAATTCTCTCTGCATTCTTAGCGGAGAAATAGGCGGGCACAAAACTTCGGCAGAGAACTTGTTTTCTCTGCCGATATGTGTTGTAATGGAGTTAATAGAAAGGCTCCCTCCCGGAGGGAGCCTTTGGATACACGCAACCTTAGGGGTATGGGCTTTGCCCTATGCCTTTGTAATACAAAGGCGAAACTAGCAATAAACAAGCAATAAACAAGATTTTTTTGAACAGTTAAAAACTTGAATCTATTGAGAGGAGAAGAAAATGAAAAAAGTAGCTATTCTTTTGATATGTGTGCTTTATTTGCTAACATTGTCTAGTTGTGGACTTGTTTATATGGATGATT
>SVJB01000037.1 GCA_015069185.1 Oscillospiraceae bacterium
TTATAGTCCGATGTATTACCTGTATTCGGATATGACCTGCGAAAAGATCAATTCCACAAGTGCGCCACTCTCGAAGGAAATCTATCAGGGCTTGCCCTATGGACTTGAGTTTACTTTGATGTCCGACAATCCCAACGAGGTGGTGACCTACAAATTTGTGGTGGATCATCCTGAGTTCCGTAATGTTACCGAAATCTATAAAACGGTCTATACGAAGCATGAACTCTATCTGGTGAAGAGTGGTTCTTCTGATGGGTATGTTTTGACCGACATTCGGCCCTCTTAAGCAGGTATGTAATGGTCTGAATGATCCTGCTTGTCTTTATGCAGGATTGATAATCGGAAAATTGATCAAACAGAAAATGCACTTAACGAAGCGTAAGCTGAGTTAAGTGCATTTTTGCTATGGATAAAAATTCTAAAACGAAATACAGCAAGTGTTATTCCGCATTATACGGAAGTCCGTATAACTAATGATAAGCCGACGCTTTTTGGTGAGCGTCGGCTTTGTGCTTTTATGCGGATGACGGGACTTGAACCCACATGAACTTGCGCTCACTAGAACCTGAATCTAGCGCGTCTGCCAATTCCGCCACATCCGCATGTAGCTTGACAATGATAGTAAAAAAAAACATGTTTGTCAACTGATTTTTCAAGCTATTTGCTGGCGCATACGCATTTTTTCCTTTTCACCGTGCTTATTGATAAAGTATAGCGCAAAGTCAATGCTAACAACTGTCAAATTGAAAATATATATAATTAATACATAATTAATAGCGCCGCCTGCAATTTTTGCAGTGATACCGGCAACATAACCTATCATAATAGCCAACAGGAAGATAAGACTCTTTCCTTTAGTAGATTTTGTTTTATAACTCTTATATACAGAAATTGGCCATGATATACCAAAACATATTAACATTACACTTTCTAAAACAACCTGAACCATAAAAACACTCCTTTATCTGTTTGCTCACATATTATGTCATAGACAAATCAGCTTGTTAAATATATAATTATTATGTAAATGATAACTACAGGTTATAGGAGTGCTACAATGCAACTGAATCAACTTTACAATTTCTACATAGCGGCAAAACATCAGAATATTACTAAAGCGGCAGAGGAATTATATATATCACAACCGGCCCTTACTAAAACTATTAAAAATCTTGAAAAAGACCTTGGTTTCCCACTTTTTTTCAAGAAGGGCAGAAATATAGGGCTGACTGCTTACGGCGAATATCTGAAAGGAGAGGCTGATAAGATATTTGCCATCTATAATAATATTCTTACGGAAACAAATAAGCTAAAACATGAAAATGATAATTCAGTTAGCCTGAATGTGCTAGCAGCCTCTTCAATTATCACTGATGCGGTACTGGAATATAAGAAGAAAAATCGCGACGCGATTTTTCACATAATTCAGAATGAAGAGATCAATTGTGACATTTCGGTCTCTACAAACTTTGCTGACCTTGAACACCTGCACGATTTTACTAAGAGAACGGTTTTTGATGAAAAAATCTATTTGGCCACGCCAAAGACTACGGAATATAATTCCCTTACTTCAGTAAATTTAGTTGAAATGCGCGATAAGGGCTTTGTGAACTTATCTGGCTCCCGTTTCTTCCGTGTGGTTTGTGATAAATTTTGTGAATCAGTTGGCTTCTCTCCGAATATAATATTTGAGTCGGATTCTATCGTAACCGTCAAAAATATTATTAGAACAGGTGCCGGCATCGGATTCTGGCCTGAGTTTTCATGGAGTGAGTTTCCGACTGAAGACATTAATCTGTTGCCGATTACGAATCCTGAGTGTCACCGTAATGTAATTGTAGGATTACATGCAAATAAGTTTACACCACAGGTTGTGTTTGATTTTTATGATTTCTTAATCGCATATATAAATAAACGTGTGAAAAATAACGGATTGACAAAATGAGACCTCTGGTATAACATACACAAATAAATTTTATTTTTTCAATACTATTCTTAATACAGTCAGAAAATTTTAATACAAAATGGTGAATAAATGGATCTTGAAGATTTAAAGAAAAAGAAATTGGAAGATTTGCGCGCAATTGCGAAAATGTTTGGCGTGAAGTCTGTTACAACAAAGAACAAAGCACAATTAATAGAAGCTATGCAGGCTGTAGCGGAAAATGATAACTCAGAGGAAGAACCGGTAGAGAAAACTCCTGAGGTTGTAGCTGTAGCAGCTTCTGAACAAACAGCTGAAATAGTTTCAGAGGAAATAAGTAAGCCTGCAACAGAAGAACATCCTGTAGCTCATGCTGCAAAGGCACCAAAACAAAGAAATCGCAACAAAGCCTCCACTCGCGATGATAATCAAATAAATGTAAAAGATAAGCAAACTACCAAGAAAACAAATGGTAAGAAACAGCATGTTATAAAGAATACGAAGCATACGAATAGAAGAGGAAAAAACACCTCAGTCGAAACAGATGAATCTGCTCCTATTGAGGATAACAAACAGAGTGTTGCTTCAAATGTTGAGGAGTTAAAAGAAAATATTGATACCACGATAGAAAATGACACAGAAAAAAATATGTCAGATTCGCAGAACGAAGAGGCAGATCAAGTTGCCACTGTGGGTCAGGAAACTCCGGTAGCTCAGTCCGCTCCCGCGTCTTCGTCTGTACCTACTGCTGATGATGCAGAGGGTATACTAGAAGTATTACCTGACGGTTATGGATTCCTCAGATGCAACAGATATATCTCAGACAGCAAAGACACATATGTGCCACCAACGCTTATTCGTAAGTTTAACCTGAAAACAGGTGATTATATAATAGGCAAGAGTAAGTATCAGCGAGAGAACGACAAATACCAGGCTCTCTGTTATATTAATACAGTCAATGGTGATACTATTGATGTGGCTATGAGAAGAAAGCCTTTCGAGACTCTTATACCGATATATCCTGATTCAAAGATAAAACTTGAGACAGTACAGAATGAGCTGTCTACCAGAATTATTGATCTGATAGCGCCTATAGGCAAAGGTCAGAGAGGAATGATTGTCTCACCACCAAAGGCAGGTAAAACAGTACTCCTTAAGAAAATTGCAAACAGTATCACGGAAAATCACCCTGATATTGAGCTTATTGTACTGCTCATTGACGAGAGACCTGAAGAGGTAACTGATATGCGTGAATCAGTACAAGGTGATGTTATTTCATCAACTTTTGACGAAATGCCGGAAAAGCATATAAAAGTTGCAGAGATGGTTTTTGAACGTGCACAGAGATTAGTAGAACATGGTAAAGATGTTGTTATTCTCATGGATAGTTTGACAAGATTAGCCAGAGCATATAATATTACAATACCACCTACAGGCAGATCGCTCTCAGGTGGTCTGGATCCAGGAGCACTGTATAAGCCAAAGAGATTCTTTGGTGCTGCCAGAAATATCCGCGGGGGAGGTAGCTTGACAATAATTGCTACCGCTCTTATTGACACAGGTAGTAAAATGGATGATGTAATCTTTGAAGAATTCAAAGGTACAGGTAATATGGAGCTTCACCTTGACAGAAAGCTTTCAGAAAAGAGAGTTTTCCCTGCAATAGATATAAACAAGTCCGGTACCAGAAAAGAAGAACTTCTGCTTACGGAGGAGGAGCTCAGTCGTGTGTACTCAATACGTAAAGCTTTGAGCAATGCGGCGACTGCAGAAGTAACAGAGATGATAGTAAACAAGATGCTACGTACAAAGAATAACGAGGAATTTCTTAAAACTATCAATATTATTACAGCCGATAAATAATTGGTGAAAAGGGAGGAAAGGAACAATGATAGGATTTTATAACCGTTCAGTAATACTTACATATATTGGATTGTTATCATCATTTTTCGGTGTCACACAGGCAGCTGCAGGCGCAAGAGGCGACTTAGGTGCTTTTAAGGTAGCATTTTTCTGCCTTGTTTTTTCGGGATTTTGTGATATGTTTGACGGTAAGATCGCAAGACACACAAAACGTTCAAAGGATGCACAGGAGTTTGGTATACAAATTGATTCACTGTGTGATTTGATTTGTTTTGGTGTATTTCCGGCATTTACTGTAATTTGTATAGGACCTCACCACTGGATTACGATGATTGCTGCAGGCCTGTACGTATTGGCTGCCGTCATCAGATTAGGATATTTTAATGTAATGGAAAGTAAGCGTCAACAAGAGACTACAGAGAATCGTAAATATTTCCAGGGTTTGCCTGTTACATCTGCTGCACTTATATTCCCTTTGATATTTGCGATAGATAACGTGCTGAATGCCAAGTTTTCTGTGAATATTCGTCCTATCTATGTAATAATAATGTTTATCACCGCTTTTTGTTTCGTATGGGATATTAAGGTAAAGAAACCCCGCCGCAAAGAAACAATTGTTCTGGCAATTATTGGTGCCCTTATCGTATGCGGAATACTGGTTAAAGGTTATTATTAAGACAACGAGGTAATTCATTTTGACTTACAAAGATCGACAAGGCAATTTGATTGAGCAAACAACAGGTCAGGATAGATTTCTACACAATCTGTATACACGCAAAGCAGGTCGTATAGTTATCAAAGTTATGACCCGTCCGTTTCTCTCGAAAATTGCCGGTTTTTATTTATCCCGTAGTATTTCTAAGATACATATAAAGCGTTTTGTTAAGAAGCAGAAAATTAATATGGACGACTATATGCCTCAGAAATACACATCCTACAACGACTTTTTCACCAGACCTATCAAGCCGGAGCGTAGGCCTGTTGACATGAATACAAATGTGCTTATCAGCCCGGCTGATGGCAAGGTTACGGTATATAAAATCGGTGAAAATACACCCTTTGAGATAAAAAACAGTAGATATACAGTAGAGTCTATCCTGCGCGATAAAGAATTGGCCGCCAAATATACCGGAGGTTGGTGTGTTGTAGTCAGACTTTCAGTTGACAATTACCATCGGTACTGCTATATTGATGATGGAATTGTTGTTGGAAATCGTTATATAAAAGGTATATTACATACAGTAAATCCGATTGCCACAGCAATTGCTGATGTATACAAAGAAAATTCACGTGAATATACTGTTATACAAACGAAGAATTTTGGCACAGTGACACAGATAGAGGTAGGCGCTACAATGGTAGGTCGTATTGTTAATTACCCTGTAACCGGGCCGGTAACCAAGGGTCAGGAAAAGGGCAAATTTGAATTTGGCGGATCTACAGTAGTATTACTCTTGCAACAAGATGCTGCGGCGATTTCTGATGATATTATACAAAACACCCTGGAGGGCCACGAGACCCTTGTAAAGATGGGTGAGAATATAGGAACAAAAATAATATAAGGGGGATTTATTTATGAAGAAAGTTGTATGTTTTATTATTTCAGTTTTGTTGGTATTTTGTTTAGTTTCATGTGATACCGGTTCGGGATCAAATGGTCCTACAAAAGAACCTTCTAATGGACCTGCTAATGAATTAACCGCTACAGAGCTGATGGCTTTAGTCAACCAAAAGGAGCAAGCCGGCTATGGTGAAGATGTTATAAAGATGACAATGGATATGGTAGCAGATACTACTATTTCAGGCACTACAAGTCAAATAAAACAGTCAATGGAAATGTACATGAAAGAAAGTGCTGCAAATTCTGTTGCTTCTGTTAAGACAACGGTTGAATTACCCGGCGAGGACAATATGGTGTCAGAACAATATTATGCAAATGGTTATCTGTATACTGCTAACAATGGTGTTACTTACAAGAAACAATCTTTATTTGAAGCAATAACCGGAGCAAACTCTATGTCATCAGGTGATATGAATGATCTTCTTAAAGGTTCTAAAGACACAAAAGTTGAAGTTCAGACAGATGGTTCATACAAGATAACTCTTGATGTTGATCCACAGTCAGATAATGCTCTTGTAGAGGGTCTTTTAGAAGGTATTGGTGCGACAGGCACAGGTGTTACACTTAAGACAATCACCTCAGAATTCATCGTTGATGCAGATTATTTCTTAAATACTATGAAAATATATATTGATTTAAGTGCTGAAATGGCTGGCGTCGGTGTTGTTGATATTAAATACAATGTTACAGCAACTGCACAAAATCTTGGCGCAGAGTATGAGATTACAGTACCTGAGAGCATTGATGTAGAGAATGCTGTTGTTGCAGGCTAAGTTCATAACAAAAATAACATTCAAAGCTGCCGACTTCGGCAGCTTTTTTATTATGGTCATTGATTTTTCACAAAGATGATGACAGATAGACGAAAATATGGTATGCTCAGCCTTGATAAACTGAAATGGGAGATTGGGAAATGAAAAAGATTCTTTGTTTTATAATATCAATTATATTAATTTTTAGCCTGGCATCCTGCGATAACGCATCTGATAAGGGTAAGAAACCGGCTTCTACTCCCATTGTAGTACCGTCTCCTACGCCCGCGCCAACGTCTGAAGATATGAGTCGCCTCGCACCAACGCTCGAAGAGATTGAAGATTCATCTAAAACAGAGTTGGGAGACAACGTACTGAAAATGACCACAAATATAGTTATGGACATTGTTTATACAGGTATGGAAATAAAAACAAGTGAACAGACAGTTACATATACTAAGGATACTGCAGATTCTAAAATTTTATCACAAGAAACAAAAACAGTTGTACCGACGGAGCCGGAACAGATTGCCTCGTTTTATTTTGAGAATGATTATATGTATACTGCAACTGACGCAGGTGTTACCATAAAATTTGAGAGTCCGGTAGATAAAGTGTTAGAAGCTATCTGGGAAGAATCATTTATAGATATCAGTACTCTTGCTGATGTTGCCAAAGATGTGACCATAAATGTTGATACAGAAGGCAAATATGACATTATAATTGAGATTGATGTATCAAAAGACAGTGCATACATTGATAATTTTATCACCCAAATGGTTGATGAAAAAATGTCAGACAATCTTACAAAGTGTACAGTAAAGATCACAACAACGGAAGATTCCTTTATGGATTCAATAAGTATTGAGTTCAAAGCTACACAGGAGAAAGCTGATATCGGTACTGTTCATATTACTTCCGATATTGCTGTTGCAGTAGATATTTTAGCTCCTGATTATAAAATTCTTGTACCGGCAGGTATTGATATTGACAATGCTATGACTGAAGAGGAATATTTAGAGAACATATTTATAGCAAATCCTACGGTTGAAAATCTTTTGAACATTGTTAATTACAGATCGTCAGTTGCTTATGATCAGAAAACAATAAAGACTACTATGAGTCGTGATGTAGATATCACTTATGATTCTCAAAAGGCAAAAACGTCAATGGATATGTGTGGTTATGTAAAATATGCAGACGACGATTCTGTTGTTTCTATGGAATATACCATTGATAATAATTACGAAATAGATAATTATTCGATATATTATACAGATGGCTATTTGTATCTTTCATCTTTTGGCGAGACCTACAAATACGAATCTTCTCTTCAGGAGGCATTTCCGTCTGAATTATCGCTGCAATTAAAAGATCTTGACTATATGTTTATTGCATCCAAAGATGCTTTCCTGGAAAAGCAAACTGATGGATCATACAAAGTGTATATCACCATTGATACTACGAAGGAAAGTACATTTTTGAGTAAAGTAATTGAGAGTATGACAGATATTGTGTATGCTCCTACAGTCAATTCATACAAGGTGTTTTATCATATTACGGAAGATTACCTGGTTGATGCTGCTGAGATTGAATATAATATTTCCGGACAACAGACCTTTGCAGATGATGTGAATTTGGCATACAAAGAAATGTTTACAACAGAGTTTTTAGATGACAATTATGTAATACAACCACCGAAGGGCGTTGATATTGATAATGCAATAACCGAAGATGAATATCTATAAGTGAAAAATTTAGAACAAACAGGAGGACAAGAAAATGAAGAAAATTATTTGTTTGATGTTAGCTACTTTGCTTGTTTTGTGCTTTGCTGCTTGTGATACAAGCTCAGAGGCACCTAAGCCAACAGAGGCGCCTCGGGAACTCACTGTCGCAGAGCTCCTTGATTTGATAGAGAAAAATGATGCTAATAACAATACCGGCAGAGTTATGAAAAACAGTATGGATGCCAGTGTCAAAGCTACTGTTCCCGGATTGACAATGAATCTCACGATGAGTATGTTACAGTATTCCAAAGAAGACGGTGATAATTCCGTCATGGCTTCTGAATTTACAACTACTTTTCCCGGAGAAGAGGCAGAAAAAGATATTGAATACTATGCCAACGGATATTTGTACACTGTTATCGATGGCGTGACTATCAAAACAGAATCATCCTTTGAAGAAGCTACAGGCTCATCTGATAACGATGCCGAAGAACCAAGCGATGAAGAGTTTATTAATGTTATCAAGGAATCATCGTCAGAAATACAATCAGACGGCTCGTACAAAATATTTATATCTATTGATACTACGAAAGATATATCGTTTTTGTATGAATTATTAGGTGGCTTGGACAGTGATGGCGGAGAGATTAATATCAGTAAAATGGATATTATGTTATATGTAAGCGCAGAATATCTTGTGGATTTGGTGGAGATTGATATGGTTGTGTCCATGGTACAAGACAACCCGGATGTTGGTTCCATCAAGATGGAGTACACAATGAAAGTTAAAATGGAAATAATGCCTCAGGATTTTGTGATCCAGATACCGGAGGACATTGATATTGAAAATGCAGTTGACAGCTCACAAGAAGAACTGTAAGAAAAAAGCGCCTGCACAAAATGCAGGCATTTTTTTTTGCCTTGATTTCATGCATACACAACCTTTTCACAGCATATATATATCCTATCAAACCCAAGGAGGCTTTATGTATGGAATTAATAAAGGACTATATACGATTAAATAGTGTTATGCCAACTGTGACTTTGCGTAACGTATTTGAATTTGATTGCATTGTTCCGGATAACATGCCGGACGTAGCGCGGATTCTGGCGGTAGAAGGGACCACCTTCGTTGAAAATGTGCGGATGGATAATACTTTTGTCGTAACTGATTTTATAATTAATTACAATGTCTTATATATGAGTGATAATGATGAATCTCCTGTAAAGGCATTTAACACTATAGCCAACCATTCTCTTACAGGGGATATACCAACAGCTACTCGTGATATTCTGTTGCGTGCAGTGTCTACCGTTGAGAATGTAGAATTCACTCTTATCAACAGCCGTAAACTATCTATCCGCGCTTCCGTACGCATTGATGTAAAGATTACAAATAATATGGAGCAGGGGATTACTACTGATATTGCACAGGTGCCGGGCATTCAGATATTAACTAATCAAGAAAATATAAGTATTTGTACAGAAAATATTACTTCGGATTGTAATATAAGCTCCAATCTCGAGCTTCCCGGTGTGAAACAACCTTTTGCAAAGCTCCTTCGCTCAGATCCTCAAGTGGGCGATATTAATTATACTGTAACAGGCGATAAAATGCAGATTCGAGGTAATCTTTCAATTTGTACATTATACATTGCAGATGGTGGCAGTAAACCGCTTCAAATAATTGAAAATCAAATTCCTTTTACTCATATTGTAGATGTGGAGGTTCGTGATGAGAGTCAATGCCGCACTGTGGATTACGCAATTAAAAGTTTTAACATCGATATTATAGAAGATAATGACGGTGTCAGACGTGTTCTAAATGTAAACAGTACAGTGGTTTTTAATATTAAATCATATACAACAGAACAGATTAATATTCTTGAAGATGCATACGCTCTTGAAGCAGACCTTCAGCTAACGAAAGAAGAGGTGTCAGCAGCAGGTAATATCGAAGAGCTTACTTCTACGTTTGTTCTTAAAGATGTTGCCGGTAAAGATGATACTCTTCCGGGAATCAAAGAGATAGTTAACGTAACATGTAATCCGGGCATCGTTGAATCAACCTGCCAGGACGGAGCTGTGTTAATTACAGGTTTTGTTTTCTGTAACGTATTATATCTTACTGATGATCCTGAAATGCCTGTTGCTACGTTCAATGTGAAAATTCCATTTGAACAACTTTTCGAACATAGAAATAGCAATTCACAAATGCAAGCAAATGTTAATATTGACATTAACCATATTAGCTTTGGCATCATTTCCGATAATGAAATAGAACTGCGTATCTCCATAACAGCCCGTGGTATCATAACAACAAGTATTTCTTTTAATATTGTTACTGACTGTGTAGAGGTAAGCGATTACGAAGGTGAGAATTCGGTTATCTGTTGTGCTCCTATTCTCTTATATATCGTTCAACCAGGAGACAGTATCTGGAAAATTGCGAAAAAATACAGAACAGACCCTGAATTACTTAAAAAAATAAACAGATTACCTGAACCTTACATTATTTATCCAGGTCAGAAATTGTTAATATCTAAGTAAAAACACTACATGTAGTAGGTAGTAAGCGGGAGAATACATTGTCTTCCGCTTTTTATTATCAGATAAATTTTGGACGAAAAAAATAAATAAAAAAAGTTGAAAAAAAGTTGAAAAAAGGTGTTGACAATAAAAGAGAGGGGTGGTATTATAGGCAAGCTGTCGCGAAAAACGACAGCGATGAACCTTGAAAAGTAAACAGTGTACAACAAACAAACATGTAAACTCGTTAGAATAATTTTTTTGAGTTTTTTAAAAACAAAACAAGCCAGAGCACCATGGACAAGGTGCAAAGCTTATCTAAAAGATAAGCTCGAAGTAATGAGCAAATCATACTTCAGATTAGAAAGTTATTAAGCCGCTTCTACGA